>JANWHK010000152.1 GCA_025450395.1 Bacteroidia bacterium
ATCACGCCGATATCATACCCGGGTTTGCAGGCAAGAGGAAAATCCAGGTCTTTTATGCTTAATTGTCCTTGCTTCAATTCAATGAGTGTATCCTTTCCGGGATAGGGACAATTGATTTCCAAGGGTGTTCCGGTCAGACCCAGCTCAACCTTATATTGACCATTATCGACATTAAAAGCATAATTGCCGTTGTAGCTGTAGCTTACCGCGATTAATTTCTCGTTACCATCAAAAATCCTGACAGGTACATTGTTCAGGTTTTTTTCAGTGAGGTCATTTTTGCAGTCATTGTTGGCATCTACATATATTTTTCCACTGATAGGGGATAATACGGTATCGCCGAAGATCTTGCAATACCTGTAGGCTGTATCATCATCGCAAAAAGTTTCATCCATGCATACCTGGTGGTAAAGATTATCGTCCGGATACCAATACAGTTCATAAGTTTTGTCATATCCGCTGAGGTATTTGCCATCAATGTACCATTTGAAAGACCTCCTGGCAACCTCCATAGCCCCATCCGTCCAGATTCTGAAACCACCGCTTATGGGTGTAACAATAAATCCATGCGCTTTGGTTGTTTCAACACATACATTCCTGGTTTGGGGGATCGCTTTGTTGCCGGCTGGGTCCTGCACTGTGTAGGTCAGCGTATAATTTCCTTTTTTCCGGGTATCCACATACCCGTATACAATGATGGAGCTTGTCAGGTTAAAGGGGTATTTGTTATCTACTGCAGTAGCTCCCGGATCAATATAAGGATGGTTATTGCAGCTGAGTTCGATGCATCCCGGGGAACCCGGGTTCAGGGTTATTATAGGTTTAGTAAGGTCGTTTCTTACTATGATGATGCGAATGGCCGGTACAGCCTTGTTGCCGGCTTTATCCATCACGTTGTAGATGACGGTATAAATTCCTGTAACGTTTACATCAAGATCAGTGGTCATGATCATGCCCGAAGTGATATCGCCATCTGATTCATCAAAGGCTGTGGCTCCGGCATCTGTATAGGATGACCCCACTTCAATACTGACTGTATCACTGGTTATTAAGGTAATTACAGGCGGAATGGTGTCCTGGGCACTGATACTATTTACATTCAAAAGTAAAAGCAGGAACAGGCCTGTTAACCTCAGTCTATTTTGTATGGCTGTTTTCATGATGACAAAAATACAGTCCATGAAGATCAATCAATACACACATTCGAAAATTTGACTATAATCTGACCATCAAGACAAAAAAATGTCATGATAATGTCATCATTGTCAGTTTAATGTCAATTTAAAACTGTTTCAGGGTATTGCGGAGACTAAATTAGGAAATACACATATCTTTGACTGCACGATAAGATTTTCCATGTCAAGAACATACCCCATCATGCTCATAATAATGCTCCAGGTGACAAGCTTATGGGGGCAAATAATTTATAATGGTGATTTTTCAAAAGGAGGTCTTAATTGCAATGGTCCTAACGGATGGGTTACCAACGGCAATGTGCAGGTGGCGAATAATTACCAGCCTGGCGACAATTGGGTAGATATCACCGGCTGTATCTCCGGTAATGGCAACTGGATAGAGCAGGAAGTAAGCATCACTCCCGGAACAATTTATTTTTTAAGATTCGACCTTGGCACATGGTCGATGTGGGATGATGAAGACGCAGGGGTTGATATTACCATAGACGGAAAGCCACTGGGCACAAGGGTTTTTAACGACAGTTTTACCCATGACCCCAACATGAAATTGTGTTGGGTAACCGGATTTAAGTCCTGTGCCTTTGTTTCCCAAAAAAGCAAGGTCACGATCAGGTTCACTGGTAATGGCAAATGCACCAAGACCAGCCCTCCGCACGCATGTAGTAATCCTGTGCCGGGTGTAATGGCCATCGATAATGTCATCATGGATTCCATACGAATATCGCTCCCTCAAAAGATATGCATGATCAATGGCAAAACCAACCTCTGGTTTGCTTATATGGGCTTGCCGATGAAATATACCTGTGAGTGGCTTTTGAACGGAGCGACTATAAGCAATGATTCAGCTTTTATTGCAACACAGCCCGGGGTTTATACCCTAAGATTAGAACTTCCCTGCCAGAGGGTTGAGAAAACAGTTATTTTAAAGGGAATGGCTTTGGCAATAGATACCATCGACCTGTGTGAAGGTGATAGTGTATTCATCCATGGGAAATACAGGCATTCTTCAGGTGATTACAGCGATACTTTCAGCCGTTCGGGTGATTGCGACAGTGTTGCCAGGATAGAACTCAAGGTGCACAACCTGTCTGCAGGGCCCCGGGACAGCATATACTTTTTGTGCGAATTAAAAAATGAAACCATTTTTCTGGATGCCGGTATATACCGGTTTTATAAATGGCAACCCGGAGGAGACACCACAAAATGGAAGAAGGTGAATAAGGCCGGGACTTATTGGGTAACGGTTGGGGATAACTCCTTGTGCAAGGATTCCTTGCAGATGCAAGTGATGGATAACTGTGATCTTACATGTTTTATCCCAAATGCCTTTTCTCCAAATGGTGACGGTTCTAATGATTTTTTCCCTCCAAGTTTAAATGGTTTAGAATATTATGATTTTGAGGTCTTCAACCGCTGGGGTGAATTGCTTTACAGGTCGCATGACTACCGCACAGGATGGGATGGCTATTACAGGAATGAACTATGTCAGCAGGGTGTATATCTCTATATCATCAAGTTTACAGTCAATAGTACACAAAAGGTTTATAGTTTCAGTGGAACTTTTACCTTGTTGAGGTAAGAGTTGTGGCGTAGCTATTGTTTTATGATTGTCATGGTACTCACCACTTCGTCAGCGCTCATGACCCTTACCCAGTATAAACCATTGGCTTCATCTCCCAATTCGATGGTATTATATGTGCTTAAATCCGTTTTTGTAAGGATCAAAACACCAAGACTGTTGTATAACTCAATCCTGTTATCGGATGTTGGATTTGAAACCACTATATTTAATTTTCCGCTTGTGGGATTGGGCTGTAAGCCAATATTCTGCAATGACGGAATGTTGCTGATGCTATCCTTATACAATTTACAGATAAAGATATCGGTTCCGCCACCTGATTGTAAATTAAAGGTTTTCGGACCCGGATCAAAATCAACGCTTGCCTGCAATGTGCCCGTGACATAGATATTTCCTGAACCATCAAGTGCAATAGACCGTCCATAATGTTCAGTCTGAATAACCGCAGACCCCATTTTCTGTGCCCATACAAAATTTCCCGAGTTATCCAGTTTCAGAATATAGATGGCATTCCAGCTCCCGGAGTTTAAATTAAAGGTTGTCGATGGGTCCGGATCAAAATCCACGACACCCTGGAAAGAACCTGTGAAATATACATTGCCTGAATTGTCGAGAGCTATATCCCGGCCAAGATCCCAACCAAGTCCTCCCATATTTCTGGCCCAGATAAAATTCCCGCCGGCATCCAGTTTTAACACAAACAGGTCGATCTGACCAGCACCCGTCATGAAAAACGTTGACGAAGTGTCGGGATCAAAATCGACTTCGACACTAAACTGGCCTCCAATATAGATATCTCCGTTGCCATCTATAGCTATGGAACAGCCGCCATCAAAACTTTTTCCTGAGAGGCTTCTTGCCCAGCCGAAATTACCTGCTGCATCCAGTTTTAAAATGAAAACATCCGATTCTTTGTCACAGTTTAAATAATAAGTGCCAGCGCCCGGGTCAAAATCCACTTTATCAAGGAAAGAGCCGGTAGTATAAATATTACCTGATGCATCTGTTGTAATTGAAGACGCCCCATCCGACCAAATACCGCCCATTTTCCTGGCCCAGATAAAATCCCCGTCAGCATCCAGCTTGGCGACAAAAATATCGAACTCAGTTGCATTCAGGACACAGGTTCCTGCACCGGGATCAAAATCCAAAGACCCATCAAATCCACCAGCTATACAGACATTGCCGTCGGGATCTGTCGTGATTTTCAGTCCCCCCTGATTGGAAGCGTTGCCCATGGACCTGGCCCATTTAAACTGACCATTCACATCAAGCTTTAAAATAAACATGTCCATTCCCCCGGCTGAGGACAGGTTAGTTGTTCCCGCACCGGGATCAAAGTCAACCGTGCCACTAAAATTGCCGCCTGCATAAATATTACCCGTTCCATCGAGCCAAATGGAATAACCATTATCAGCACTAAAACTGCCTATCTGTTTTGCCCAGATAAAATTCCCGGCACTGTTAAGTTTTGTGATACATATATCCTTCAGGCCCTTTGAAGTTAAATTGGCAATGCCGGTTCCCTGATCAAAATCCACTGTCCCTTCAAATGCCCCGATTGTATAACTATTCCCATTATTGTCAACTGCTATATCATATCCTATATCATCAGAAGTACTGCCGATGTCCTTTGCCCAGGCAAACTGTGGTTTTTGTTGGGCCTGTGCCATTGATAAGGCACAAATGCAAATAAAAAGCAATGAGAATAGTTTTTTCATGATATGTCTTTTTAAGTTTTGTCCGAATAAACGTTCCCTTATCCATGTTATTTTAACAATGCGAAAATAGGACAATAAAATGACAAATCGATTAATGCACACCAGGGCGGCACACTGTGGAACTATTATCCGGATACAGATCTTTTATACTTATCATAAAAATACATTGGCAAAAAACCAAGATTGATAAGCATAATTCCCAAGATCAAAATAATCGATGCGCCTTGCCAGTGCTGAAGCTTGAACAGTAAACCGGTTGTGGTGAGAAATGTGGCTATAAAGCCGATTACATACATTGTTTTTTTCATTTTTTCCTCCTTTTTTATGGTTAATAATACTATTGTTTCCTGCTGGATTCTTAAAAGGCCTTTTTCGCCAAACGACTTGATGACCTCGGCGTAAACTCCATTGAAATCAGATCCGGGGTGGGTTTCAATAGCACAGCAAATGTGGTCAACTATGTCATCTGCAAGGCTATTTAGCTTTACACCCCTGTTTCGGACATCATTCCGAATAAATTCTATTTGATCGTCTGTAATTTCCATTTATGAGTATGAAGGTTTTAACAGCATATTGATTGTCGCAAGAAAGTCGTTGAACTCGTCAACTTTTTGCTTAACAACTAAATTTCCGGTTTTGGTCAGCATATAATATTTCCGCACCCTTTTTCCAATAAATTCTTCCTCAACTCTTAATACTCCCTCCGATTCCAGTTTATGCAGGGTTGGGTAAAGAGCGCCTTCTGTAATTTCAATTTTGCCATTTGTCAATTCTTTTACTCTCTGCGTAATCTCGTACCCGTACATTCTTTTGTTCTCTTTCAGGAGATTCAGGATGATAGGTTGTAATGTCCCTTTTAACAGTTCCTTTGAATACATAACGCAAATATACATCGTATTCTTATGTATACAAGCTTTTTTTTCAG
>JANWHK010000153.1 GCA_025450395.1 Bacteroidia bacterium
CTTTGGCCTCCTTGCTGGCCGCATATTTATTTAATAAACTGTCGAACTGGTCCTGTTCATTGGCCACTGCCATGCCATTCAGCAAAAAGATGTAGATGGAATTTTCGCGGTGGTTCAGGAATGAATCGGTAGGGAAGTCCTTTAAGCTCTGCCTGACAAAATTCAGGTAATCGTCGCTGGGTGGTATCTTGTCGAGCGCATACCGCGTCAACTTATATGTAAATTCAGAAAGGATGGGATCATTTGGCAATATTTCCCTCCCGTTTTTGACAATGATATAGGCGGAATCAAACTGGTTTCGGTCGATATAATATTTTCCCAGTTTCCTGAAAGGTTCCTTGAAATAACCGAAGACTCTTGTATTGCTGTCCTGAACCCCTGCATAGATGAGCTCTGCTGATTTCTTGAAATAAGGCAGGCTTTCCGATTCCATTCCCATCTGCCAGTAACAATCACCGGCATATACCATGGCCAGTGTATCGGGGCCGAAGGACATGCTTTTTTTGAAAAGGGGCAGGGCCTTGCTATATTTTTTTGTATTGTAAGCTTCAAGGGCTTCCTTGTTGTTTTGCCGTATCAGCGTCGTGAAATATTCCGAATTGGCTGACCTGAATGCGGTTTTCATGGTTTCACCTTTATTCGCCTCAAGGGATTTTTCAGCATACTTTAATGCATCCTTCAGTGCGGATGGAAAATCTTCCAGTAAACTTTTATTCATGAAGATGCCGAACATGATCTTCGATTTTAAAAGCAATACATTGGGATGGTCCCTGGTTTCCTCATCCAGCAGGCATTTGTCTATAAGTTTATTGGCCTCCTTCAGGGAGCCGGCGGCAAAAGCGGTTTTTGCTTTTTCGTAATTTTTTATCTGGCTGAAACTGTTGCACGCGATACTGAGAAAAATAAATAAAACGATTCTATTCATGGATATTTTGTTAACTGCAAATTACAATGTTTTATTGTTAGCGCTTCCCACAAGTTGTTCAACACTCCACGCTTCCGGTTTTCCGGAGAATTTTATTTTTGTCTTCGCCCATGTGGTATTGAACAGTTCAGAATTCCTGTATTGGTCCAGGTGTTTCTGGCTTTCCCAAATACTATATGTGAACAGTATATTCCTGTGAAATGTGTCGTTCCATAATGCGAGGTCCGAACAACCTTCGCTGTTCCTGATGTCGTCCTTTACCGTGTGGAACAGAGCAAGGAAATTCTCGATCTCCTCGTGTTTAAATGTCATTTTGACTATCCTGATGATCATGTGGTTTCTATAATGATTTTTGTGTCGTCTTTAATCCTGAATAATTGTTTTGCATTGCCGAGGTTGATCTGCAGTTTCATGTATCCCGAACGGCTGAAAGTGATTACTGCGTCTCCGGGGTTCACGTTATTCACCGAGTTGCTGACCTGTGAAAAAACCTGCCCTATATAATGCTGTATCCGGATATTGTATTTTTTGTTTTTTACAAACCCTTCAAATAAGTCCCTGGTAAGGTTAAAATAACAATTGCCATGCTGGTCCCAGAAAAGCACTTCAGAGATGATAAAATCCCTGTTGATATTCACTTGTTTATTGTAACTGATGGACAAGGATTCACCGGCGCTTTTCAGTTCATTCAACCGGCCCTGCAGGAACAGCTCCATCACCTGTGTTTCCTGGCCATTATCGGCCTCGTACACCTGTTTTAAATCGGGATTATCGAACAACATTGTGAGTAATCCATTGTCGGGAAGAATATACAAGTTCAATAAATGTTGATAAACAACCAGCCTTCTTGATTTTCCAACGCGTATAACCACAATATCACCTTGATTATCTGTAAGTTGTATTTGCCTTGCAACAAATGCCGCTTCAATGGTATTATTTAATCGAATATTGTGTGTAATATCAATGATATCAACGTTCTTGAGCTTTGATAAAATACCGTGCTTAAGCAATCCGATTTTGTATGAATCACTTTGAAAATCGGATATGAGAAAAACTATCGACAAAATTTTGTATTTTCGTTGGCAAAAATATCCACTATTTACCCATTTAAAAAATAAGTATATAAACATTGGCAGAAAAAAGTTATTTAATAGAAGAACTGCACCCTCTCGAAATATACGGTGCAAATAATGTTTACCTTGATAAAATTAAACATATATACCCCAAGCTAAGACTTATAGCCCGGGGAAACGAGATAAAAGCGATCGGCGAAGAAAATGAAGTCGATATCGTGATGAAAAAGATTGACCAGTTCGTCCATCTTATTTCCAAGGGCCGGGAGTTGAATGATTCCTTGCTGGGTGAGGTATTCGGTAAAGAAAGCATCAATTCGGATGACATGCCCAACATGAACGGCATGTTAAACCATAACATTGATACCGACAACAATACCATACTGCTGGGAAATAACGGGAAGCCTATCAAGGCCAGGACCGCCAACCAGATCAAGCTGGTGAAGGAAATTGACAAGAACGATATTGTTTTCGCACTTGGGCCTGCCGGTACCGGTAAAACCTATACAGCTGTTGCCGTAGCTGTGAGAGCGTTGAAAAACAAGGAGATAAAACGTATCATACTCACGCGTCCTGCCGTTGAAGCCGGGGAAAGTCTCGGTTTCCTTCCGGGTGACCTCAAGGAGAAGATAGATCCTTACCTCAGGCCGCTTTACGATGCACTGGATGACATGATACCACCTGACAAGCTGAAGCTGTACCTCGAAAACAGGACAATTGAAGTGGCGCCGCTGGCTTTTATGCGCGGAAGGACCCTGGACAATTGTTTTGTGATACTCGATGAGGCCCAGAATACAACCGATAACCAGATCAAGATGTTTCTGACCCGTATGGGACCATCCGCCAAGCTGATTATCACAGGGGATATGAGCCAGGTGGACCTGCCTGCAAAACAAACCTCCGGCTTGCTGAAAGCCACCAGGATACTGGAAAGAATCAAGGGGATCAGCATGGTGGTGTTAAATGTGGACGATGTTGTAAGGCACAGGCTGGTGAAAGATATTATCAAGGCTTATGATTCCCCCTCGGATGACAAGCAGCACCATAGGGAAGACCATTCCTGAGCCGGGATTTACCGAAAAGTTACCGGTGCTGTTTTTCACACAGTTAAGGCTCCGTAAGTCCCGAAAAAAGGACGTTGTTTAAAAAAAATGATGTAAAAAAAACAAAAGAAGTGTATTTTTGTCTTTTTAATTAACTAAATTAACTAAAAAATGACTCAAACAACTACAACCGCAAAAATGGAAAAAGGATTAATGGCGACCAATTACTTCTTTAAGGATCAGATATCCTTTTACAGAGGTAAGGTGAGGGACGTATATACAATAAAGAATGACCATATTATCATGATCGCCTGTGACAGGATATCTGCCTTCGATCATGTGCTGCCAAGGGCTATTCCGCATAAGGGAGAAGTTTTGACACAGCTGGCTGCATATTTTCTGGATGAGACCAAGGATATCATACCTAACTGGAAATTATCAGTTCCAGACCCCAATGTGACAATGGGCATACACTGTGATGCGATCCCGATTGAGATTGTTGTAAGGGGATATCTATGCGGTCATGCGTGGAGACTATACAAGACAGGCGAAAGAATGATATGCGGCGTAAAAATGCCGGATGGCCTGAAGGAAAATGACAGGTTCCCTGAACCTATTGTTACACCTGCAACAAAAAACATGGAAGGGCACGATGTGGATGTCAGCGTAGAGGACATCATCACAAGAAAGATATGCAGTAAAAAGACCGTTGAAAACATGGTAGAAACGGCATTGAAATTATATGAACGCGGTGTCAATATGGCCGCTGAAAGAGGGCTGATACTCGTGGATACGAAATATGAGTTCGGACTGCACGAAAAGAAACTGGTTCTGATAGACGAAGTGCATACACCCGATTCAAGCCGGTTTTTTTACCTGGACGCCTATGAAAAACTTCAGAAGGCCGGTAAACCCCAGAAACAGCTTTCAAAGGAGTTTGTAAGGGAATGGTTAATGGAAAATGGTTTCCAAGGTCTTGAAGGTCAATTGATACCTGAAATGACCGATGAATTTGTGACAAGCGTAACCGATAGGTATACGGAATTATTCGAGGCTATGACCGGTAAAAAATTCAAGGGAAGGGATTACAACAATATCCTGGATACCATTGAAGACAATATTAACCAGACCATATCTGCAATTTAACCCACATACATTATAAATGAAACGTTTACTTATTTGTCTTATGGCATTTAATTCCTGCGCATGCATGTATGCGCAGACGGTTAAGGCCTATTCCGGCCTGCAATATACCGGAAGCGGACTTTACAACGCTTTAAGGAGTTCACACAAAGATTCAGTACAATATTCCGGTCCAATGGGGATTGAAGTAGACACTGCAGGCAGGATATACGTGTCCAATGAACACAATATCTTCTGGATCAACGGAAATACGGCTTACCTTGCTGCAGGTTATACACTTGATCCCGCCGATCCGGGCGCAGCAGACAGCAAGGACCTTGCAGGTTCAGCCGCCAGGTTTGCAAGACCAGCCGGTTTGGCCATCAACCCTAACACCAACGAACTGATGGTGGCCGACCTCGACAATAACCAGATAAGAAAAGTAGAAAGATTTATAAATATAGCGACCCAGCAGATAGTCACCACCTTTGCAGGGGTCAAAATATTGAACGGGGCGCACCTGGATGCAGCGAATGCTTCAGCCAAGTTTAACGCACCTGCAGGTATTGCTGTTGCTTCGAACGGTGATATATATGTAGCAGACAGAAGCAACCATTGCATACGGAAAATTTCCGGTGGCAATGTCACCACCATTGCGGGTGTTGGCGGAGTTGCCGGCCATGTGAATGGAACAGGCTCCAATGCAAGGTTCACTGCCCCCTATAATGTCTATCTGGATGGCAATGACCTGCTGGTAGCCGATTATGGTAATGGCGCGATACGGAAGATCAACCTTAGCACCATGGCTGTTACTGACCTTATCACTGCCGGGCTCGACGGGCCAAGAGACCTGTGCAAGGTCGGTACCACATTGTTTATAGCCGAGCCTTTGTGCGTAAAAAGATATGATAACAATGTACTGAGCATTTATGCAGGCAGCAATTCCCAGCAGGGCTATGTGAATGCGGATGGAACTTCCGCCAGGTTTGAGGACCTCACAGGCATTGTATACCACGAGAAACACAAGTTGTTATATGTCGTGGATATGGGTAACAATGTGGTGCGGAGTATCAGCCCTAATGAACGCCCTGTATGTTCATTCACTGCTTCAACCACCAGCGCCACCAAAGGCCAGACAGTTATACTCACCAATACCTCCATCAACAAACCCATTACTTTCAAATGGACCATCACTCCTTCAACATATAACCTGCTGAACAGTACAACACTCGCGGACAGCCTGGTCTATGTATCTTTTAGCCAGACGGGGACCTATTCCGTTAAATTACTTGTTACCAACATGTCGGGAGGAGATTCACTGCTGAAAAGCAATTATATCACTGTCACCAGTGTCACAGCTCCGCCTATTGTTGATTTTAAAGCTTCAAAAACCACGCCTCTCACAAATGAGATCATCAGCCTGATCGATATGTCGTCCAATACCCCAACATCATGGATATGGAGGGTATCGCCTGCTAATTATGTCTGGGTGAATGGCACGGATTCGACTGATCAGATAGCGAATATCCAGTTCACCAATGGCAATAATTTTACGATTACCCTGATAGCCACAAACGCTGAAGGTACCAATACACTGACAAAGGTGGATTACATCAAGGTCAATGGAACTTCAGTGCAATCTGTGATGGCGAACAATACTTTACCTGTATACCCGAATCCTGCGCACGATGTGGTATTCGTAAATACAGAAGAGAGTGGAACAGTGCAGATCATCTCCATCTATGGACAGGTAGTCTATGAAAAAGAGATTGAAAACAAGCTGACAGAGATCAATACCTCGGAATATGCCAGAGGCACCTATGTTTTATATTACAGGACTTCAGCAGGTGTGCGCTCACAGAAAATTGTTATTTATTAGTCCCATGCATCATTAATGGATCAGGCAAAAGCGCTGGCAATTCTCAAATCAGGTAAAAATGTATTTTTAACAGGTTCAGCTGGTGCCGGTAAAACTTATGTTTTAAACCAGTACATACAGTATTTAAAGGAAAGAAAAGTGCCTGTGGCTGTGACAGCTTCCACCGGCATTGCCGCCACCCACATGAATGGCATGACGGTCCATTCCTGGTCGGGCATAGGGGTCAGGGACAGCCTTGCACACAAGGATCTCCTGAATTTAAAGACCAAGAAATATATACTCGATAAATTAAAACAGGTGCAGGTGCTGATCATCGATGAGATCTCCATGCTGCACAAAAACCAGTTGGAGATGGTGAACCAGGTACTGCAATTCTTCAAGGAAAATACCCTGGCTTTCGGGGGTATACAGATTGTCTTTTCGGGTGACTTTTTCCAGTTACCGCCGGTGGGCGGAAATGGCGAGCCAAAAGAAAAATTCGCCTTTATGTCAAAGGCATGGCTTGATTCGGCACTGACGATCTGCTACATTACGGAACAGCACAGGCAGGCGGATAATAGCCTGAATATTATACTGAACCATGTCAGGAGCGGGCGCATCAGCAATGATTCCATTGCGAAGCTGCAGGGTGCCTCAAAACACAGCCTCACCGCCATACAGCCAACCAAATTGTATACGCATAACATCGATGTTGACAGGGTCAATACAGAATTTCTCAAGCAACTCAGTGCAAAGTCAAAAGTATATACAGCTGTTACAAAAGGCAATGATAAATTGCAGGAGGTTCTTCGGAAATCAGTTTTGACAGATTCAGTACTGGAATTGAAATTGGGCACCCGTGTGATGTTCATCAAGAACAATTACGAAAAGGGGTACATGAATGGCACCCTGGGTGAAGTTGTTGATTTTAACTCGGACGGTTTCCCAAAAGTGAAGATCAGGTCGGGCAAGGTGATAGATGCCGAACCGGAAGACTGGATGATACAGGATGACAAGGGAAAAACACTGGCGAGCTTCCAGCAGGTGCCGCTGAGACTGGCATGGGCCATCACGATACATAAAAGTCAGGGTATGACGCTGGATGCGGCAGAAGTGGATTTAAGCAAGACTTTTGAAAAGGGTCAGGGTTATGTCGCCTTAAGCAGGTTAAAAGATCTTGAGAGCCTGTATTTGAGCGGATTTAATGCAATGGCACTGCAGGTAGACGGTCTCGCCCTAAAGGCTGACAAGCGCTTTATGGAACTCTCAGAGCAAGCCGATAAACAGTGGAGTATAGAGGAACTCGAAAAGCGCCATGAACTCTTTATCGTTTGCTGTGGTGGTACAACCGATGTCAGGGAGATAGAGAAAAACAGGAAAGGTAAAAAGGCCAAGCTCGAAAAAAAATCTACATATGAACAAACCGCGGACCTGATAAGGGAAGGCATGAGCCTGAACGATATGGCGGAGGAACGCGGCATGTCCAGGGAAACTATTTTGTCACACCTGGGAAAAATCAAGGAATTATATCCGGACATGAACCTCGACCTGTATAAACCCGAGAATAAATTGCTCAAGAAAGTGAAATCCGCAATTGATGAGCTCAACAAGGAAGGCCATAAGGGCAGTGGCAGAGTGCAATTGAGTCCCATCTATGCAAAACTCAAAGGCAAGGTCAGCTATTCGGAGATCAAGCTGGCTTTGGTATATATTGAGGAGTAATTTACAATTTACAAATTACAAGTTACAATTGGAGACTAATGTACGAAGTACGAGGGTACCGCTATCCATCCTATTATTTAATAAATTAAAAATTAGTTGGTTAATCAGTTGAATACTTATAAGTTTGCCTGACTATTGATATAAAACCCTCATAATATGGAAGCAAACATTTACAAATCATTCAACAGAACAATTGTTTTATTGTTTTGTTGTGTCAGCTCATCGACCATGACGGCTCAATGGACGTCAAAAACACCTCAGATCGATGACACAGTCTCGATATCCCGAAGCCAGGTGATCAACGCAAATACTATTTGGATGGGAGCCGAACATGTTTTTTTTGACCCGGACAGCAACCAGGTATGGGGAGATTTCGTTTCGATGTATTCTTCAGCTGATGGAGGAACTACCTGGAAGTATAAAAGATTTGACACCGATACTGGAGAATACCCCTTTTTATCAGCTGTAACAGGTATTGACGGGATGAACGGATGGGCCGGAATTTTCCTGAGCGGGTCAGCATCAAATCTTATTTTAAAAACAACTGATGGAGGAATCAACTGGACCCCAACCGCTACAAATACATTTCTGAGGCCGGAGTCCTTTGTTGATGTCATCACATTTAAAGATGCCCTGAATGGCATCATGGTTGGCGATCCAAGTCCGGAAACAGATACAAGTGTGGCTTATTTTGAAATTTACCGTACGACAGATGGAGGCAATACCTGGGCGAGGATTCAGCGGTCAAAGATACCGGATCCTTTAGCCAGTGAGTATGGAAGTGCAGGAGATTATGCGCGCATGGGTGATACGATATGGTTTAGCACTACCAGAGGAAGAATTTTCAAATCCATCGATGACGGACAAAACTGGCAAGTGTACAGGTCAGGTTCAGGTTATTCAGGTTTTTTACATTTTAACGATCCTTTGCATGGCATCTGCACCTCACTTGATACACTCATATCGACGACTGGTTCTTCTGAAATAAAATATACCGAAGATGGAGGACTCACCTGGCAATATGTAAAATCACCATTTGTTGACTCGACTTATTTTTGGTCTGTCTGCCTCATTCCGGTTTCAAATTATGTTTTGACAAATCATGCTGCAACGCTTCAGGGTGCGCCATTTACCACCTTGCTAAGCAAGGATAAGGGGCAAACATGGACTGTAATCGGACAGGGCGATGGACTTAGCTGTGCAAAATTCATTAGTCCTTCGATTGGTTTTGCCGGTGATGGTGTGAGCCTGGGGCAAAATCACGGTACAAAATTGTTCAAGTATGCGGGAAATCCTCTTGTTGGATTGTTAACGGCTACTGCCTTGAAAGCAGAGTTCATTTTATATCCAAATCCTGTACAGGACAAGATTACTGTTGATGTTAAACTTGAGCAGGCATCATCATTGTTAATCCTCATAAATACCATGGATGGCAAATTGGTGTTGAGTCGGACGATAACAGATGCGACAAATGCACATCACGAAGAGCTGGACTTGAAATCACTTGAACCCGGAACCTATATCATCACCATCAGCAGCCCTGAAGGTCATTTGAACAAGACATTTATAAAGCAGTAGGGAAGGTTGATGGGGATTGTTCTGAACTGATTTTTCCTTTCATTTACAGATCGCCACAGACATTGCAAAGCCAAAGTCTTCGCGATGACGTGGTGCTAATAAAGGTTTTATTTATGGGTTTCCAATTGTAACTTGTAATTTGTAAATTGTAAATTGTAAATTGTAAATGGCTTCGTCCTTTAGTCCCCGTACATTTCCATCTGCAGCCTTGTTTCCTCAAGGTCGAGTTCACGCTCTATCTTGCGCAATATCTCTTCGCTAGCCTTGCCGAAGCGGTGTAATTCCAGCAGTGTCTTGCGTTCGATTGCAATCAGCTCAATCTGCATTTTCGAAAACTCATTAAATACATTTGCGGGTTTGGATTGCCCTTTTTCAAAATAGTCAGGCGCTAGATCCGTCCTTTGTAAACGGTTGTACTTGATCTCATATTTGTTCTTGATATTGTTGAGCAATTCTTCCTGCGACAAGGCATGATTTTCTTCGATATATGTAATGGCAGTTGAAACGATTTGAGTGCGTACATCATATTCTTCCGCGACAATGGAATGCGGCTTCAGTTTTAATCTGCGAATGACCCATGGCAGGGTGAGTCCCAGCAAAACAAGTGTTGAGAGTATCACGCAAAATGAAATGTAGATGATCAGGTTCCTGTGTGGAAATGCAGCCCCATTCTGCAATGTCAGCGGTAGGGCCAATGCAGCCGCCATGGATACAACGCCACGCATGCCCGACCAGCCAAATACAACCATGTGACGCGGATTAAACGGTTCCTTTTCGCGAATGCGCTTGCTAAGCCATCTTGGCAACA
>JANWHK010000154.1 GCA_025450395.1 Bacteroidia bacterium
AGAAAAAGTTATGCAATTATGAAATGGTCACGTTTATCAATAATTGCACACAAGGCACCGACTTTAACCTGTTCTTCGGTGATGGAGGCTCGACAAAAGGAAATATTTACCACCAGGCGATCAATTACCAGTATATGCTTCCGGGTGTTTATGTTCCATACATCAAGGCGATTTCTGCATGTGGTTCAGATTCTGTTCTGCTCGATACCATCAAGGTGAATGGCGCGCCTAAGGTCACACTGTCAAATGCCAGATCCAAAATGTGCCTGGGAAGTGAGATCTACCTGAAATATTCTCCGTCAAGCCTGTTAAATCCTAAATGGTTTGTCAACTATGCCTTAACGGATTCACTGGTCAATCCTTTTAAATTCCACCCGAAATCAATAGGCAAATATAAAATAACTGTAGTAGCGTCGAATCAATTCTGCCTTGGTCTCGACTCTTTTGAGATCAATGTGGAAGCCGCTCCTGATATTAAGATCTCCGTGAATGAAGTAACCTGTGATACGATGCGGGTCGTTATCAATGGCAACTATAAGATTGGTAACCTGGAGGTGAATTGGGGCGATGGTATCACGGATTACGGTAAATTATACCACGTATACAATGACACCGGAAATTTCCTGATTAAAATTACATTGGTTGAAGGGCTTTGTACATTGTATTTTGAAAGGGAAATATTTGTCAAGACCCCTCCTCGTTTTAACTTGTTAATGCACCCAGCCCTGAAGGATTGTTTAAATCCGGGAGACACCCTGAATATGTTTGTTGAACTGGATTCATTGCCTTACCAGGTAGATTTGTACAATTGGGCCGGCGTATATATATGCTCGAACTGTGAACGCAGAATAAAGAACATCAATTACATGAATTGTGAGCCTAAGGCGTTTAAAGTTGTTGTGAAGGATAAGGATAACTGCAGGACTGAGAAAGAGATCGAATACGCATGTTTTGATCCTAACTCAATCAAGTATAAGGCTTTTATTCCCAACGCATTTACACCGAAGAATGGCGACCTTTTAAATGATATGTATCTTCCACATCTGACTTATTATGATTCAGGTATGGATTATAACCTGAAAATATATGATAGATGGGGTGAGAAATTATTTGAAAGTTCAGACCCTGATATAGGTTGGGATGGTACCTACAAGGGAAATGTGAGCCCTATGGATGTCTATGTCTATGTTATTGTCTATGGCTGTCCGGGGCATAAGTATAATCAGCATAAGGGCACTTTGCATTTGCTGAGGTAAGGGGATACACAATTAAAAACACATTTCTTCGTTCATTACACATGCAATTCAAATGGCTGTTGATATGCCTCTGCCTTTATGCCTGTAAAAAGAAAACAGAACCGGAGGTAGTGACAACAAAGGACCAGTTTGATATTTTCCTCGTGGCAGGGCAATCCAATACATTGAATGGTGCCGGCATCGTACCCGGTATAGATTCTTTTTCCGGGGGCATCTTCCAACTCGGTCGTCACGACGGAAATGATTTCAGGATATTGGAAGCCATTGAACCATTGGAGCATTGGGATAAACGACCGGGCAAAATTGGGTTCGGACTTACATTTGCCAAACTTTACAAAGACAGTTTTCCCGGAAACAACCGGAAAGTGCTTTTAATACCCTGTGGCAAGGGAAGCTCAGGTTTTATCAGCAATGAATGGAATAAAGGTGACTACCTCTACGAAGACGCGGTTAAAAGAATCAATTGGGTCATTGCCAATTATCCCGGTTCGGAGTTGAGGGCTTTACTCTGGCACCAGGGAGAACACGATGTCGGCAATCCGGACTATCAGGAACGACTTGACAGGATGGTGAAGGATATCAGGTCAGACATACAGGGCTGGAAACCTCCACAGATTTTTATTGCCGGAGGTCTTGTCCCTTATTGGGCGAGGCAGGATTCCTTACGCGTGAAACAACAGGAAAGCATCAGGCTATTGGTGAACCGTATTCCATTTACCGGTTTTGCAGATCCTGAATTTCCGTTTTTTATTTCAAAACCCGACAATGCAAGCGACCAGATTCATTATGATGCAAATGGACAAAGGGAGTTGGGGAAAAGATATTTTTCCGAGTACACGAGACTGAGAAAGTAAATTTTGTTTATTATTGCCTTCATTTTATTTTCATCGGATGAAGACAAAGATATTTGAGTCATCACGCAACAGGATGGTCATTATACTAATGGCCTTCATTGTTTTTGTCATATACAAATTCAATGATATCTTCCTGCCATATTTCTGGGATGAAATTTCAGGATACATGATCGGGGTGCTCTATTTGCTGGACCATGGCATATCCATTCTTCCGTCCGCCATTCCCCCTGAAGCAAGTTATGGGCATCCCTTGCTCGTCCACGTGGTGATGGCCAGTATTGCAAAAGTGTTCGGCAGCAGTGTAGCAGTGATGCATACCACTACATTGATATTTACTTTCTTTCTCGCCTATGGAACATATTTACTGGCATATTCCCTGAGTAAAAACTATGCGATTTCTATATTTTCATACCTTTTATGCCTTGTCCAACCTATAGTGATTGCACAGTCAACCCAGGTATTGCTGGAGATATTCCTGGCCATGACCTGCGTCTACGCGGTTTATTTCTACACAAAGGAGAAGTATGTCTTATCGGCCTTTTTCTGTGTGTTAAGTGTATTGACAAAAGAAACAGGAATTGTATTACCCATTGCATTCATGGTACAACATTTCATGGAACTTATGAGAACCAGGGATTCGAAAAAATGGCTTTACCTTAGTGTTTTATATAGCATACCTATTATTGTCTTCGGTTGTTTCCTGCTGATACAGAAACAAACCCATGGATGGTACCTGAATCCGGTGAATACAGGAAAAGCAAAATTGGCTATAGGCAGTATTATACAGAAGATTTGGGATTACCCGCTTGAATTCACTTTTGTCAACCAGGGCAGGTTTGCCCTCAGTATAGTCTTGTTTGTGGCCATTGTCACCTACCTGTTCCGGGAGTTTAAAACCTCCACCTGGTGTTATAACAGGAACATCATGCAGATATTGGTATTTTGTTTCGGATTTAGCATATTTTCATCGATAGCTGATGCAATAGAGCGCTATTTCCTCGTCCTGATCCCATTCGCGGTCATCCTGTTTTCAGCAGCCATCTGGTATGTCAGGAATTTACACCGGGCCTTGCCGTTTGTTTTGTTGTGTGGCTGCATCGCAGTCAGTTTCCTGTATATCGATAACGGGAAAAAATACACGGACGTTGACATGAGTTACAGGCATCTTGTAAAAACCAGCGTGATGGTATTTGATTATATGAATTCAGGTGAATTTGCGCATGACACCATCGATTTTGTATTTCCGCTGACCTATGCCGCTTCGGATGCCCGGTATGGGTATTTCAAGACGAAAAGGTTCATAAGCGGCTGGGGGTCCATCAATAATTCAAATTATTTTATTTATATTTCTCCTGGCCGAATAGATAGCAATCCGCCTGACACACTACAACTTACGGTGATAAAGGAGTTCAGGTCAGGGTATTCCAAAGCCTTGGTTTACAAAAAAATAAGATTGTAAAGCAACGAATATTGTCTTAATTGCGTCTACCATTCAAAATACCTTATTCAATCATGCCTTGATATTACAAATGCCTTGAATTTATTTAAAAAAATTACTGTAGTTGTGTGTTTTGCCTCCGGATTGTCACTGTGTGCAAATCCGGTAGCGAATTTTGCGCCATCAGTAAAGCAAGGTTGCGTTCCCCTTACCGTCAATTTCACGGATCAAAGTACCGGTGGAGTCACCAGTTATTCATGGGATTTCGGTAACGGCAATAAGTCAAGCCTGAAAAATCCTTCCGCTATTTATTATAAATCAGGAAATTTTACTGTTACACTTACAGTTTCAGATGCCAATGGCAATAAATCAACAAAGACCTTCAGCCCTGTCAGGGTGTTTTCAAATCCTACCGTGAATTTTTCAGCTGATACAGTTGGCTGTATCGGGGAAAATCTTAATTTCACTGATTTATCTGTAAAGGCAGATACCATTATTACCAAATGGACCTGGGATTTCGGTGATGGCAACCTGAACAATAAGCAGATGGCAGGCCACAAGTATACCTATAGTGGCAAGTTTACCATCGGCCTCACCATAGTCGATGGGTTTGGTTGCAAGAGTTTAAAGACCAAAACCAACTACATACGTATAAAACCTACCCCAGCCGCTAGTTTTACACTCAACAAGACTTTTAGTTGCATGCTTCCGGGTGTATTTAATGCCACCAATACAAGTACGGGAGCCAGCAGTTATAAATGGTCATGTTCGGATGGTAGCAGCGGGACCGGCAAGGATTTCAAGACGAATATCACAAATTATGGCAAATACAAAGTAACCCTTGTTGCAATAGGAAGTGGCTGTAATGATACGATAGAGAAATTTCCCGTAACCGTTGAAAAACTCTCTGCAAAATTCAATATTACGGGTTTTTCCCTGTGTAAAGGTGATACGATAAAGTTTACGAATGCTTCAACTGCAGCTACAGGGTTGACCTATTACTGGGATTTTGGAGATGGCAATACAAGTACAGACAAAGACCCAAAGAATAAGTATGCCAGTTCCGGGACCTTCCAGGTAAAACTCCGTGTATCCAGTGGTGCATGCAGTGATTCAGTAGTCCATCAGGTCAAGATCAATCCTGAGCCGGATGTCACTATCAGTGTGCTGGACTCAACAGGTTGTAATCCCCCGTTTAATGCGGTATTCAAGGTCAATGGAAATGATTATGTAGCAAGTTTCTGGAATTTTGGTGACAAAACACCCAAGAAGAATTTTCCAAAAGGAAGTCCGATAACACATACCTATGAAAAGAAGGGAAATTACAGGGCAAGTGCAATAATCACAAATTCTTACGGTTGTACTGTGGAATTGAAAATGGACAACAACATCAATGTTGGCACCCAGGATGTTCATATCATACCAAAGAATGTATATGGCTGTATTCCAAAAACTGTAGAATATGAAGTCGATGAAGAGGAAGTTACACAACCAATTAAATCATACGAATGGGTGTTTACAGATACAACAACGAAATACAATACAGATAAGGTCAAGAAAACATTTTACAAGGCGGGTAATTATTTAGCCATCTTAACGGTGGAGACCGTCAATGGTTGTATACTCACCGATACGGCTGAAATCTCTGTGGGAAAGAAATATATCCCTTCCTTCAAGATCCTGCAGAAGCATCTTTGCAACAAGGATACCATACACTATATCAATACCTCCCATGACTCCATAAAAAAGAAGGTTACTTTCTTTCTCTCTGTGGTGGATTCAACAGGAAGCATTTTCAAGGATTCTATGTTTAATACGGAAAAGGGTGGTAAACACCTGATCAGAATTGTTGCCAGGCATTTTGGTTGTGAGACTGAGTCGGAGAATGCGGATACGATATATGTGCATGGCCCATTCATGAGTTTAGCTGTCCGGTTCGTGGATTGCAAGTACAACATGGTAGCCTTCAAACCTGATTATTCCTGGGCAAACAGGCTGTTGTTGACAAAAAATTATTTCGATACATTGCCTCATAAACTGCCATATAAACAGAAAGAGCTTTTCACCCCCTATGGTTCCCCATTCATTTTCAAGGCATGGAACGATACTTTCAGGTGTTTTGATTCGCTGAAGAGGTGGCCAATGGCTCCAGTGCATGATTTAGGCCTGGATTATTCACAGAACCAGAATTGCGCTCCGGCCAAGGCTACAATGCTGCATAATGGCAATTTAAAAAATGCAAAATGGATATTTCCGAACGGAGATACAAGTATAGCCAAAAAGACTTCCTTTGTATTCAAGGAAGCCGGTGTTTATAAAATTTACCTTGTCGGACATTTCGATTCCTCACTCTGCCAGGATACAAATATCATCATGTTCCATGTCGAGGGTGCTACACTTAAAGGCCATGCGTTTGCCAGCAGCAAATGCATGCCGATAACACTCAATCTTTCGGATTCCCTCGCTGGTAAAGACAATAATTACCATACATGGAGGATAGGGGACCAGATCGTTGAGGCAAAGGGCCTGACTACCTTGTTCAATATACAGTCCATGCCTCAGAAGGACAGTATGATCACTGTCAGGCATATTGTGCAGTCGGCAAAGGGCTGCACTTCAGAGAAGGAGTACCTGTTGCCTTTCGGCGGGCCTAAAGCAAATTATATCTACCAAAGGTTTACAATATGCGATACGCCGGTCTTCTATTTTAAATCATATATTGACAGTTCCCTCACCAAATATCCTGTCACGTTTAAATGGGTGATGAGCAGTGGCCTGGTATCAAAAGCTCAAGACTTCAATGCAAAATTCAAGACCATGGGCATGAATTATTTTACCCTTAGCATTACAGATAAATTTGGGTGTAAGAGTGCTTTCTACGACAGTTTTGAAGTGTCTCCCAATATGTTGGCACCTGCGTTCAAGGCTGATCCCACAGGCAGGTTCTGCCCTCCGCTTCAATGCCAGTTCACGGATATGTCGAAGACCTTCAACAGCGATATTGTCAAATGGGAATGGGATTTCGGCGATGGCAGCACGTCGCAACTGAAAGATCCTCAAAAACTCTACCTGGTGCCGGGTTCTTATGATATCACACTAAAACTGACCAGTAGGTCAGGTTGTACCACAGTACTGAAAAAACCCGGATACATAATCATCAATGGCCCAAGGGGAACTTATGATTTTGACAGGGGTAATGGTTGCCTGCCGCTCACTGTTGGGTTCAGGGGTACTACACTTGATTCGGCGACCATGGAGTGGGACCTTGGTGACGGTGTGATCAGGCAGGGGAATAATTTTAAACATGTTTACAGGGAAAGGCGAATTTATATCCCGGCCATGATATTGACAGATACCTTAGGTTGCAAATACACTTTACCGCCTATTGACACCATCGAGGTGTTTGATTACCCTAAAACAAGAACCGTATTAAAAGGCTTGTGTTACCACCAGCCTATCAAGGTTAGCCAATCTACGGTCAGTAACCACGAAGATTCGGCAGTAAATGTAAGTTGGTATTTCAACGGGAATTTAAAGAGCCCCGGTAAAGATTCTATGTATATGCCGGAAAGCAGGGGATTGCAGGGTGTCAGGGTCATAACGGAGAACAAAGGGACTTGTAAGGATACGTTTGACAACCAGGTCAGGATCTATGCACCTCAAACCGATTTCAATGTTACAGAGGATTTTGTTTGCCTCGGCAATATAACCAAGTTCCTCAACAAGGTGAAAGCGGATACTACAGTCGTTTATTATGAATGGGATTTTGGCGACGGCGCGAAATCTGAGAAGAAAATAACGCAACATACCTACAATGCCCCGGGTCAGTACCAGGTGCGTTTAATTGCGAGGGATATACTGAATTGTGAAGATACCATGACCAAACCTGCAATAGCAGTTGTGGGTGATACCATTTCCCCACCCATCATACCAATACGGAGGGCCTCGGTTCTCAATGACAGGCATGTGGAACTTGTCTTTGCAAAATACCCGACTTTTGATTTCACCAAATATATCATTTACCGCGAGGCCAACAACAAATATTATAAAATGGCAGACGTTAAAACTGATATTGATACGGTGTTTGTTGACCAGCAATGCAATACCCTGAAAGAATCGTATTGTTATAAGGTCGCCAGCCAGAATCTTTGCCTGTATGTTTCAGACGTCCAGTTGTCCCGCGAACATTGCACCATAGAGACAAAAGCTTTGGGGCAGATGGATGCCAACAAGGTAACCTGGTCGCCTTATATTGGATTTGATAGCATTGCCAGGTACCAGGTATGGCGCCAGGATTACAATCAACCCGAAGCGTACAAACTTATTGATTCTGTAAATGCCGGACAGCTTACCTATATTGATTCTTTGATCACCTGCAATATAAGGCAGAATTACCGGATAAAGGCTATTCAACACGGCGGGTTTAAGGAGTTTTCCAATAGTGACACCGCTACCGCAAAACCGTATTATATCAATACGACAAAACCTAATTATACCTGGCGTACCACGATAGAGAATAATAAGTCATCGAGGGTGGAATGGCTGAATAATGCCTGGAGCAGGAATGGCATCCGCGGGTATTTAATGTCCAAATCCTTTGCCAACGGGGATCCAATATTCGACTACAAATACTTTGATGCCAGGGATACCATTTATGAAGACGATAAGGTAAAGGTCAATGAATATAGTTATATCTATTATGTCAGGGGAATCGATAATTGTAATGATACCACACCATTCAGCAACCCGGCGCAGACCATCTTGTTGACAGCCTACTTTGATGAGACAACACAGAAACCTGCCTTGAAATGGAACCATTACCAGTTATGGGATCAGAAGATCGCTTATTATGAAATAGAACAAAAACTGGAGGATGGAACATTTGTATTGATCGGCAAGGTAGCAGCCAATGAAAATAGCTTCATCGACATGAATGCGCGCCAGAGCTGCTCACCTTATTATATATACAGGGTAAGGGCCGTGAGTTATGTTCATGCCGCGACAGGGAATATTGCTTCCAGTTTATCCAATGAAGCCAATGCTTTACCTCACTCTACCTTGTTTGTACCGAATGCTTTCAGTCCGGACCTAAATAATATCAACGAGAATTTTGGTCCTAAAGGACAATATATTTCGAGGTACAAGTTCCAGATCTATAACCGCTGGGGTGAAAAGATATTTGAAACCAATGATTGTATGGTACCATGGGATGGAACGTTCAAGAACGAGCGATGCCAGGAAGGGGTTTACCTTTACCATATTGAAGCCCTTGGGGCCGATAATAAGTCTTATAACCTGCAGGGAACGTTTACGTTATTGAGGTAAATCCATCTAATTATGAGTTATGAATGATGAATTATGAATGGTAATTCTATGGCTTGTTGGAGTTGCCTGTTATAATCTACCACGACCTAAAGTTGTGGCAAGTTTATAAATCATCATTTTTAACTCCAAACTCCAAACTCATAACCCATCATTCAAAACTCATCATTCATAACTCTTATCCTGTTGGCAATAAAATTTGTCCTTTGACGTTTTACTGGCATGAAAAACTTTTGCTTCATGGTATTATGTATCTTGACTCTCAATACAAATGCCCAGAATGAGTTTGCTTATCAACTCAGGGTAAATGTCATTCCGTTACCCAGCTTCCAATACGCCGGAGCATACAGGATAGGCATAGAATCCGTAAGCCGTAAGGTCAATTTCGGTCTCGACTTTGTCAACTACACAGTTAGAAATTCAACATCGTCCGTATATTACAGGGATTCCTCTTTTTTTTACAGGCGTGACATTAGCCGCAGGATCTTTTCCAATGGCCTTGCCTTGAATATATCCAGGGCCATTAATTTCAAGTCCAACAGGAACCGGTTGATATTGGGCTTCCAGGCTTACGTTGGAATGAACAGGCTTATGACCTCAAATACGGATCATGTTTTTGATACCCTCTATCCTGGTAGCCGGAATTCACAAGTTCCAGCTGGCTATGAAGGCATAAGTATAACGTCAGGCAAGACAAATTATATTGGACATGGACCTAAAGCAAGCTTTGGTTTCACACCATTTATAAGGCTTGAACTGGCTATTAATAAACGCTTTACTTTTAGTCCTGAACTACAAATGCCTTTAATCTTAAGTAATGAAACAGGCGGAAGTTTCTCGGCTGGATTTATGCAGGGATTTAATTTCTGCCTCGGTTACAAGTTCCTGAAGACTTAGAATTTCAGTGAACTCTTATCAATATTATCTAAGGTCTAAAGGCCGCGGCAACCTAATAATTCATAACTCATAACTCATAATTCATTATACGCCCTGATAAATCTTGCGCCAAGGTTTTTATATGGGGGGATGTAATCCTTGAATTGCGGATTGTTCTTGAGTTTGATGGTAATCTGTTTCCATATGTCCATCCATACGATATCTTTTCCGGCCCTGATTGTTTCTGATATTTCCTGTATCAATACCGTATTCACCGCCATGGTGCCAACTTGTTTGGTACTGATGATATGCACATCCATGGCATTCTCCATAGCCTTGCTGATATTCTGGTAACCGCCGCAACTTCCAAGTATAGCTACACGGTTACTGTTGGTCATGTTATCAAGGGTGTTCTGGATATAATAACTATGACCCCTGTGAACTATCAGGTCAGGGAACCTTTTCCTGCTTTCGAAGTATTTCTGAAGATCAATCCTTCCCCGTATCTCATTCTGGGGTTTATTGGCGTATATCTCCATTTTTTTACCCTGTATGGTCTTGAAAACAATATAATTGCCCTTATCCTCCTTTTTGAAAACGGTGGGGGGATAAAGGGTTAGCCAGCTGTTAAACGCAGCCAATCCGTCTTCATCATCAAAGAAAAAATGTTGTTGTATATGAACGCTGTCAGGAAACAGTTCAGCGGAAGTCAGTCGGTCAAGATTGGGGACGTTGAAGGCATAATCAGTTGTATAAATTTCAGGTGCCCCACCCGTCAGGCGAAGCAGCAACCCATATATTTTTTTGCCATGCTCATTACCGGAGATGATGCATTTCCTGAGCTCTTTTTCAATGGTCTGGTTGAATATGGCCTTTATTTTTTCATTTTCAAGGCTGCCGTAAGTATCTGCTACATCCACTGCCGGTCCAAGGTTACCTCCATAATTGTAAAGGCCACCTGCAAACATGGCTATCAGCGCATTGGCCTGGCTGTCATTCATGGTGCTGAAAAAATCATCAAGCTTATTGTATCCGGCACATTGCTTCAGGAAGACCCTGAATTTATTGAAATGAAGTTTTTCAAGGAACACATATCCTGATGCGTATTTCCTTTTACCCATCATGCGTTTATACATGCCCAGGAAAGTGGAAGTAAATATCTCTTCAGGGCAATATACGATGGCTGAATATATCTCGTTGGCATTGTCGGATTGTATAGGTTCAAACCTGAATGTATCCTTGTCCTCGTGCCTGAGATTGATTTCCACCACGCGTTCCATTCCCAGGATTTCGAGTTCCTTTTCCACGGTGTAATCTGCCAGGATGTATTGTTTTTTCCGCAGTTCTATAAGTGTCTTATAGAACAACCTTGAATTCTTTGACAGGGTTTGCGCATCTTCAATATCCAGCTGTTTTTTATAGATGTATTCTATCAGTGCATAAGACCTCGATTGGGTGCCATATTTCCTGTAAATCTCATAGATCAGCTGAACAACTGTGTCCTTTGAGTTTTTTGCTGCCCGGTCAATGAGGTGGTTTGAGCCGAAGTATTGCTTAATGGCACTCGGGTCTATCCTTGCCAGGGCATTTATGACATCCGTACCCAAGGGAGTATAGGCAAGGGCCTTGAATTTATTCAGCACATCGGTTGGGTAAAATCTGGCAGCGTAGATCCAGTATTCCCTGGCATAAGGTTTAATATTGATAATGTCTGAAATGGCTATCCCTGTTTTCAGGTCATTTTTCAGCAATTCAAGTTCCTTAACCGGATTATTCAGTGTCAGCAGTTTATTCGCAAGTTCAATATTCCTGTGTCCTGCGGCCAGGTGGTATATAGCCGTTCGGTCAACCTTCTTGACGAAATCAAAGTATGCACGGCTGTATGATTCCGCATTTTTAGGGTCCATTAAGCGGATATGCTCCTGGGCCTGGTCAATCATTGTGATGTATATTCGCGTAGCCAGTTGGTTCTGGCTTTCATTGCCGATATCCACACGCATGTCTATGTCGCCATCTATGAGGTCGATGCGGTTTTGCTCATAATCGATCTGTTTCTGCCAATCTATCTTTTTCTGGGCCACGAGGTGATAATGGCCTGAAAATAAGAAGAACAGAAGCGCTAGGCGAAATTTCATTTACTAGTAGTTTTCCAAAAATAGTGCCACAAATTAGGTCAATTAAGGACGCAAGATGATTAAAATCAGGGAAATAATCAAGCGCGTGGATTTTATAGGCCTGTAAATTTTAGTAATTTCGTGTTAAAATTCAAGACTGACATGAAAAATGTTTTTACAATTGGAATTGCTATCTCGTTGTTAAGCATATTGTTGAGTTCCTGCAGGGCGGTTTTTTATACGCCCAACCGCAACCCGGAAAGACTCATCATTTAAGGAGTTCCCACAAAATAATGCCTGCACAGACCGAAACATTAAAGGAGTGTTTGGTGCCGTATTGAGGTATTTCAATACAGGAATCGCAGAGGGCCAATACATCTTCGCTTACGCCGTCCACCTCATTGCCGAAGATAATCGCATATTTCCTGTCCTTTTCGAGCTTGAAATCATTAAGCGCGACGCTACCCTCAACCTGTTCAACAGCCACGAGATGGTATCCTTCATCTTTTAAGTTCCGGCACAGTTCCGCAGTGTGTTCATGATACGTCCAGTCCATACTTTCTTCAGCGCCCAGCGCCGTCTTATGGATATCCCTGTGAGGAGGTGTGGCCGTGATGCCACAAAGGCAGATCTTTTCAATGCCAAAACAATCGGCGCTCCTGAAAATACTGCCGACATTATTCATGCTCCTGACATTGTCCAGTATGACGCAAACAGGGTTTTTATCCGACTGGCGGTATTGATAAATTGTTAATCGGTTTAATTGGTGTGTGCTTAACTTGCGGAACATTTGCAGAAGTCATTTTTTGAGTTTTGCTTTTTAAATAAAAATTTTACCAGTTGAATATGGGGGCAAAGATAACAGATAATCAGACACCACTGATGAAACAGTATTACGGGTTCAAACAGAAGTACCCGGGTGCCTTGTTATTGTTCAGGGTGGGCGATTTTTACGAGACATTTGGCGAAGATGCGATTACCGCTGCAAAAGTATTGGGCATAGTCCAGACAAAACGCGGTGCAGGCAGCAGCAGTGAGATTGAACTGGCGGGATTTCCGCACCATTCACTCGATACATACCTCCCTAAACTGGTGAGGGCAGGTCACCGCGTTGCCATTTGCGACCAGCTGGAGGATCCCAAGATGGCCAAAGGCATTGTCAAGCGCGGAGTCACAGAATTGGTAACTCCGGGGGTGGTTTTTAATGACAAAGTGCTGGATACCCGTACAAGCAATTTCCTGGCATCCGTATTTTTTAACGGCCAGGTTGCGGGATGTTCCTTTCTCGACATCTCTACCGGTGAATTTTTAGTTGCAGAAGGTTCGCTCGATTACATCGATAAATTGTTGAACAGTTTAAGGCCCGCTGAGATTATCATCAGCAAGAACCAGGCGGCGGAATTCAAGCTACTCACCAACGATAAATTTTACCAGTTCACCCTTGACGACTGGGTGTTCCAACTCGATTACGCGCAGGAAAAACTGCTGAACCATTTTGGCACTTCCACACTGAAGGGTTTTGGCATCAGCCACCTTTCAGCCGCAATAGTCGCGGCAGGAAGTTCCCTGTATTACCTGGAGCACAACCAGCAGGGGAATATCAGGCATATCAACTCCATCAGCAGGATAGACGAGGATAAGTATGTGTGGTTCGACCAGTATACCATCCGCAATCTTGAAATCCTGTCACCAACCTACCCGGGCGGTAAATGCCTGTTCGATATACTCGACAAAACCCTGACGCCTATGGGCAGCAGGTTGATGAAAAAATGGGTGGTGCTTCCGCTGAAAGACCTGCACGAGATCAATGCGAGGTTGAATACCGTCGAGATACTGATGCAAAATGAAGAGACGGTAGACTTGTTTGCGAATCTTCTGAGTCAATGTGGTGATGTGGAACGCATCATTTCAAAGATCTCCCTGCTGCGTGCCAATCCGAGGGAAATTTTGCAACTCGCCAGGGCGCTTGATTGTGTCAGGCAGATGAAGCAGATCGCATCGCAATTGCCGGGCACAGAGATGCAGGTCCTGTCTGAGCAGTTAAATCCATGCCAGTTGTTGAATGACAAGATCACAAAGGAACTAAAAGTCGATTCACCACTTCTCATACATAAAGGAGGTGTGATCAACGATGGCGTGAATCAGGAATTGGACGAACTGCGGAACCTCCAGTACCATGGCAAGGAAAAATTACTGGAAATACAGAGGCGCGAAGTCGAACGTACAGGCATCACGTCCCTGAAAATAGCATTCAATAATGTTTTCGGCTATTTCCTGGAGGTCACCAATACACATAAGGATAAAGTGCCGGAAGACTGGATCAGGAAACAGACATTGTCCAACGCTGAACGTTATATCACCCAGGAATTAAAGGAATACGAGGACAAGATACTTACGGCTGAAAGCAAGATACTTGAAATAGAATCACGGATATACAGTGAATTATTGCAGCATATGGCGGATTATGTGGCCCCTGTGCAGTTGAACAGCCAGTTGCTCGCGCGGATGGATTGTCTCTTGAGTTTTGCCGTGGTATCGCGGAATAATGATTACCACAAACCCGTTATCAACGAAGGGTTCGACCTGAGTTTAAAAGGTTGCAGACACCCGGTTATAGAAAAGCAATTAAGTATAGATAATGTCTATATACCAAATGATATAGAGCTCAACAAGGAAAAGCAACGCATCGTGATTCTGACCGGACCCAACATGAGTGGTAAAAGTGCCGTATTGAGGCAAACAGCCATTGCCGTACTGATGGGACAGATCGGTTGTTTTGTAGCTGCTGAAAAAGCGGAATTCGGATTGGTGGACAGGATCTATACACGTGTCGGAGCAAGTGATAATATCTCCAGCGGTGAAAGTACATTCATGGTCGAGATGATAGAAACGGCAGGCATCCTGAACAATATCAGCGCCAGGAGTTTGATATTGCTGGATGAGATTGGAAGAGGAACCAGTACGTTCGACGGTGTGTCGCTGGCATGGGCCATTGCCGAATTTTTAGGCAAACACCCTGATGGACCGAAGACCATTTTCGCAACACATTACCACGAGCTGAACGAACTTGAAAAAAACATAGAAGGCATAGTCAATTTTCATATCTCGGTAAAGGAAACCAAGGACAAGGTTTTATTCCTGAGAAAACTTGCAAAGGGAGGTAGCGAACACAGTTTCGGTATACATGTGGCGCGTATGGCCGGAGTTCCGAAAACGGTGGTCGGAAGGGCAGAGGAGATACTGGAAGAACTCGAAAAAGACAGGGCCCAGATATCAGGCAAGGAGACCATGAAGAAAATGAAGGTACCTCAATACCAGCTCACGATGTTCGGTGTAAGCGATCCCAAACTTGAGGAATTGCACCGGCAGGTAAAGGCACTTGAACTCAATGCCATGACACCGATAGATGCTTTGATGAAATTGCAGGAGTTGAGGAAGATCGTGGAGTGAGGGGGTTTGATCGGCTGACGATACTTGTTGGTCGAAGACCAACAAGTACGTACCGTGAAGAATATCATTTGGTAGAATAAAGTTGTCATGCACTAACTGTCCCCCAATTGTAACTTGTAATTTGTAACTCGTAATTGGTTCCTACAAGCTCATCACCTTACTGCCTATCCTGCAGCTCAGGCATTTTTTTTCATCACAATTGTTTTTCTTGAGTTCCAATAATGCCTGTGAGTCAAAGGCCGTCCTTGAATAGATGCCAAATTGCGCCCAACGGGTAATGACCTGGTTGTTTTCGGATGGAAGTTGGTGCAAGAGGTTAACAGC
>JANWHK010000155.1 GCA_025450395.1 Bacteroidia bacterium
GCTGCTTGACATTTTCAAGCAAAACAAGCAGGTTGTGGTTGGACCGCTGCGATTTAATCTTTTCTTTCGCCTTTTCGACCGCTATCCGCAATTCAGCAATATCCACCGGCTTTAACAAATAATCCACTGCACTCATCCTGATGGCCTGTATTGCAAACTCATCATAAGCCGTAACAAAAACCACTTCAAATTCAACAGGGTGTAAACGGCGCAATAATTCAAACCCGTTGTAATCCGGCAGTGAAATATCCAGGAAAACGATATCCGGTTTCTTGTCCAGAATTTCCTTAATTCCTTCCTCAACAGTTTCAGCATTTCCAACGACCTTTATATCACAATATTTTTCAAGATATGTGCTTAACAATGCGCTGGCATTTACTTCATCTTCTATAATGACTGACTTATACATATTTAATTGACAAGGGGCCTTGAAACCAATTCAAGGGGAAATTTAAAAATAATGAGGGTGCCGGTATCCGCTGTTTGGGGTCCTGATAAATCTATGACCACCATGCTGACCGAGCTGTTATATAACTGGTTGATAAAATTAATACGCTTTTCAAGGATATCCATGCCTTTTGACTGATGGCCAACGCCTGGCACCTTGTTTTCCATTGAACGACTGATACCGATGCCGTTGTCCCTGATCTCACAGGTAAGGAATCCGGAATCCCTTGATATGCTTAAGCTGATAGTACCCTTGTTTTTAGAATGCCGGATGCCATGGTTCACCGCATTTTCCAGAAGCGGCTGTATCAACAGGGACGGAAGTTTAAACTCCGAGGGATCCATATTTTCATCGATATGCAATACAAAATCCAGCTTGTCTTCAAACCGCATTTTTTCAAGCGTCATATAATTGGTAAGCAACGAGATCTCTTCATCCAGGGGTATAAAGTTATCTTTCGAATAATCCAGCATCTGGCGTATCAGCATGGCAAATTTGGACATAAATGCATTTGCTTTTTCTTCGTTGTTATTTACAAAATAATTCTGGATGGCCGTCAGGGCATTAAAGATAAAATGCGGGTTCATCTGAGCACGCAAGGCCTGCATTTCAAGTTCAGCCACCTGCTTGTTCATGTGGTTCCGCAGTTCTGAAGTTTGCCTGATCCTTTTAATAATTGACCCAACAATGAGCCAAACAATCGCTGTTATGATGATAAGAAGAAGGCTGATGAACCACCAGCTTAAATACCATGGCTTGGCGATCACAAAAGACACTTGCCTGATGGGACTTGTTTCACCGGTCGTTGTATTGGTCGCCCTAACCTCAAACCTGTATGTTCCGGGGTTCAGGGATAGAAGGTCTACCCTATTGCCCATCGTTGAGATCCATTGCTCATCAGAACCTGAGAGCCTGTATTCACATACAATGCTTCCTGCACTCCTGTATGCTATCACTGAAAATTCAATACTTATATTGTTCTCCTTGAATGGCAATAAGAGGCCATCATTAATCTCCCTTTTGTCATAGTTGATGAAAGTGCCTGTAATCTCAAGCACCGGGATTTCCCTGAATATCGATGGGGAGTATATAAACCTGCAAACGCCTGAAAGAGAACTGATATAAATCGTATCCCCCAGCACGCATGAAGCAGAAATATTATTATCAGGTATGCCAAATGCCGTAGTAATCCTTTCAACGGCACAGTTCCCTTTACCTGGCAAGGACACCCGGTTTAGCCCTTTATCCGTACTTACCCATGCTATATCGCGATTGTCCAGGAAAATATTCTTGATATAGTATGAAGTCAAAAAACACGCGCTCTTCTTGTCGTCTGTCAGGCTAAGGATCTTTCCCGCCTCTAATATAAACAAGCCAAATTGGGCTGTTCCCACCCAGACCCTTCCCAATCTATCAATCTTGATATCAGTTATTCTCGCCCTGTCGATGGGGGTATTTGTGAGATATTTAGTTATCAGGTCAGAACCTGCCCTCCTGATATGTAACCCGTCTATTGTCCCGAGGTACATATCTCCATTTACAGCATCACAAATGGCGGTTGTTCTTGTTTTCCATATCTCGTCAATAAACTTTCCTTCTTCCTGTGAGAAAATTCCTGCCCCATTGGCGCTGCCTATCAATAAGCGACCCTTTTTTGACAATTCAATATCCTTCATTGTAAACAATAGATTGGATAGAGTTTTTGGATAAGATGCATATGTTGCATTACGGATATCATATTTTCCAAGGGCAAAATCACCACCGACATAAATATACCCTTTATCCGATACCATCCCTGTGATACGTATCTGGTTTATTCTTTTGTCCTTCATCTCATACCGGCTAAAGAATGATCCCTTACCATAGGTATAAATGGTCTTGTTTTCAAAACCGACACTGACCGTGTGATCAGGATTGAGCACCATGCATGTAGCGCCTTTATCACTGCCGGTCTCAAGTATCTCAGAACTGTATTTTGGGAATATATAAAACCCGTTATCGTGCGTGCCCACCCACTTATTTCCGCTTCTGTCAATATATCCCGTAGTGATGCGGCCTTCCGGAATACTGTAAGGTTCACGAATAAAATCAAGCTTAGTTGTATCAAAACTGAAAATCTCGCCGTTTTGGTTCAGGAACATTGCCTCGCTGCCTCCATTGGTGTATGGACCTATCATTCCGGGGTATGGCAGTATTTTAAATTGTTTTACTGAGTCTTTGTCAATTGTAAAGAGCATGACCTTGCTGCTTACCAGGTTATTTGACAAGCCCAGGGCCTTGTTTCGGTAAGTCACCTGGTCACTGTTAATGATAAATTCAGTGTTGTTGTATGTTTTCCAGGTATTGGTATTCAGGTTAATGAATTCCCTTGGTATGATCAGGTAATCCGTTTTGTCGACCGTATAAAGGCTAAATACCTGGCCCTTGATATATTCCTTTGAATAATCTACCGGAAGCACTCTTATTTTACCATATTCCAGCATGCAGAACCTGTTATTGTAATTGATAAAGAATAAAACCTTTTTTTGCGCCCTGTTAACTGTATAGCGGTACATATCCGGGTCCTGGAAATACTTCGCCAAAAAAGTATCATTCGCTGTGGTATACAATTTATTCCTGTAAAAGTAACATGGCGCCTGCTTGAATCCCAATATCCACAGGCGTGCCTGCTGGTCCTCGAACACGGCAAAAATGTCATTGTCCGGGAGGCCATCCTTCACTGTAAATATCTTGAACTCCGAGCCATTGAAGCGCACAAGACCGTTGTCAGTACCCAGCCACATAAATCCCGCTGCATCCTGGGTAGCACAGTATATCTTGTTGCTGGGAAGTCCGTCCCTTACCGTATAGTGCAGGCTATGGCGCTTCTGTGCATTTGAAAGGCATAAAGATGTGACAAAAATAAACAGTAAAAAATTTTTCAGTCCCAGTTTCATTAATCTTTACAAACATATCATAATATTCCCCAAATCCGAAAACCAATTGTTACAAAAGCATGACGGGTTATTACGTATACTATGGTGCCGGTTACATAAAGAACTGGTGTTAAGCAAAATTTTAAATCTTTGTATGCATTAAAATGGATTAAGGCGGCGAAACCGAAAAGTCTAATGATTAAGAAATAAATTGTTTAAAAACTAAAATTGATTACATTCAATCAAAAAAGGGAGCTGAAAGGCTCCTTTTTTTGATTCTATATCATCCGCCTCAGCATGTCAAGGGCCATGTTGCTGGACCTGCCGATGACGTTCATCCTGTCACCTATGAAATGGTATGTCTTTACCACTGTTTCTGTGGCGGAGCAAACACCTATCACCACTGTGCCTACTGGTTTTTCTTCACTGCCTCCCTCCGGTCCTGCAATGCCGGATACGGCGATGGCATAATCGGTCTGCAAGCGCTGCCTGACCCCCAGCGCCATCTGTTCTACTACTTGTTCGCTCACAGCGCCTACGGTCTCAAACAAGGTCGTGTCCACTCCCAATTGGTGATGCTTGACCGAATTGCTATAACTGATAACGGAACCGACAAACACCTTGGAAGCCCCGGGTATCAATGTAATCTGGTGTGATATATATCCCCCTGTGCAGCTTTCGGCTAAACCAAGGGTTTTATTCTTGCCTTTCAAAGCTTTAAAAACGATTTCCGCCATATTCAGGTCCTCTTTGGCAACAACATCCTCTCCTACTCTTTCAGCTATCCTGTCAGCTATTGCATTGACTTCACTGATGATGTCCGAATCACCCTGCTGAGTACCTGTAAGCCGCAGTCGTACCATATTCCAGTTCGGGAGGTACGCCAGTTTTATATAAACCGGCAGGGAATCTTCTATGTCCTCAATATTTTTCGCCAATAATGATTCAGGCACATTGATGGTGACAATGGTTTTGTGGTAAAGCCTCGGTTGACTGAATGTCTTTACAAGCAAAGGCAAGGCCTTGAATTCAAAAATATTCTTCATTTCATAAGGCACACCTGGCATACTGATGACCACCTTTTCACCAATATTAAACCACATGCCGGGAGCGGTTCCCCACTCGTTGATTAATGTGATGCATCCATCCGGTAAATGCGCCTGCATCTTGTTCACTTCGAACATGGTCCTGCCCCTGCTTTTGTAAAAAGCCTGAAGTTGTTCCATGACCTTTTCATCCACGCGCCAACCCATCTTGAAATACTCTACAAGCGTGTTTTTGGTGATGTCATCCCTGGTCGGTCCCAGGCCACCCGTGATGATGATGAGTTCTGAACGCTGAAGGCAATCCGTCAGCTGTGAAAAGATCTCTTCCTTGTTATCGCTGATGGAATTGATGCGCCTTATCCTGATATTGTGTTTGTTGAGCATTTGTCCCAACCATGCACTATTCGTGTCTACCACCTGCCCTATCAATAATTCATCCCCTATTGTTATAATTTCTGCCTGCATTTAATATTCTTACAATGAAGGTGCAAAGATGGTGAATGAACCCGAATTTTTTCCATTAAAGTAAGGCTTATCAATAATTGTTCATTTTTGCCAATTTCTTCAAGCATTTTTTTGTTCACAATCTGAAGATTCAAAGGTGGCGAAGTCGTGAGGCCCTATTTACGGTAGTTTTCAACACGGGTATTATTTAAGGTGAAAGAATAATAAATTTACAACATCAAATTAATTACCACAAATGCCTGATTTTGCTCACTTACATTGCCATACACAATTTTCATTGCTGGATGGTGCAGCTTCTATTCAGAACCTGTTTAAGAAAGCTGTCAACGATAAACAAAAAGCCATCGCCATCACGGATCATGGCAATATGTTCGGTGTGTTTAATTTTGTGGCGGAAGCCGCTAAACACAATAAGGGTGAGGAGAAAATAAAAGCCATTGTCGGATGTGAGTTTTACATGGTGGAAGACAGGTTCAGGAAATCATTCACCAAGGACGACAAGGATATCCGTCACCACCAATTGTTGCTGGCAAAAAATGCGGCAGGTTACAAGAATTTATCCAAACTGTGCTCACTCGGTTATATAGATGGTATGTACAGCAAATGGCCAAGGATAGATAAATCCCTGATTGTAGAATACCACGAAGGCCTGATTGCCACTACTTGCTGTCTTGGTGCAATTGTGCCCAAAACCATACTTAAAAAAGGTGAGGCAGAAGGAGAAAAGGAGTTTTTGTGGTGGCTGGACCTCTTTGGTGATGACTATTATATTGAACTGCAGCGACACGGGCTTGGTGACCAGGATAAACTTAACGAAGTGTTGATGCGTTTTGCACAGAAATACAATGTGAGAATGATAGCCACCAATGATTCACACTACGTAGAAAAGGAAGATTACAATGCGCATGATATCCTCTTATGTGTCAATACCGGGGAGAAACAGAGCACACCTAAAGCTTCAGACCTGGATGGTGACGAGGAAAAATTCGTAAAAGGAAGGCGTTTTGCTTTTCCGAATGACAATTTTTATTTCAAGACCCAGGCTGAAATGAGCAAGTTGTTCCACGATGTGCCGGAAGCGATTGACAACACCGGCCATATCGTCGACAAGATAGAAAGCCTCAACCTTAAAAAGGATATCTTATTGCCAAATTTCCCGGTACCGCCTGAATATAAAACACAGGACGATTACCTGGAGGCCATGACATATGAAGGGGCCAAAAGAAGGTATGGTGACATAGATGCCCAGATCGATGAACGTTTGAAATTCGAGTTGTTTACGATACGCACTATGGGATTTGCGGGGTATTTCCTGATCGTGTCAGATTTTATCAAAGCCGGCAGGGAACTCGGTGTGGTGGTAGGGCCAGGACGTGGTTCTGCGGCCGGAAGTGCTGTTGCATATTGTATTGGCATCACAAATATAGATCCCATTAAATACGACCTGCTGTTTGAAAGGTTCCTGAATCCTGAAAGGAAAAGCATGCCGGATATCGATACTGACTTTGACGATGAAGGCCGGCAAAAGGTGATAGATTATGTGGTGGAGAAATACGGTAAAAACCAGGTTGCACAGATTGTGACCTATGGCAAGATGGCCGCCAAAATGAGTGTCAAAGACGTGGCAAGGGTGATGGACCTCAGCATGGATGAATCCAACAGCATTACAAGGTTGGTGCCCGCCCGCCCGCTTGGACTGACCTTAAAACAGGTGATCAATGCCAAGATAGAAGGTGTGAAAGAGGACCTGATGGATACTGAGGATGATACAGAACTGCTGGAAACAGAAATAGAGAACAGGGATACCATATTGCTGAGACAGGAAGATATTCCGGGTGTGATGCAGTTGAGGGAATGGCACCACGACAAGAATAACAACAAGGGTGAAGTGTTAAGGCAGGCACTTTTATTGGAAGGTTCTGTGAGAAATACTGGTGTACACGCTGCGGGTATTATCATAGCGCCCAAAGACCTTTCAGAGATTCTGCCTGTGGCTGTTTCAAGAGACTCTAACTTATTGCTGACACAGTTTGATGGAAAAGTGGTGGAAGATGCCGGTGTAATCAAGATGGACTTTTTAGGCTTAAAGACGCTTTCCATCATTAAATCTGCCATGGACCTGATCAAGAAAAACAGGGATATTGACATTGATATTGACAACCTGCCACTAGACGACCAAAAGACCTTTGAACTGTATCAAAGGGCGGACACGGGAGGCACTTTCCAGTTTGAAAGTCCGGGTATGCAAAAGCACCTTAGGGAGCTCAAGCCGGATAAATTTGAAGACCTGATAGCGATGAATGCACTTTATCGTCCGGGACCAATGGAATATATCCCACTTTATATTAAGCGTAAACATGGGATAGAGGAAATAGTGTATGATATTCCTGAATTGGAGGATTACCTTGGAGATACCTACGGCATTACGGTTTACCAGGAACAGGTGATGTTATTGAGTCAATCCCTTGCCGGTTTCTCAAAAGGCAAAGCGGACTACCTGAGGAAAGCCATGGGTAAGAAAAACCTGGCGGACCTGATGAAACTGAAGGATGATTTTATGACAGGTATTGCAGAAAAAGGACTGGACACTGCCAAATGCGAAAAGATATGGAAGGACTGGGAAGCTTTTGCCGCCTATGCGTTCAACAAGTCGCATTCCACCTGTTATGCTTTTGTAGCGTACCAGACTGGCTACCTGAAGGCACACTATCCTGCGGAATACATGGCAGCCGTGCTCATCAACAACAGCAATAACATTGACAAGATTAGCCTGATGATGCAGGAATGCAAACGCATCAATATTCCCGTACTTGGTCCCGATGTGAATGAGAGTGATATACAGTTTTCCGTCAACCAGAAAGGCGAGATACGTTTTGGCCTGTGTGCCGTAAAAGGTGTTGGAGAGGCTGCCGCTCAGAATATCATCGAGGAAAGGGATCTCAACGGACCGTATAAAAACATCTTTGAACTCACGTCGCGTTGCAACTTAAGGAATGTCAATAAAAAGACCCTTGAGGCCTTGGCAAAAGGCGGTGGATTTGATTTTGACAAGTCCTATCACAAGGCACAATACCTTGCAGAAACAGAAAATGGTTCCGGGATTGAAATGGCGTTGCGCTATGGAGCCAGGACACAGGAAAACAACCTCAGCAACCAGGTATCCATGTTCGGTGAATCCACTCAACAGAATTTTTCCGAGCCTCAGCTGCCCAAAGTGGATGAATACTCGATTTTGGATGAGTGTAATATGGAAAAGGAAATGGTCGGCATATTCATCAACAGGCACCCCATGGATACGTTTAAGGTTGAATACAATGCCATCACCACCTGTACACTGTTGGAACTTGAAAATGTGGAAGACCTTGCAAGAAACAAACCAAATCCGGTTGTTGCGGGGATTGTGGTCAAGGTTGACAACCTGATCACCAAGACCGGTAAAAACTATTCAAAATTCATCTTGCAGGATTATTCCGGGCAATACACCTTTTTTGCTTTTGGCGGTACTTTTGATGTTCTGAGACTGATATTATACCCCAATCATTTTATCGTGCTGAAATGCAAGGTGGAAAAGCCCAAATGGCCCAAGGAAGGTGGTCGTGAATGGGAACTCAACATCCAGAGCGGTGAAAAAATGGAAGATGTGAAAGAAAGGTATATCAAAGGCCTGGGACTCAACCTGGAGTTAAAGAACCTCAAGAAAAACATCATTGAGGAGCTGGAGGAGCTGTTCAAGATGTTCGCCGGCACACTTCCAATCAATATCACGATGATAGACAGGGAGAAAAAACAGCAGGTGGAACTCTACAGTACAGATAAAAAGGTGAATATCTGCCAGGATTTGCTGGATGAACTCAAGCGGTCGGAAATTGATTTCCAGGTGATACTGAAGAACTAATTGGATATACATCATACGATATTTGTTGGTCGGGAGACCAACAAAGGCGTCCGTTTTTAACATCTTTATTAGAAACCGATTTTCTGCTTCCCTAGCTATACCCTAACCCCTAAACCCTAGCCCCTTCCTTTCCTCGCATTCGCCAGGTTTTCACTGTATTGTTTTACCCATTCATCCACACTTATTTTCTGCATTAGTTCCCCTATAAGATCAAAGGGAATATCCTCGGGCTTTTTGAAGCGGATACAACCTTTACCCATGTCCAGCTTGCCTTTGACTTGTTTTGCGTATTCCCTGGTAAACCAATCCAATAGTTTAGGACTCCCATAAATACCCATGTGGTAAATGGCAATAAAATTCTTCTGGGCGGCTATGCTTACAAATGGCAAGGGTAGTTTAGGGTCGCAGTGATAACCGGCCGGGAAAATGGAATGGGGCACACAATAGCCAATCATGCCGTAACCAATGCCTTCCCTGAACCCCTTGGGAATATTTTCAAGGATTACTTCGCGCAACTTTATCATCGCTTCTTTTTTGTCGTCGCTTACCTGGCTAAGGTAATCTTGTGCTGAATTGACTTTTACCGGCATTGGAAATTGTTTGTAAATGAAGTTGTAAAATTAGGGTGGACGGGTAATAAATGCAAGTCGCAATGAATTGTTGAATAATTCTCAAGGTATTTCATGAAAAAATTGCTTGTTTTGCAGTCCAATTAGAATAAGATGCTCAGCAAAGAACAGATAGCAAAACGGATAGCCCAAGAATTAAAGGATGGATTTTATGTCAACCTTGGCATAGGTATCCCTACGCTGGTAGCCAACTATATACCAGAAGGTGTAGAAGTGGTGTTACAATCCGAAAATGGATTATTGGGCATGGGGCCCTTCCCTTTTGAAGGCGAAGAAGATGCAGACCTGATCAATGCAGGCAAACAAACCATCACTACTGTGCCCGGTTCCGCCTTTTTTGATTCTGCGATGAGTTTCGGCATGATACGCGCCGGAAAGGTTGACCTGACCGTTTTAGGAGCCATGGAGGTGAACGACCGGGGTGATATAGCCAACTGGAAAATACCCGGCAAGATGGTGAAAGGCATGGGTGGTGCGATGGACCTGGTTGCAAGTGCAAAGAACATCATTGTGGCCATGCAGCATGTCAACAAGGCAGGCGAATCCAAGCTTTTAAAAGAGTGCTCACTACCTATCACCGGTATAGCTTGCGTCAAAAAAGTCGTATCGGAACTTGGTGTTTTTGATATCACGGAACAAGGTTTTGTTCTTATAGAAATAGCTCCCGGAGTCACAGTCGATGATGTCAAGGCCAAGACGGAAGGCAGGCTGGTTATTAGTCCTGCGCTAAAAGAGATAGACCTGAACTAAGGCGGGTTATTTTATAACTTTAATAACTCTTACTTTATGCTTGTATGGAGGGTATTCCATTAGACACCTTACCTTGTCATTTACGACTTCACACTTATTGATCCTGACAAATACAGCATTCACTGTAGTACCATGAGCACACCCATTGAGGATGTCGCTGTTGCAAACCTTGTAATTGCTCCCGTCATAGCTGAGATAAGAACCTGAACAGTTCTTTATCACCATCATGGGTTTCACCTCGTCGCGGCATGAAAGCATCAGGCAAATACACGCCAGCATAAAAATATTTGTTTTCATAATTTAAGTGGTCTTTATGTATTAGACGTATTCCATAGCTAATTTGTTGCAAAGTAATTCACTTTTGTTTTTAAGCTACATTGTTTTGCCTAATTTTGCGCCTTATGAAATTCGGAACCAAAGCCCTGCATGCAGGAATAGAACCTGATCCTACTACAGGCGCTATCATGACCCCTATATACCAGACCAGTACGTATGTACAGGAATACCCCGGAAAACACAAGGGTTATGCCTACGCGAGGGGAAAAAACCCTACTAGGACTCAGTTGGAGAATAACCTGGCAGCCCTGGAGAATGGTCAACATGCCCTCGCATTTTCAAGCGGCATGGGCGCAACAGATGCAGTGATCAAACTTTTAAAACCCGGCGATGAAGTCATTACCGGTGATGATATTTACGGCGGTTCTTACCGTATGTTTTCAAAGATTTATGAACCTTTCGGCATTAAATTCCATTATATTGATTTATACGATGCAGCCAATCTTAACAAGTATATTAATGCAAATACAAAGTTGATATGGGCTGAAACCCCGACTAACCCTACCCTGAAAATCGTAGACATAAAGGCCGTATCGGATATCGCCAAAAAACATAATATTTTGTTCGCCCTTGACAATACGTTCGCTTCACCTTACTTGCAAAATCCTTTAGACCTGGGTGCCGATATCGTGATGCACAGCGCTACCAAATATCTGGGTGGTCACAGCGATGTGGTGATGGGTGCCCTGATCACCAATGATAAGGCTTTATACGAAAGACTGGCATTCATACTGAACAGTTGCGGCGCGAATCCAGGACCAATGGATTGTTTCCTTGTCATTCGCGGTATCAAGACCCTGCACCTACGTATGAAGGCGCATTGTGAAAACGGCAAGGTCATAGCGCACTATTTGCGTAATCATCCCAAGATCGGCAAGGTATACTGGCCGGGATTTGAAGATGCCGCCGGTCATGAAGTCGCAAAAAAACAGATGCGTGATTTCGGTGGTATGGTTTCTTTTACCCTGAAGGGAGATGATTTTGAAGCGGCCATGCGTTTTGCAACCAACGTTGAAATATTCACCCTGGCAGAATCTTTAGGAGGTGTTGAGAGTCTTGTAAACCACCCTGCAAGCATGACACATGCCAGTATTCCGAAGGCTGAAAGGGAAAAATCCGGAGTAGTTGATGGATTACTGAGGCTGAGTGTAGGTGTTGAGGATATAGAGGATCTGCTGGCGGATGTTGAGCAGGCTTTGGGGAAGGTTTAGGGAAGATATTTTCCATGCCAGCCGCACACATCCCCCTACGCCCTCCCGCATGAGATGCGGGACAGGCTCTTCAAAGGGGGAATTTATTTCGTTAGCGATTAGCAACCCCAGTTTTTTTCAATAAAATTGCAACAATTCCGTATTTTAGTGTCTTAATTGCAGTTAAATTGTATACAGACAACGATATCGTGCAGGGTTGCCTGAAAAATGAGAAGTTTTTCCAGGAATTGTTATACAAGCAGTTCGCCCCTAAAATGTTTGGTATCTGCCTGCGTTATGCCCCTGACCGCGACATCGCTCATGATATTTTCCAGGAAGGGTTTATCAAGACTTTCCAGAACCTGCACAGGTTCAAAGGCGAGTCTGCGCTTGGTTCATGGATGTACAGGATATTCGTGACCACTGCCATCAATTATATCCAGAGGAAACTGAAAACCCAGTTTGAGGTCAGTATCAATGAACAATTACACAATAAGGGTGACGATATCAGCGAAGATGAAAAGGAACACTGGCTAAATCACATCTCGACCGATGAAGCCCTTTACATGGTGCAGCAATTGCCGGAAAAATACAGGGTTATCATCAACCTATATGCAGTTGACAAACTGAACCACACTGAGATATCAAAATTACTGAATATCAATGAGGCTACTTCCAGGTCGCAATTATCACGTGCCCGCAAACTGCTGTCGGACATGTTAAAACAACAAATGGAAAGGAAATTTGGCAAATAAGCACGAACATATCGATGATTTCCTGAATCAAAAGTTCGAGGGTTTCGAATCTTTGCCGGATGATGCCGCATGGAACGCTATTGCAAATGATATTGAGCACCTGAGTCACCCGATAGACCATTCGCTGAACCAACACCTGTCGGAACTGTCCGCTGTTCCTCCCAACAATGTAAAACCCGGTATACTTGGTTTTGCGGCCATCGGTACACATCCTATTGACATAGCGCTTCATGAAAGACTATCGGTGTTTGAATCCATACCTGACAAGTATGTTTACAATGATGCCATCCAGTCTGTGCAAAACCAGAAACAAAAAAAGAGAAGATTTGTGCTTTGGTTTACGCTTGCCATGGTTTTGGGTGTGGCAGGTCTTGGAACCGCTTTATTAAACCAGTCTTCAAATACTCAAAACACAGGCCAGGCAAAATCATTGACAGGATTAGACGGACAAACATCCAAAGAGCCTATTACAAATGACGCAGTTTCAAAGGAATCTACTGCAACAGACGATAACTTAGCAGATCATTTAACGCAACAAGATCCCGGGCAAGCGGAAAAGGCATCACCTTCTTCAAAGGGAAATCATCAGTTCGGAACTATGGATTATAAAACACCAGGGAAGTCCAATCTTTTGTCCAATGATTTTAAAACAAACCATACTGAAACCATACAGGCCATTGAAGAGGATGAGTCTAGTAACATAGCCCGGGGATCAAGCCCTGATTTTTCAGGTTCAATGAAGATCATACTTTTCAAACCATTCAAATATCAATATGAAGAATATATATATGAAAATATAAGGGACAAAAAGTCCTACCCTGGTTTGCCTAAAAAGAGGTTAAGTCCATTCAGTATCAATGTACAGTTTGGGTATGCCAATGAAAGTGCTACGCGTTCAAAGATCAAGACTGACAATGCGCATAAGGATGCCTTGACAAATTACAGGAAGGCCAATGGCAATTCAAAAAATGGTGATATTATATCCGTGAATTTTGGTTATAGACTTAACGGGAATTTTATCTTCAAGACAGGGTTTCAGTACAGCAGTACCATAGAGAATTCAAGTATTGACTATACTTATACAGAATTGCCTATATACCACCAGGGGGTTTTAAAGGGCTATTTTACAAGGCCGGCCAGCCAGTCACCCCATATAGATGAAAAGGTAAAAAATAAGACTACTTCTTATTCAGTGCCGGTACAATTGTATGCACGGATATTTGAGTTTAAAAAACTCTCCGTATGGACAGGTATAGGTTCTGAACTGATTTTAAAAAGGACCAGCAGCGGCCGCCTGTTCAGTTTTGAAGATGAAGAAATGAAAGATTTCAAATCCACAACAAAGAACACCTTCAGTCCAAACATATCGTTTCTTTTCCAGTATAATTTGAGGCCCGGTATTGCAATAACAGGTAACCTGCAGACCTCTTATCTCGGAAGCAAGATGAATTTTGATAACACAGAGTTTGTAAAGCGCGAAATCCTTCCCTCCCTGCGATTAGGCATCTTATATACACCCATTATACCAGCCAAATGAAAAAAAACATACTCATCGTACTTCTCACACTTGTATTGAACCCAATACATTCGCAGTATTTCAAGAAACTGGGTAATGGATTGTCCATCAAGACTTTTTACCACCAGCAGGGAATCAATTATTACCTTCATGAGATGGATTCCAACGGGCAGGTGTTTGCGATTTATTACGATACCGTTACTTCCTCGTTTAATTTTGGGCATGAATATTCACAGATACGTCTGCAGGTCTTTGACGGCATTTCATGGCTGTTTTCAAAGCCCATCAGGTTGTATAACAGGCATTCCATTGATGCACCCAGGATATTGGATATCAAGTTTCACGACAACGAGATCTATGTCAGCGGAAGTTTTGATTCTTCACAAAACAATTCAGGAGCAGGAATCATCAAGTTCAGCAACAGGACCTGGCAATCCTGCAACGCAAACCTCTTGCAGACCAACCCGGACTATTTTGAGGTCAACAAAGCTTACTCCTTCCAGAACCGGTTATTCATTACGGGAAATTTCGACTCCATACCAGGTGTAAAAGTCAACGGTCTTTTAATGTGGAACGGCTCCGTCTGGAATCCTGTGGGTAATGCCGGCAATTATGGTTTCAGGAACCTGTCGGGTACCTCCAATGTCTTTTTCCAGGTGGTGAATGATTCACTTTATGCTTACAATAAAAACAAGATCGCACCTGACAGTATAGAGATCGGCGGAAGTATTACCAAAAAACTGGCTGTGTTCAGGAATGGGCAGTTCACTCAGATGAGTGTCCCGGTGAAGTACATTGCGAATATTACCTCCTATAAAAAGCAACTTGTTGTGATTCCCTCCTCTTCGCTTGTCTATATACATTCAATATTACTTCTGGATTCCGGGATATGGAAAATCTATAACCTCCCGGATTCCTTTTATGCCACAAGTTTTGCAGGTTCAGTGAATAGTGGCAACAACCTGTATCTTCTGTTCCAGAATGGGGTAGCAAAAGAAATGGATGTCTATGTCTTTGATGGTAAC
>JANWHK010000156.1 GCA_025450395.1 Bacteroidia bacterium
CTATGACAGGTGAATATATTTAATGGGAGCGGTCCGGATTTAAACTACAGGTTTTTTCAGCAATGTCAAGCCATTACAAGCATGCCTTGCTTTATTGTGCGAGACTAAAAAAATTATTTAAATATTAATATTTAATTACGTTTCTACGATGGACAGATGGCCACATTCCGCCCAAAGCGTCGGAATTCGCCATGACGGATTCCTTATGGACTTTCTGGTATTTTTGGAATATATTTAAAAATGTAACTTTGTGACAATTGAAAAAATCAATTCCATATATTTTCCTCGCTGTTTTATTGTCGGCATGTTATGTCACCAGGGTTGTGGAACCACCACGCGAGGTGCATATGCGCAGTATCCATCATCGCAAGGATTCCGGTTTAAGGTTCAACACCCGATATGTGTTTTCACGTATTCCGTGTGATTCAGTGAGTCTACTCGATAAAAGAGGGAATACCCTGCCAATGTGGACTGAAAACACGGATACAAATAAGGCTTATTATTATTGTGGTGAATTTGACCGGAATAATGCATTGATGGTATTAGACCTGAAGTACAATAATCAAACTATTTTTATGGATATTCGCACAGATGGGAGCATAAACCTCAGCACCTCAGGCTGTAGTAAATATCTTGACAAGGTCACTGCGAAATGGGGAGACAGTATTCCTGTGGTGATGTGGACTGAAGTGCACAAAGAAACAGGTTCATTGCATATTTACCTCGCGGAAGAATCATATTCTTATCCCTATTATAAGGATACAACTTTGGATTCACTGGTTTTTAAATTCTCGGAGATATGTACTGAAAAGAAAAGGGAAGAGGAAAAAAAGTCAACACAGGATTTTTATGACAAGTATATGAAGGTACAGGTTACGCCCAATCCTTTTACAGAAAAATTTGATTTGATACTGACAGCCGGCACGCTCCCAATGTTTATGATATCCAAGACCCCATTGCTGATTGGGTTTTTCGATGATCAGGGAAATCCGCTCCTCTCACAAACTATAGAACTGGACAAAACCTATACGTTCTCATTTCCCGATATCCTTCCCGGAAAAACCATCTATTATCGCATCACATGGGAAGATTATGTTATTGCCGGGCAGGTGCTGAAGAATTGATAATGGATAATTGATAATGGATAATTGAAAGCCAAACCCCAGAAGCAGATTTGCTTTTCAACACGCATTGGGGCAGGCCACTCACCGGCTGTTTACCGGTTCTCACCTGTATCCACCGTTCCCCACCGATTACTGATTACCGCTCACCGATTACCAATCCTAAGGCGCTAAGCGCCCATACATCCGCGGAAATGGAATACTCTCACGCACATGCTTAAGTTTACATAACCAGGTAACGAGACGCTCGAGGCCAAGACCAAACCCAGCATGCGGTACACTGCCATACTTTCGAAGATCCAGGTACCATTCAAAAGCCTCCATGGGTAACTGATGTTCAATGATCTTATCCCTTAGCATCTGCTCATCCGTTTCACGTTCACCTCCGCCTACTATTTCCCCGTAACCTTCCGGAGCCAGCACATCCACACCTCTCGCGAATCGCTGGTCATCAGGGTTGCGTTTTAAATAAAATGCCTTCACCTCATGAGGCCAGTCGTAAACCATGATGGGCACATCGAACAAACGGGTGATAACGGTCTCGTCGCTTCCTCCGAGGTCATTTCCATATTCGAAGTTCTTCGCGCTGGCAATCCATTGCGGAATATTGCGCTGGGATTCTTCCAGGTCCTTGAGTTCATTTTTTAAGGTGGCGATCTTGGCCTGGTTAAAATTGATCTCGCCTTTTTTCATCCCCGGTGCAGCGAGTTTGGCTTCACGGTCATTTATATCTGCGTTGGTGGCAGCAATCTGTGCCTCCACCGATGCCAATTCATTTTCGAGTGACTTGATACTGTTCTGTCCGTTCACATCCTTTTCGCCCTTGATAATTGCAACAGCCTCATCATACGTCAGGCGTGGGAATTTTTTCAGGCTGGTTTCCAGAATGGAAGTATCGCGGTCTATCAGTTTTAATTCATTCTGGCATTTGTCCAGCACCTCGCGAATGACGTACTGCAGGAAATTTTCGATCAGGTCCATGTTCTGGTGAATATCACAAAAAGCCATTTCAGGTTCTATCATCCAGAACTCGGAAAGGTGCCTGCGGGTCTTGCTTTTTTCTGCCCTGAAAGTTGGACCGAAAGTATATATTTTACCGAAAGCCATGGCCATGGCCTCACCGTATAATTGTCCGCTCTGGCTGAGATAGGCAGGGGCGCCGTAAAAATCCGTTTCAAACAGGGTGCTGGTACCTTCTGAAGCATTGGCGGTAAAAATTGGAGCGTCCATTTGCACAAAACCTTCATCCTGGAAAAACCGGTGAATGCTGTAAATAATGGTGTTCCGGATCCTGAGAATAGCCCACTGCCTTTGACTGCGAAGCCATAGGTGACGCTTATCCATCAGGAATTCAATGCCGTGTTCTTTTTTGGCGATAGGGAATTCCTCCGCAATCTGTATGACATTTAATTTAGTGATCTGTAATTCATATCCACCTATCTGGCGTTCGTCCTTTACCACCGTTCCCGAAATTTCAACCGCACTTTCGAGGCTCAATTTCCCGGCCTGTTCAAAATCATTTTCGCTGATTTTATTCGCGTCAGCTATGCATTGGCAGATGCCGCTACCGTCCCTTAAATTGATAAACACCAGACCTTTACTGTCCCTCCTGTTCGCTACCCAACCTTTTAATGTGACCTCCTTACTTTCATAAGCGGATAATTCCTTGATATACATTTTTTAAATATTTCTTTTTAATACGCAGCAAAATTAGTTTACTTTGCACATAATTTCAGTATCAATTAGAAATTTTCCTTATGTTGAAACAATCGCTCAGTCAGAAACTCCTTCAGAAACTGTCTCCACAGCAGATACAGTTTATCAAGTTGTTGCAGATGACAACGGCTGATTTTGAGGAAAGGGTGGACCAGGAATTATTGGACAATCCAGCGCTGGAAAAGGGTGAAGACGATCTCGCGAATTTTTCCCAGACAGAAGTCAAGAAGGATGAATTCAGCAATGAGGATACCCTCAACGACGATTTTAACAGTACGGATTCTTATGATAATGAAGATTTTAATGTCACTGAATTCCTGACCGGCGACGACAATAGCGCCAGTTTCAAGATGACTGACGATTACGGGGACGAGGAGCAGAAGGAAATGCCCATACCTTACCAGCAGAGTTTTTATGACTTCCTGGTGGAACAGGCGCATTCCAATTTTGAAGAAGGGGATGACCTTCAGTTGGCCCTGCACATTGTCGGAAATATAGAAGAAGACGGTTATTTGAGAAGGGACCTGTCAGCCATTGTCAATGACCTGGCTTTCACGGAAAATATCAGCACCACCGAAGACCATCTCGAAAGGATACTGACCAAAATACAGAATTTTGACCCGGCAGGGATAGGGGCCAGGGATTTACAGGAATGTTTGCTGTTGCAGTTGTATAAAAAAGATTACGGTGGCAATAAGTCGCTCGACCTTGCTGAAAGAATTATCGCCGACCACATGGAGGCATTTGTAAAGAAACATTACGACAAGATCAAGAATGCCCTGAAGATAAACGATGATGAATTAAAGGGCGCGTTGAACGAGATCACCAAACTGAACCCGAAACCCGGGCAATCCCAGTCTGTTTCAGTTTCCCAATACATCATACCCGATTTTACAGTCGTGAATGACGATGGGCATTTAAGCGTGATACTGAATTCAAGGAATGCCCCTGAACTGAAGCTCAGTCAATCATACAGCGAAACCCTGCAGGCTTATGACAAGGACACCAGCAAGGATAAAAACCTGAAGGATGCGGTACAGTATATCAAGCAGAAATTGGACGGTGCCAAATGGTTCATCGACAGTGTTAAGCAAAGGCAGCAAACCTTGCAACTGACAATGACTGCCATTGTCCAGGAGCAAAGGGATTTTTTCCTGTTCGGTGATGAAGCCTCGTTGAGACCCATGATACTAAAGGATATCGCAGACAAGATACAGATGGATATCTCTACTATTTCGCGCGTGGCCAACAGCAAATATGTGCAGACGGATTTCGGCATCTACCCGTTGAAATATTTCTTCAGTGAGGGTATCGTGAACGAAAGCGGGGAAGAAGTAAGCAACCGTGAGGTAAAAAAGATACTCAGCGATGCCATCGGCAATGAAAGCAAGAAAAAACCGCTGACTGACGAAGCGCTTATGGACCTGCTGAAGGAAAAAGGATACAATATCGCCAGGAGAACCGTTGCCAAGTATAGGGAGCAACTGAATATACCAGTCGCCCGACTCCGGAAGGAAATTTAGGGAACAATTGACAATTGACAATGGACAGTTGACAATGATAAGTTTTAATAATTTAATTAAAAATTAGCAACAAATAACCAATAACAATTAACCCAACTCGTAATTCGTAACCCGTAATTCACTCATAATTCATAACTCATAACTCATCATTCAAAACATATGTTATCAAAAAAAATTGAAAAGGCCCTGAACAACCAGATCGTATTGGAAGGCACGTCATCGAATTATTACCTCGCAATGGCCTCGTGGGCTGAATCGGAAGGATTAAACGGCGCAGCAGAGTTCCTGTACGCTCACAGCGACGAAGAACGCATACACATGGTGAAACTCATGAGATTCATCAACGACCGCGGCGGCAAGGCCATCGTGCCCGCATTAAAAGAGCCTGCGTCGAAATTCAAGTCATTGGCCGAAGTATTTGATATCATACACGAGCACGAGATCATGGTGACGTCAGAGATCAACAAGGTTGTTGACATCTGCCTGAGCGAAAAGGATTACACCACTCACAATTTCATGCAGTGGTATGTAGCCGAGCAGCTGGAGGAGGAATCACTTGCCAAGCATTACGTCGATAAGCTGAGGCTAATCGGTGGCGACAAGGGTGGCATGTACCTGTTCGACAGGGAATTGAGCACCGCCAAGATGCAGCAGGGAAATCAGCATGGCAAGTAAGCTTTTTTCTTTTGAAGGTATTTCCTATAACTCATTCCTGAATACATATTCATGGTCCTGATCGAAGTTGAACAGCGAAGCTGGGCCAGCCTGTTTAAAGAGGCATTCGGTATTCTTTTTCGCATAATCAAATGGTCTGTCCTTGTTTTCTTCCTGATTTTTTTACTCCCTGACCCATGGCAGCTTGCGGGCTTCCCACTCATAGCAATTTTCGGTTGTCTTATCATAGTTTTAATGCGAGCAACAGTGCCCGGTCCCTATATATACAAGGTGACACTGGAAGGGGACATCCTTCATTTTGATACCGTTCGGAGAGGAAAACAAAAGCGTTTCAGCCTTCAAAAGGACAATTTCATTATAAAGTATTACAGGGATCCGAAACATTACCCGGTATTCACCTTTGAACAAAGAAAACCATACAAAGGAATATACTGGCAATACGCCATCGGACAGTGGAAACATCAGAATGCCATGGATTTTTTAGAGCCATATTGCCGAATCATCAAAAATAATTAATGGTGTAAGCTCCAGTTAAGTTACGTCCTGAATGCGTACTTTTTAGTACACAGAGGGGGAAATTTTAGAAGGATAATTTAAACAATTGCGATATTATTCATTATATTTGTTGATATGAAAGCAATTACACAGATTTCATGCATTTTCACCGGTCTTTTAATTGTATGTTTTGCTTTGTCGTGCACAAAGAAAAGTATCGAGAAAAAAGTCATGGAGCCTTCATTTTTGAACAAATTTTTTGAAGACAATATACTGAACAAGGATATCACGGTTTCCCTGGCCAAATTTGAAGGCAGGGACACCACCCCGATGTTTAGCGGTTATGTGTTCAAACTCATCAAGAACACCTATTACGAAGGACCATTCGAGGCCAAATTTAACGGCAATACCTATATGGGCACCTGGCAGTCCAATGAAGATTACAGCATCCTCATACTGAATACCAAACAGACAGGAACCTTGCAATGGATCAGCATCCAGTGGAAATTCAAGAGTAAAACCCAGACCGTCATGGAACTTGTACCCTGGTTCAACACCGATGGTGACAGGTATGTGAAGTTTGTGAAGTAGGGCGCCAAGCCTTTAGTCGCTAATTCAATCAATATCCAAACTGCTACCATTATTGGTTTTCTGACCAAAGAGCAAGTTTTATACACCAATGACCAACTTCTTTATGAATTACGGATCATGTTTACATATTAACTGAACCATTATGTCCTTTTCATTCTAATTGAACTGTCAAGGATTCCTTGACAGTTGACTTTTTTTTCAATTCGCCCTCATTAAAGCAGTTTTTAATGTGAAGACTTATATTTTGTTTGTTCAAATAATTCTGCTATTTGTGATTGGGTAAGCCAAACGGTATCCTTGGGTTTGCCAGATTCGAAAATATAAAAGTTTTGTAATTAATCCTTCTTTGCCGCTGAATTACCGATAACGATGGTATTAAACCGCATAAATCCCCTCACTTCCAAAAAAAAACAAGAAATGCTTCGCTTTTTTAACATTAATTTACTTATTTTGCTCTCATTAAACAATATAAATTTATGAAAAATCTCTCTACTATTCTTGCGACTTTCATTTTATCGGCCATGCCCGTTGTCAACCTCCTTGCACAGCCCGGCACCATCGACGGCACTTTCGGCACGGCCGGCAAGACATTAACCCTGGTGGGGAATGATTATGCCTATGGCGAGGACGCGGTCATGCAGCCTGATGGGAAAATTGTGGTTGCAGGCTATTGCTTTCTTACGGCGACTGATGAAGATTTTATGGTGGTCAGGTATAACAGTGATGGAACGCTGGATAATACCTTCAGCAGTGATGGCAAGGTCACCACGGATTTTAATGGAGGTGCTGATAACGCTCTGGCAGTGGCACTGCAGGCGGACGGAAAAATCCTTATAGGCGGGCTGGTTGACAGCGGAATTGCCTACACTGGTGGCATTGCACGCTACAACAGCGATGGAAGTCCCGATAATACCTTTAGCGGTGATGGAAAAGTATTGCTGAGGTTTTTTGCAGGCACAGGAATTGAAAGACTGGATGCCATGATTGTACAGGCCGATGGTAAGATCCTTATTGCGGGAAGTGCAAATGATGAAATGCTGGTAGCGCGTTTGAACAGCAATGGCAGTCTTGATATGACTTTCAATGGCAAGGGCTGGATCACTTTTGATTTTGCAGCGGCAGGAAGCAATTCAGCCGCCATAGGCCTGCAGGCAGACGGAAAAATAGTGGTAGGTGGCAACGCCATGGTTGGTACGAGTTATGATTTCGCAGTAGCGCGCCTGAACACTAACGGGACTCTGGATAACACCTTCAGCAGTGACGGAAAGGCAACTGTGGCAGTGATTTCCGACAGGAATTTCCTGATATGCATGGCTTTGCAGGCCGACGGAAAAATTGTCGCGGCGGGATATGCACAGATCGTTGCGGATTTTGACTGCGCACTTATGCGTTTGAATGCCGATGGGACTTTGGATAATGCCTTCAGTGGAGACGGCAAGCTCAGCCACGGGATCATAGCCACAGAGCTGGATGGAATTGACGGGATAGTCTTACAGCCGGACGGTAAAATTCTTGCAACAGGCTTTGCCGAAGCGTCCAGCACATCCAACCTGCTTGTGGTCCGCTACCTTTCCGATGGCTCATTCGACAATACATTTGCCACCAGTGGGAAAATGACTTCCATGCTGGGAACTCCTTTTATAAATGGTGAGGCCATTGCACTGCAGAAGGACGGGAAGATCATCATTGTGGGTTCAGCCGATAACAGTTCATCAAAAACATCTGTTTTGGTAACCCGTTTCATATCAGGCCTGACAGTATCCGTCGGGGAGACTTTTAACCCGGGCATCCGCATGCATGTTTATCCTAACCCTTTCAGTGAATTCCTGTCCCTGGATTACAGGCTGGAGGAAGCTGCAATAGTCAATATCAGGCTATATGACATCCAAGGTCGCTTAGTAAATTCTATCGCCGAAAATAAGTTGTTGAATTCAGGAGAGCAGACAGAAACCGTAGATTTGCAATACCTGCCTCAAGGCCTGTATCACCTGGTGATCTGCATTGGGGATTCACGACAAACTTATCTGCTGAAGCATTAAAGGTTACCGGAATATGCCCAGCCGCACAGATCCCCCTGCGCCCTCCCGCATCATATGCGGGAACTTAGCGAAGCGCTCTCACGACCAGAGGGAGTACAAGCTCTTCAAAGGGGGAATTCATTTCGTTAGTTTAGAATATCTCGTTTTTAACATTACGTCATTACGTCATTATTCATTGTTAATTATCAATTATCAATTGTCAATTGTCAATTCTCCCCCAGTATCTGCTCCGAATGCATCTTGGATTTCACCTTATAAATAATCTCCTCGATAATTCCATTCTCATCAATGATAAAGGTAGTCCGCAACACGCCCATATACGTCCTGCCGAACAGCGTTTTCCAGTCCCATACACAGTATGTCTTGCAGATGGTCAGGTCTTCGTCCGATAGGAGGTCGAATGGCAGTTTATATTTAGCGATAAATTTCAGGTGTTTTTTGGGTGGGTCGGGACTTACGCCGAGTATCGCATATCCGGCCTTCAGCAATTTGCGGTAATTGTCGCGCAGGTCACAAGCCTCAACCGTACAGGTAGGGGTATCGTCCTCGGGATAAAAATACAGCACCAGTTTTTTACCGTGGAATTCTTCAAGCGTGCGAATTTTTCCATTCTGGTCAGGCGCGCTGAAGTCAGGTGCTTTTTTTCCTATGGCTGGTTTTTTGGTTTTGCTCATTTGACGGTGATGGTTTTGGTGAAAATTTTCTCGTTGTTCCGATTATCCCTGGCAACAAATTTTATGATGTGCTGTCCACTGCTGAGGGGAGTGGGTACCTTACCATAAACCAGGGCCGACTTGGATTCATATTCAAGCAGCACCCATACATCGTCGATATAAAAATCATAATCACTGATGCCCGACAGGTTGTCGCTGATGACAAAGGCAAAATAACCTTTTTTATTCAGTTGAATGGGTTTGATAACTGGCTTTATTGAATCCATCACCAGGTAAAATGTACCGAATTCCCTGACGGAAGCAGTAAGCCAATGCAGGTGTTTCAGCTCTCCGGGATAATTCTTGCCGTCACTGCTGCATACCACATATTTACTGCTGAACCTCAATTGATCGAGACTCAACTTAAAGCTCACTTCAATCCTTTTATCTAGAGGCACCAGGGGATTGCCAACTGAATAATTGTTGACGGAATTCCTGCTGTAATTGAGTTTATAATCACCGTAGAGACTGGTCGCAGGTAGTAACACCCTGAACTCATTTCCAATGTCAACCTTGCTGTCTTCTGAGGCTTTACAGAATTTAGTCTCGCGGTAAAAATTAATATAATCCTTGACTTCCCTGCCTTTGGGTGAACCGACCAGCACAATGTTCTTTTCGGACTTATGACCATAGATATCCGAGGCGACTATTCGCAGCTTGATGGGTACAGTATCCCTGATATCAAACCAACCATCTGACGGGGAAGATTTCCAGAATTCAAGTGTACTGCCATCATCCCGAAACAGTTTATGCATCTTGATACCCGACTGTTTCTGGCGTTTGTAGTCGATATAATTGTTGTGCATGCGCATCTGGCTGAACATGAATTTCTCGATTTTGCAATCAAAAAAAAGCTGCCCGTTCTTATACACCTGCACATAATTGACCCCGTTGTTATCACCGAGTGATTTTGCGTAATCCCTGAGGTTGGCTCCAAGGGCATATCTACCGAAAGCGACTGTATGTTTTTCAATCGCTATGTTGATGCGTTTTTTCTTTTTCTTTTTTCCAACCCTGATCACCTGTGTGGTATATAAGGGCAGGTTGATGGAAGGGTAATGGCCGTTGTGAATCTTCTCGAGTGAATCCCTTCTGTACAAATAGAGATTGAATATGGAAGGGGCTATCACGTCCGCCATTTTGATGCCGCATAAAAGGGGGTTGACAGGGGCTTCCGACTTGGTTTCCCTGATCTCAAAATGCAGGTGCGGTCCCTGTGAACTGCCTGTATTGCCGCTATAGGCGATGAGTTGCCCCTGTTTCACCAGCAGGATATCCGGTTCAGGATAGAGTTCAACCTCAAATTTTTCAAGCAGGTATTGGTTTTTTGTGATATACCATTTGATGCTTTCCGGAAAATCGCTGATATGTGCATACACGCTTGTATAACCATTCTTGTGCGTGATATAAATAGCCTTGCCATACCCGGTTGTGGAAATATTGATACGGGAAACATATCCGTCTGCGATGGCGAGAATATGTCTGCCGATTTTCCCATCCGTGCGTATATCCAGGCCGCCATGGAAATGGTTGGGCCTCAGTTCACAGAATGTGCCGATAATTTCGATAGGGCCAACAAATGGAGGAATAAAATCTTTTTGTGGAAATTCACTGAAGGATTGAGCACCTAGTTGGGATTTACTCAGCAGCAAACAAAAAATGATCAAGATTATACGTCTACCCATTACCTGATAACAAAATTAAATATTTCCCTGTCGCCTATCAATCCCTGAAGCTTGTCTCCAATGGAAACCTTGCCCACGCCCGCGGGTGTACCGGTGAAGATCAGGTCGCCGGTCTTGAGTGTGAAATACAGTGATACAAAACTGATGATGGTGTCAACATCAAATAACATATCAGCGGTGTTGCCTTCCTGTACTTTCAGGTTATTTTTATTTAATGAGAACGGGATGTTCCTGATATCCATATCAGCCAGCGGGAAAAATTCACCCACGGCTGCAGAGTTGTCAAAGGCCTTGGCGAGTTCCCATGGCAGGCCTTTTGCCTTCAGTTCATTTTGCAGGTCGCGCGCCGTGAAATCAATTCCGAGGGAGATCTGGCTGTAATATTTGCGTGCGAATTGTGGCAATATGGTCTTGCCGTTCTTGTCAATCCTGACGACGATCTCGACTTCGTGATGGATATCGTTGCTGAATTCAGGGAGATAAAATGGGTCGTTGTTTTTTAAAAGAGCGGTATCCGGTTTACAAAAAATGACCGGCTTATCCGGAATTTCATTACCAAGTTCTTTAGCGTGTAGTCCATAATTCCTGCCTATACAAATGATCTTCA
>JANWHK010000157.1 GCA_025450395.1 Bacteroidia bacterium
AACGTTCGTATAAGGAAATTTCAAGCATCATCAATGAAGCCATCGGAATAATAGAAGCAAACGTAGCCAAGAAAGACGGCTTGACCGGTGTGCCAAGCGGTATCAGGAACCTGGATAATATTACCGCGGGATGGCAGAAATCTGACCTCGTGATCCTGGCGGCAAGGCCTGGTATGGGTAAAACAGCACTGGCACTTACCATGCTGAGAAATGCTGCAGTGGATTTCCAGAAACCAGTGGCCATTTTTTCATTAGAAATGAGCGCCACGCAGCTGGTCACAAGGCTTATAGCTTCTGAAAGCGGGCTTTCCGCTGAAAAACTGAAAAAGGGCCAGTTGGAAGAGCATGAATGGGCCCAGCTTCACTCCAAAATACAGAAACTGTCCAAGGCCAAGATATTTATCGATGATACCCCTTCATTGCCGGTGTTTGAGTTAAAGGCCAAATGCAGGCGCCTGCACAGTAAACACAATATTGAACTGATCGTAATAGATTACCTGCAGCTGATGCGTGGAGAGGACAGCAGCAATAAAAATGGTAACCGTGAACAGGAAATCGGTTATATTTCAAGGTCCTTGAAAGGCCTTGCCAAGGAGCTCAATATCCCTATCATTGCCCTTGCACAGTTGAGCAGGGACGTGGAAAAAAGGGGAGGTGACAAGAAACCTCAGTTGAGTGACCTGCGTGAATCGGGAAGTATTGAACAGGATGCGGATATGGTTGGATTCATATGGCGTCCTGATTATTATAAATTGAATGAAGGTTATGAAAGCGACCCGAACATGGGTGAAGTCATCATAGCCAAGCACAGGAATGGACCGACCGGGGAAGCCAAGGTAAGGTTCATTACCCACCTCGCGAAATTTGAGAACTGGGATGAAAGCGGTGGTTATGCAGGTATGGAGGAAGAGGGTCCAACAACTGTGACTTACACCAGCAAGATCAATACGGATACTGAAGACCCTATCAATAAGAAAGACATGTATGACCTTGGCAAAAGGAAGATAGACAGTCTGCCACCACCCGAAGACCCGAATGATGACTGGTTAAGCGATACCGGGGCGAATATTTCGGAAGACTCCACGCCTTGGGAGTAGGAACCGGTTAGAACCGGTGGAAACCAGTGAGAACCAAGGTAAGAACCGGGTAATCGGTGATCAGTAATCGGTAAGGGAAGTAATTATGAGTTATGAATGATGAATGATGAATGCGAAGGCCAGATTCCCAGTACATCGTACATCGTACATTTCCCCATACATCGTAAATCGTATGTCGTATGTCGTAAATGGTTCTAAAACTCAGCGCATCCTTTCTTCTTCATAAACATATAAGGAGTCTTCACCTTTAATAAGGAGCCGGGAATATTTCCGAACTGTATGCCTATAAAAAAGTCGGCGGATTGTTTGCCATTGGGCTGGATTAGTGCAATGAAATTCCTGCTGCCAAAATAAAGGAACAATAAACGCGCATAAAATCCGACACTCAGGTTCCTGTAATTATTGTCCATTGTAATCGGTAAGCCTACTGTGAAATTTCTTTTTTCCACACGTGGCGAAACTGTCAGGTAGGAAAAAGTGTTGATATTTTTGCCATCCCTTTTTCTAAGATTCTGTTCCAGGATAAAGTCGAGGTAAAGCAGTTTCGTGAACTGCATGTCACCGTGAAGTACAAACCTGGTTGGTAAACCTATCTTTGTTTTTTTGCCGTAAACGGTTTCAGGAGCAATGTCCTTGAATTCGGAAAAGGTCTCCAGCATCTTGTCCTTGATCTTGTCGGGCGACCAGGTCATGAGTTCTTCTACAGATGGAAATTCCACGGATTGGGATTCTGATTTTAACGTGGTGGTAATGGTTCGTGTATATACAAGATTACCGATATCCAATATGGAAGCACCGATTTTGAACAGGTAATCCGGATGGATTTTTCGAGAATTATTCCGCCTGCCGGTCTCTGATTTTTTGTTGAAGTATTGAACCCCTAAATCGATGCCGCCATAACCTTTTGGATAGAATATATTTTTTCTTGGCAACATGGTCTTGATCTCGAAACCCGGGCTGCTGATTTTTATTTTTTTATCGCTCTGCTCTTCCATATTATCTGCATCCACCTGTATTTGATAGCCTCCGTTGGCATGAAGCAATTTATAGGTGACGCCTGCGGAAATCATTTTTCTCCGTTTGAATTTCCATAAATGTGAATAACTCAAGCCAATCGCTGTCCATGATTGTTGTTTAATGTTCAGGTGAATTTTTTGACTATTGTTTAAGGAGTTTATTTCCGGATTTGATAGTTTATGCCCCCTTTTTAAGTCATCATAAAACTCGTCGACAAGTTGTTTGGGTACACCTTTCAGGTCAGCAAAAAAATTCATTTCAGTCATTACCCCGATGCTGTGGTTCCTGTATTTTATAAAAGCTGAAGGACCTGAAATTTTAATGAAACTATGCATGCTGACAGTTTTGGTGCCTGAACTGGTCTGCAACCAGTTCCATCTCCAGACGGGATTATTGTATTTAGTTCTCAGGGAGTCCGGGTAATTATTGAACAGTAACCGGTAGGGGTGGTATGGCATGGAAGTGCTCAGATAATTGTTGTATATCTTGGCGTCAAATTCTCCCGGTGCGAACACCCATTTTTGTTTCATCTGTACAGCTGTTGCAGGATTTATCCTTGCGGCATAAACCCCGGCGTACGGACTATTGACAAACACAGTGCTGACCTGTGCATGGAGATTGGATGAGAGTATGATAATAAATGTAGGGCCATATAATTTTACTATGGAATTCATAGTATGAGGCAAGGTAAAAGGCCATTGGTGAATGTATTGCCGGTAAAGATATCGGCATTGAAGACGATGTTTTTTCCTATCAGTGAGATATTGCAGAATGGGTTGCCTGCATTAAAAGTACAATATTTACAATCCACGTAGGCATATCCCATAATATTGAGTATGGCCACATTCTTGAATTTGGAATTGCACTTATTGAATGCCACATGGTAGATTTTATTATTTCCGCATGATAACAGGATACCCTGCCACTCTTCATTCAACCCTGTCCTGAATGAACCGATTGTCACCTTGTTATTTACTGTGCCATTTACCATAAGCGAGGTATTCATGTCTATAGAACCGGAAGTGGTAATTCCGGCGTTGCTTTCAAACAGTAAGGTCACACCTTCGTCCACGGTCAGTTTTTTCCGGTCTATGATAAGCCATGAGGTAATATAATATGGGAGTCCATAATCCTGCAAATTGAGATCACTTTTGGTAACAAGGGTAGAGCCGTCCTGGTTCCTCACCTTGATGGCATTGTTGGTGTTATCCCTTATGTGGTTACCGCTTCCGATGGTAAGTATGGCATGCAGGTCCATTTGTATAGGGAAATTATTGTTGAACAATTCACAGCCTTCAGCAATATTGCATTGGGCATTTTCAGTGATAAGCAATGCGCTTGCGTCACCATTATTCTCGATTTTGCAATTCGAAAGTATCAAATTACCATTGGGTTGAACTTCCACTGCCGCATGGTTGTCGCCTGCAGAGCCGGCACCGCGGATTTCAGTGTGTTGCAGTTGGTTGTCTCCTTTTGAATGAATGAAGATGCCTTTCCAGCGCCCCGTATTGTCCTTGTTTTTGAATACCACAGGTTGACCCGGCCGGCCGTTTGAATGGATAAAACCCTCTTCAACGATATGGATCTCGCAGCCTTGTTCTACAAGGATCTCCACACCTGCTTCGATGATAAGTTGCTTTTTGACTTCGAGGCTTTTGTTGATGATGTAATCAATCCCCGGAGTATGGTTCTTCAGGGTGGTCTTGAACATGATATTGTCAATGGGGATAGCTTCTATCTCCGCATTTTTTTTGTAGCATCCGAGGGACAGGATGATCAATATGTAAACATGTATTCTCATCTCCCGTCTTAGTTTATAATACAATAGACGTGTTTAATCGGGGAAATGTTGCATTTGTTGCAAAGATTTTACATTTAATTCGATTTTCTTACGGCTTTATGACAAACCGGGTTTACTCCACCACAAATTTCTTTGCAGCGCTACGTCCATTCTGAATCACGGAAACCGTGTAAATGCCCGCGGATAAATGCTCGATCGAAATGGTTTCAGAAAGTGAATTGCCTTTGGTTGAAAATACGAGTTTGCCCGTTTGGTCAAAAACCTGTACCTGGCATTCGCCTGCTTCTACAAAATCAAGGTAGAGTCTTGTTTTGCCTACCGCCGGATTGGGAATGACATCAATGCCGATAAATGTTGAAACATCATTCTTTATAGGCTGCATGTCCATTGCGTATGTGGTGTGGAAATTCAGCATGTGCTTTGTGCCGAAATCCGCGTTGAAGTTCATCAGGATGGCATTGTTGTTGCCATTGCGTATCTGGATGTAACCTGTTCCATCAGCGGTGTTGGCCCACCAGTTGAGCCCGTCTTTGTTCAGTGGATTATTTGACGGAGGCTCACCGTCATCCCGGAAATCAAAAGTATAACACAGGTTATTGCCCAGATCCACTGTGTCGCGGTAGACTACATTAGCGGCAAAAGTATTCTTGCTGTAGATCACATTGCCTTTAGGATCCTTCAGTGTATAATAATTTTCAGTCGGTGCATTGTTGGACTTGAACACGATACAGATCTTGTTGGGAAAAGTAAGGGAATTGGTGATGGTGGAAAACATGGTATTGTCGGCTAGGTATGCATCTGTATTTCCATTTACTTTTGTAATGGTCGCAACAAAGATATTTCCCGCGCCGCTCCAGTTGGAAACAGCCTCAAGGTTCAACACCTGGGTTTCGAATGGCTTGATATTGCAGGGTACAGATGTTTTTTGCATGACGCCGCCGAGTTTGCCATATTCAAATTCCACAGATGTAAGGGTTTCAGAGCCCATGTTTTTAACGCGTATGATGGGTGCACCGCAGGTAGGGTTCAACCTGAGATAATCGAAGTGCGTGGATGGTGATAAGATATCATCAATGGCGGCATCATATTGTTTTGAATTGTTCTTGAAATAATGGGCATAACTGGTCAAGGCATAATTGGCACTTCCACCTGTTGTATTGTTATACGGTTCCATATCCAGGGAGAAATTGTGCTGCGAATTCGCAACAAGGTTCAAATAGATATCAGAAGGTATCACGGGAGCGCCCGGGCACCATCCGGCCCTGTCATAGATCCATGTGCCGGCCTGTGGGTAAAGGGAGTTTAGTCCGCAATCATCACGCCATACATTGGTATCAGAAATGATGTTGGTGTCCAGTTTCACGGTCCTTCTTTTGCTGCAGAATTCAGCACAGTTTTCCTGCTGGTCCATGCCGTGACCGGTTTGTATAATCTTGAAATTTGCCCTGTCAGCACCTGCAGGCATTGTGAACTGCCGGTCAGGGACTGAATTCTTGAACGGGCTATTCACATTGCCATAACCTGCAGAGAGCTGGTGAAAGCGTGTAATGCCCATCGGAATCCTGGCGGGGTCACCTTCAACGCAGACAAAATCCATGGTGACTGTCCAGCCTCTGTCTGTATTGCCTTCGTATCCTGAGTGTTTATAGATGATCTCCACTGAATCATGAAGCAGGGATGAAAAATCCGTCAGGTCAAAATACCAGCCGTGTTTCCAGTTCATGGCACTGTTCCAGTAAAACCCGTAAGGAGTGATGAACCTCGATATTTCATAAAATAAGCTGTCACCTGCTACGCCGCCTTTTCTACCTATGAAGATACTATTGATATAATCCCATTCACCGCATTTTAAGCCCGGAGCGCATCCAAATTCAAGATAAAGGTATACTTTTCTGTAGGATGTGTTTTCCGCCGGAAACGTACCCCATGCAGGATAATCTGTAAATCCTTTGCTAGGATCTGTCTTGATTACCACTTTGTTGTGGGTACTGATTTTTGTTGTATCGCCTGCAAAAGCTTGAAAACACAAGATAGAAAATACTGTGGTGAAAAATATCTTTTTCATGAATATGCGTATTGGGACTACAAATAAAGTGAAAAAATATGATTTATTGAAATTCCCCTTACGGTGTCATGGTGAGGTTCTCGAACCATGATGACTATTTCACCTCCCAGTGGATCCCCGATTTTAACAACTGGTTAAAAGCTTGTTGTTTATCAGCGATGGTTTTTTCCTTCATCTGACGGTTCATGATGTCTTCGAAAGTGTTCCTTGTATTGTCGGCATATAAAATACCAAATGGTCTTGGCAATTCCGCTGAATCAAAAAACCGGGATAAGATATAAGCCTTGGTGGAATCCTTTTCATCATGAATCCAAAGGTCGTTTTCAGACAGGTCATTCAGGTCCTTGACTCTTGGAGTCAATCCGTCCAGGATAATGCCTTTGGTGCCATTGGCAAAAGCCAGTGGTTTTCCATGTTCAACAAACACCGTATGAAATGGTTTTGAATCTTTTTCTGTCATGATGGCGAAAGCGTCATCATTAAATACATTGCAGTTCTGGTAGATCTCTACGAGTGAAGTGCCATGGTGCATATATGCGCGTTTGTAAATTTCCTGCTGGTGTTTTGGATCCCTGTCAAGGGTGCGCGCGACAAAGGTGCCATTGGCGCCAAGTGCGAGAGCCAGTGGATTAAACGGCATTTCAGCGGTTCCGAAAGGGGACGATTTGGTGATCTTTCCCTGTTCGCTTGTAGGTGAATACTGGCCTTTGGTCAGGCCATAGATCTGGTTATTGAATAAAAGTACATTCAGGTCAGGATTACGCCTCAGGGTATGTATCAGGTGATTGCCACCTATGCTCAGGGAATCGCCATCTCCTGTCACTACCCATACACTGAGTTCCGGCCTTGAAGCTTTCAGTCCTGTAGCGATTGCCATGGCACGACCGTGTATGGAATGCAGTCCATAAGTGTCCATATAATATGGAAAACGTGATGAACAACCAATACCTGAAACAAAAACAAACTCATATTTGGGACGACCGAGTTCAGGAAGTATTTTCTGCACACTTTTTAAAATGGCATAATCACCACAACCGGGGCACCACCTGAC
>JANWHK010000158.1 GCA_025450395.1 Bacteroidia bacterium
AGTTTTGTTTATGCCGGAACTGATTCTCTTACTACATATGTACTGGAACGAAGTGTGGATGGCGTTTCTGGAATAAATTTGTTGAATTTCACTTCACATACAAAAGAATATTTTGATCCTACAGGTCCCGCTTGCTATTATTACAGGGTCAAATCTTATAATAAATATTGTACAACTACATCTGATTGGATTTTCATTACTAGTATTACAGGGCCATACAAGCAATTGGTATTCAGCGAATTGTTTTCCGGGGAGAATTGCACTTTTGGAAGATATATGGAAGAGTTACAGGATGCTTTTACAAGTGATAAGCAGGATAGTTTTGTGGGGATCAAGTATTATATGCCCTGGCGCGACGGAGCTGCAAAAGGTCACTTTTATGGAGATAATTCTGCAGATGCCAATGCAAGGGCGAATTATTACAATGTGTATGCTGTACCGACCGGATATATGAATGGAATCAGGAAATATGTAGGCGCGAGCACCACTAATTTTGATCTATGGAAAAACACATATTACACAGATAAATCAAGCATCACTCCATTCCGGATTGAAATTACCCAAAAAATTAACCCTGTCAATTCAAAAATTGATTTCAGGATTGTGGTCCGTTGTGAATCATCTGTTCCTGGCAATTTGAAACTGCGGATCGCCATTGTCGAAAAGTCCCTTGAATTTATAGAAGCTCCGGGTTCCAATGGCCAAATCCATTTCGAAGACCTCATGAAAAAATTTATACCGGATGCAGCTGGCTTGTCCTTGAAAAACAATTGGATGCCCAATGACTCATGGGTGTATGAAAATTCATGGGTGTTTTCTAAATATATGTACACCATATCATCCGCAAGGGTAGTAGCATTTATCCAGGATGAGCAATCCAAATATGTTTACCAGGCAGGAGTCTCAAAAGCACTTGCAGACCCAAATGTGAATATAGATGCCAATTCCGTGGGTAATTCAGAATTTGCATTGTTTCCAATTCCTGCAAACGATTATGTATTTGTCAAGATGAACCTGAATTCAGATGAAAATGTTAATTTCAGGATTGCCAATGCAAGTGGGATGGTGATACAAGACCTCGATCATTCAGGACAGGCCGGCAATAACCTGGTCCGCCTGGATTTAAGTGATTTAGCGCCTGGTATTTATTTTGTTCATACCTCATACGGGAACTACAGTGAAACATTTCGTTTGGTAGTGCAGTAGATTGTGAAAGAAGATGTTTTTGCCGTTTCTAGAGCCAATTAAGGCCTTGCTACCGTTGCAATATTTGTTGGCTTAGGCAAGAAAAAGGAGAAGGAATAGCTATCATTGGCACAATACACAGTTTTCAGAAATTCCGAAAATTGTAATTAAAGTGTGACTAAAATAACAAATGTTATGCAATTCCCTAAAAACAAAAAAGTTTCAATCGCTTGAAACTTTTGGTACTATTGGTGTGGGCCCTGCTGGAATCGAACCAGCCACCCTCTGATTATGAGTCAGACGCTCTAACCGAATGAGCTAAGGGCCCCTTTTTAATAAGGAGGTGCAAAATTAAGTTAATGTTTTTTATTAAACAAATGGAATTATTGGTTTTGACATAGATTTTGAGGCTGCAATTTGTATTCAAAACTGGCTTAAGGCTCTTTAATGCTCCCATTTATGACTGCTACTTGAACCATCCTGATTTTATTATTCCTTAAAAAGCACGACATTTGCCGTTCTTTTCAATTTATAACTTTGAGTTTTCCTAACCTCGATTTCAACACCATCAAATCCCTAATCATCTATGAAGATAACCACCTCATAGCCATCAATAAACCTGCAGGTGTATTGGTACAGGGTGATGACACAGGTGATACGCCCTTGTCTGAACTCGTCAAGGCTTTCATTAAGCAGAGGGACAACAAACCCGGCAATGTATTTTGTGGGGTGATACATCGAATCGACAGGCCTGTGAGCGGTATTGTGGTCATGGCCAAGACTAGTAAGGGCCTTTCAAAAATGAATGAACTTTTCAGGAATGATACGATCAGGAAGACTTATAGGGCGCTGGTGAATGGGATTCCTGTGGAAGATTCAGGCGAACTCAGGCACTTCCTTCGGAAAAACCAGAAAACCCTTAAGGCTGATGTCTTTACAAAGCCTGTGGAAAATGCCAAGGAATCTGTACTAAGCTACAAAGTCATTGAAAAGCGTGGACACCAAGCCCTTTTGGAAGTTTACCCTGTCACAGGGCGGTTTCACCAGATACGCGCCCAATTGGCCTATATGAAAACGCCGATAGTCGGTGATGTAAAATATGGAGCTCCTCAAGCGCTGAAAAACAAATCCATCTGTTTACATGCATACGCCATCGCATTTATGCACCCGATCAAGCTGGAGCCGGTTGAGATTAGCTGCACTCAGAGTTTTTAAGCTACATTTGGCACAAACTTCTGCTATATACTGTCCACTGTCTACTAACCACTATTCACTAACTACTAAAAAAAGCTTAATTTCGCGGACAATTTATGCCCAGAATTGATTTTAACAATACGGAGATTGCCTTCGCTCATAAAACAAATGCAGAATTAAGAAAAGCGAGATTATTATTCAAGAGTTTTAATTATCCCATTCTGATCAAATATGGTCCTGGCATGGCTGCCGCACTTCTGGATATCATTCGTCCGATAAAAACACTGATTCGAAATACACTGTTCGCGCAATTTTGCGGAGGCGAGAATATTGAAGATTGCCAAAAGGCCATAGACGGCCTGAAAAAAGGAAGGATTGGGACCATACTGGATTATTCAGTAGAGGGGGAAGAGAAAGAGCATGTGTTTGATGAGACCTGCCAGGAAATCATTGATACAATTCACAGGGCCGGCAAAAACAGGCAGGACATACCTTTTTCAGTTTTTAAAACCACAGGCATAGGCAGAATGGACTTGTTGACAAAGGTCGATACAGGGGCCGCCCTCACTGAAGCTGAACAGAAGGAGTTTGACAAGGTGAGGTCAAGGTTCGAAAAGATATGCGGCCAGGCATCTGAACACGATGTAAAAATATTTGTAGATGCGGAGGATTCATGGATACAGGAGATCATCAACCGGATGACGTATGACATGATGAAAAAATACAACACTAAAAAAACCATCATTTATAACACCATTCAATGTTACAGGACCGGAAGTGTTGAACATATAGAGAACGTTATAAAGGAATTGGATTGTTTTATAGGTTTCAAAGTTGTAAGAGGTGCCTATATGGAAAAGGAGCGCGAAAGGGCCTTGAAGATGGGGTATAAAAGCCCGATCCAGCCTACAAAAGAGGATACTGACAAGGAATATGATAACGCATTGAAAGTGTGCATTGAAAACAGGGCCAGGGTGAGTATATGTGCAGGCACGCATAATGAAGCCAGTTCATTGTACCTGGTGGAGTTGATGGAACAGAATAATTTGCCGGTCAATCACCCTGAGATATGGTTCGCCCAACTGTTAGGCATGAGCGACCATATCAGCTATAACCTGGCCAATGCCGGCTATAACGTGGCTAAATATGTGCCCTACGGACCCATAAAGACTGTGCTTCCTTACCTCAGCAGGCGAGCCGTTGAGAATAGTTCTGTGAAGGGCCAGGTGGGAAGGGAACTTAACCTTATCAATATAGAACTGAGGAGAAGGCATGCTTAAACATCATTAGTCAACCAGTTGCATCGGCATGATGTTTTTTCAGTAGGTTTCTTGTTAAATATCAAAATTTGTTTATTTTTCGCTGGTAAATGAAATATATTCTATCTGTTTTCATTTCTTTTCTTGCGGTATATTGCAGTGCCCAAACTATTAAAGGCATTGTAAGGGATGCCAGGGGAGAACCTGTTCCCGGGGTCAAAATCACCCAGGTCAAAACCGGGGTACAGACCGTCAGTTCCTTTGATGGAGGTTTCGTTGTAAAAATAAAGGATGGTTTGCCGGTCATATTGTTGTTCAGTCATACAGGTTATGAAGAGAAAACAGACACAATTCACAGTGCAATCCAGGATTTTGTTATTGTCTTGTCAGAAAAAGTGACCAGTATGGCGGGAGTAAAAATTTCGTCAGATAAAATAAAAGACAAACGAAAGGAATCACCCGTTACAATTGAATCTATGGGATTGGCTGCCATCAGGGAAACCCCGGCCCCCAATTTTTATGAAGGACTTGCGCATTTAAAAGGTGTGGATATGGTATCTGCCAGCCTTGGGTTTCGTATTATCAATACCCGTGGTTTTAACAGTACTCGCCCTGTACGTTCCCTCCAGTTGTTGGACGGTGTAGACAACCAGGCTCCGGGTCTTAATTTTTCACTTGGTAATTTTGCCGGCGCCCTGGATATAGATCTTTTGCGCGCTGATATCATTGTTGGCGCCAATAGTGCCACCTATGGTCCCAATGCCTTTAATGGAGTTATCAGCCTGACGACTAAAGATCCGTTTAAATTCAGGGGACTGACCGTGCAGCTAAAAGCAGGTGAGCGAAACCTGGCGGAAACCCAGGTGAGGTATGCAAGGGTATTGAAAGACAAGCATGGGACAGACAGGGCGGCTTTTAAGATAGGATTCATGTATATGAGTGCTTACGATTGGGTGGCGGATAATTATAGTAAAACAAACGGTAGCCAGCAACATGAAATGAACCCGGGCGGATATGATGCCGTTAACCGGTATGGGGATGAAAATCTCACCGCCCAGACCAACAACTTCCTGGGAGGCACCTTTCGATGGGAATATCCCGGTTTAGGCGTGTTTCACAGGACAGGATACAAGGAAATTGACCTGGTGGATTATCACACAAAAAATTTGAAACTTAATGGCGCTTTTCATTATAAGTTCAATAAAAGCACAAGAATGATCATGGCTTATAATTTTGGTTATGGAACTACAGTGTACCAGGGGGATAACCGGTACAGCCTTAAAGATATTGTGTTCCAGCAATACAAATTGGAACTGAACAAGGAAAACAATTGGTTTATCAGGGCTTACGCCACCAGGGAAAATGCAGGGCACTCCTATGATGCCGTATTCACCGCTGTGTTATTGCAAAACAAGGCCAAGTCTGACCTCCAGTTCCTTTCGGATTATGTGACAGGGTATGCCAATGATGTGTTTCCCTTGCTGAGAACCATACCAGGCGGGGATGAAATATACAAGCAGATTCCTGTAAAATTGGCTGACAGGAAAAAATCAGATAGTTTGATCGGGCTGGAAAGTACACAGGAATTGCTGCGTTTATGGCACCTGCTTGCAAGAGGTACTGCGGATGCCGCAGGGTTTTATAAAAAACGGTACGAGCCCGGCACTCCGGAGTTTACAGAGGCATTTAACCAGATCACTTCGAATTCAACATATCTTGACGGTGGTTCCAGGTTTTATGACAAATCGGCTCTTTACCACCTGATGGGAGAAAAAAAGTTCAAATACAAGTCTTATGATTTGACGTGTGGGGGTAATTTCAGGATGTACATCCCAAACTCGAGGGGAACCATTTTTATCGATACCGGGGGACGTAAAATATACAATCATGAGTTTGGTGTCTTCCTGCAAATTGAAAAAAAATTAGTTGAAGACAGGCTCAGAATCACGGTGGCCACAAGGATGGACAAGAACAAAAATTTTAAGTACCTGTTTTCGCCTGCCCTATCCACAGTTTATAATTCAAAAAATAAAAAACATTTTTACCGCCTCTCCTTTACTTCCGCTATCAGGAATCCCACATTGCAGGACCAATACCTGTATTACAATGTCGGCCGGGCCATATTGTTGGGAAATATCAATGGGGTAGACAGCATGGTTGAAATATCCAGCCTGATCAATTACCTGAATTCTCTGGGGGCTGACAGGAGTTTGCTCAAGTGGGTAAGCCTTAAACCTGTTGTACCTGAAAAGGTAAAAAGTATAGAAATAGGGTATAAGGGCGAACCTGTCAGGAACCTGCTGGTGGACCTGAGTTATTTCTACAGCTGGTACAGGGATTTCCTCGGATTTCGTTTGCTGAGTGATACAGGTGGCTTGACTTTCGGCAAATCCTTCCAGTTTTACAGGATTGCCGCTAACTCAAGTGATGTGGTAACCACCCAGGGTTTTTCAATAGGCCTCAGTTATTTTATGTATAAGATCTATAATGTATCGGCCAATTACAGTTGGAATAAACTTGACAGGCAAGGTTCAACAGACCCCATTATTCCCGCCTTTAATACCCCGGAACACAAATATAATATCGGTTTGGGGGGAACTGATATTATCATAAGGAAATCATTTAAGGACAAACCGCTAAAACACCCGGGTCTCTGGAAGGGTTACGGTTTTAATATCAACTATAAGTGGAACAAGGGTTTTTTGTATGAAGGCTCTCCACAGTTCACGGGTTTTGTACCAAGCTATGACATGGTGGATGCCCAAATCAATAAAAAAATGTTCAATCAGCACATGATCCTGAAACTTGGGGCTTCTAACTTGCTTAATAATAAACAATTTCATGTTTATGGTGGTCCAAGGATTGGCAGGATGGCCTATATCAGTATTTTATTTGAGCTGGATAAATAAAGATGTTTTTTATTTTTTGATAATTAAAAATTAACCATATTTGAACCCAATATTAATAGCCTATCATTATGAAAAAAATCTACTTATTTATTTTTCTGTTGACTTTTGGAATCAGCCTGAATGCACAACGGAACCGTTTTAAACAGGAAGTTTTTACAAATAACCAGATTATTGTAGACTCTAACATTGTCTATGGTTCTGCGCTGAATTTCAGTCCGGCCGTAATGGTGCCTTTAAGGATGGATGTGTACCACGCGGATACATTGACTGACACCCTTAAAAACAGGCCGGTCATTATTATCTTCCACTCAGGCAGTTTCCTTCCACCCAATATCAATGCAGGTGCTCCTTCAAACGGTGGCGCTTATTTCGGAAGCAGGAGAGACAGTGCCGTTGTTGAAATGTGCCGTCGTTTTGCGAGGAGGGGCTGGGTTGCGATTGCAGCCACTCACCGCCTGGGCTGGATAGCCAATTCACCGAGTAGCAATACCCAGAAAATTACCATAATGCGGGCTGTATACAGAGCCACTCAAGATGGCAGGACACTTATGCGTTATATGCGCAGGAGTGTAGATTCCATGGGAAATAAATTCAGGGTGGATGGTAATAAGATTGTTATAGGCGGGACCTCTTCCGGGGCTTATGTAGCGCTGCATGCCAACAGCCTGGATGCACCAAGTGATATCACGGTACCCACACTTTTGGACTCCATTGGAAATTCTATCATCGATACAACGGTTTTAGGAGGTTTTTATGCAGGAATGTACCAGGGATACAACTCCAGGCCAA
>JANWHK010000159.1 GCA_025450395.1 Bacteroidia bacterium
TAGTCGTCATGGTTCAGGTCGGGCGCCTGTATGCCGTAACCCGCCTGGAACAGGCCTGCATTGTTGATGCTGTCTTTATTGCAACTCTGTGACAAGGGATAAAAGTCAGCATTCTTTGTCATCAGGCCAATCAGCTTCATCTTTTTATCCACCCACCGCATAGGTTCCTGGTTCAGGCTGATCCTCAACCGGATGATGGAAAAATTCTGCAGGTAGGAACCTGAATCACCGAGCGGGCTCAGTTTGTATTTTTTGAATTCATCGGCAATGTACAGGGAGGAGCGTGCTTCCCCGCTTGAACCTGTGAGCCTGCCTTCAAGGATATCACTTGCGAGATATTGAATGTCTGATTTGAAATGGGTGCAGATAACGTCTTCCTTTTGGGCATGCAGGTGAACCGAGGTAAGCGTATAGATGATGGCAAGTAAATAGCGCATTTTTAAAATTTTTGCGAATATAGCATGAAATTTTTAATTCCCCAATCCCGTTAAGTCAACGTCATGGCGAATGATACGGCTTTGCGTATCATGTGGCCATCTGCCAATCGTAGAACCTAATGCCGTTAATGTGGCCACCTGCCTATCGTAGAAACAAATGCTTAAAATGACACAGGAATTAAATGCAAAAAGATAAAAATATCACATCTGGACAATACATTCAGGAATGCCTCCATGTTGGGCAAAAGCAAAACTTCCTTGTAAAAGGAATAAAATAAGTGATAGTTTTTTCATAGTTATTGTTTGTTTAAGTTTATTTTATATTTAATTAATTGCCATTCTTCTTTTTTTGTGATATTTTTTTTATTGATGATTCCTACACCTTTGAAAATCTTATATTCCACTGAATCATTTTGCTCTGTATTGTCTCGATTGTCCAATAGTGTAACAAGAGTATCATATTTCAATGAATCTATGGTATAATGGGGATCGATTTGTTTTATTTCTATGTAACCAGAGGCACCTCCTGAAGCTTTTCTTTGGCCGACTTCAAGCGGCTTGAAAATCAAATATGTACTTCCAGCCTCAGACCCTATAAATTTTATTTTTTCAATATTAGATCCTCCCATAGGGGAAGATAAATGAAAAAAGAAGCCTGAATTAATATAAACCTCTATTGATTGGGTTTTATTATAGGGGTTTTTTTTGTCATTGGGGTCTGTTTCATAATAAAACATTTTAGATTTTGTCACATATTGACTATCAATAGTTCCACTATTTAATTCCTTGTAAACCCACCATGTGCCGGTATCAAAAAACATCCAGTCTTTGATATGTTGTTCAACATTTGAAATTTGAGGGGTTCGATCTTTTTTTCTGCAACCTTCTGTTTGTATCACAATTGCGGGAATGCATAAAAATAAATATAAAATAGGTCTTTTCATTGTATGATTTTTTAATGTTGGAGTCTTCTGAAAACAAATTAATGGTATTCAAATGGATTAATTATCTCTTGTGTGTTATATTATTGAAAAATCATGATTTATACTGATGACAAAGTTTCTTGTTTAAAGTCTATTTGTCAGTTTTGTGGTTTTTATGCACCATTTTGCCTATTTTCTAATTTGGTAATATTAGAACAAACTTAAACTGTTTAACAAAAAAACAATAGATGACTTATCTAACGGTCGTTTTTTTTATCTAACGGTAAATGAAAACCAAATTTATTGCATTATTCTGCAAAAGTTTCGTCTTAACGACATAGATCCATCCATACCCCATACCAAATGATGTAAAATGACACAGGAATTAAATACAAAAAAATTGTATTTTCGCGGCATGTCTTACAAGATTGCCCCCAGCGTATTATCAGCGGATTTCGGAAACCTGCAAAGAGATGTGGAAATGCTCAATTCAAGCCAGGCCGACTGGTTCCACGTGGATATAATGGATGGTGTGTTTGTGCCTAATATTTCCTTTGGATTCCCGGTATTGCAGACCCTGAAAAAACACGCCAAAAAACCTTTGGATGTGCACCTGATGATTGTGGATCCTGACAGGTATATACAGCGTTTTGCTGATATGGGGGCGCATGTGCTGTCAGTTCATATAGAGGCATGTACACACCTGCACAGGAGTATACAGGCTATTAAGGCAGCAGGCATGAAGGCCGGAGTGGCGATAAATCCCCATACCAATGTGAACCAATTGGAAGATGTGGCAGGAGACATGGACCTGGTCTGCCTGATGAGTGTCAATCCGGGATTCGGTGGGCAGTCATTCATTGAAAACACCTACAGGCGGATTGAACAGCTTAGGAACATGCAGTCAAGGCTGGGTGTCAGTTTTGAAATTGAAATTGACGGTGGGGTCACGCTGGATAATTACAGGAAACTCGTGGATACCGGTGCTACGGTGCTGGTGGCGGGAAACACTGTCTTTTCTTCAAGTCAGCCGATTGACACAATCAGCCGACTGAAACAATAATTCAAAATAAATTGCGTTAAACCACCAGACAAATTTTTGAAGTACGTTTTAATATTGATATCATTGCTGGTCTTATCTCCTTGTAAGGCACAACCCTATATTTATGGCAAGATTCGAAGCGACACCGGGATTTACCTGCAAAAGGTAAAAATCAGCAACAGGGCGGAATCAGGGGTCTATTTTTCTGACAGTGCAGGAAATTACAAGGTACCTTATATACTGAATAAAAAGAATATCCTGCGTTTTGAACTGGAAGGTTATAAAGTATATACCTCCGGTGTTATTGAGATCAATGAGAACGAGGCTTTTAACCTGAACATAGAAATGATATCAGATGTCACGGTTTTCGGGCCGGGGAAAGCCACTGCCAAAAAGGAAGCAGAAAGAGGCCAGATTATTGTCATCAAGCCTATGGATACAAGGCCAAGTGTAACCGGCGATTTTAATGATTATATCAAGTCCATGCCCGGGGTTTCTTCTGGCAATGAACTGAGTTCGCAATACAATGTCAGGGGTGGAAGTTATGACGAAAACCTGATCTATGTCAACGATATTGAAGTATACAGACCCCAGCTGGTCAGGAGCGGCCAGCAGGAAGGCCTGAGTTTTGTGAACCCCGATATGGTGCACAACCTCGTGTTTTCGGCCGGCGGATTTGAAGCCAGGTATGGCGATAAATTATCTTCTGTACTGGATGTCAGTTACAGGACCCCGAAAAAGAATGGGGCTGGTGTGCAGATTGGTTTATTGGGAGCTTCCATGTTCGTTGAAGGCATTGTTAAATCCAGGCACCGCATAGGACCCAGGGATTCCACCAGGTTCACATACTTGATAGGCGCGCGCTACAGGGGTAATAAAAACCTCTTGAATTCACTGGATGCGCAAGGACTTTATAAATCCAGGTTTGGCGATTTCCAGTCATTGCTGACCTATCATTTCAACCGTTATAACCGTCTTGAATTTCTTGCCAACTATGCGCAGAACCGATTCCGTTTTGAACCTGAATTCCAGGAAACCACTTTTGGCACATTGCAAAGCGCACTCAAACTCAGCATAGGTCTCGATGGACAGGAAATAGTAGATTACAGGAGTGGCCTCGGTGCCCTTTCCTACATTTATAATAAACTTGGAAAAGAACTGAAGTTTATGGCCTCCGGTTATATGTCACATGAAACCGAGCATTATGATATACAGGGTAAATACGAGATATCCGAAGTGGATAATAACCTCGGTTCGGGTAATTTTGGCAAGACCAAATCGCTGTTGGGTTACGGATATTTTATCAACCATGCCAGGAACGACTTGTATTTCCAGGTGTTTAACCTTTCCCACCAGGGCACTGCGAAACTCAAGGGAATAAAAAACAGGAGCAATAAAGGAGAACTTGAAAATTACAGGCATCCGGCTAAATTGATGTGGGGACTAAAATACCAGTTGGAAGTGATAGAGGATAAGTTCAAGGAATGGAAATACAGCGACTCGGATGGTTATAACATCAACCCGTTCGGGCAATCAGGCAATTTGCTGGAATTGAGCGAGTATATCAATTCACGGACTAAAATCACCAACCAAAGGGTGTCAGGTTTTGCTCAATACCACCAGGGTTTTGGCAAGGTCAACCAGTGGTCGCTGGTGTCGGGATTGAGGTACCTGTATTCTACCTTGAACCAGCAGTCATTGCTGTCACCGAGGGCACAGATCTATTTTGAACCGAACAAGAACTATAATTTAAAACATAAGAAGGATTCGTCCCGGCAGAGGAAAAATATATTCTTGAAAGGGGCCTTCGGGTATTATTACCAGGCGCCTTTTTACAGGGAGATGCGCAATTTTGATGGAGTCGTTAACACTTCACTTAAAGCGCAAAGAAGCATACATTATGTAACCGGGCTCGAATTCGATTTCGTAAAGTTAAAAAGGCCTTTCAGGTTTTCTGCCGAGGCATATTATAAAAACATGGACTACCTCGTGCCGTATATATTGGATAATGTCAGGATCAGGTATTATGCCACCAATTCATCAAGGGGATATGCGACCGGGTTTGACACACGCATCAACGGGGAATTCATCAAGGGACTGGAAAGCTGGTTTACCCTGAGTGTACTTAAAACAGATGAGAAGATCACGTATGTGAAAGATAGCGTTGTGGTCGAATCGCCCTCATTGAGAAGGCCTACTGACAGGAGGGTGAGTGCATCCATCATGTTCCAAGATGAACTGAAAAGCAATTCCAATTACAGGATGCACATCATGCTGAATTTCGGTTCGGGACTTCCATATTACCTCGGTGGAGCCGCCAGATACCGCGAAGGCAATACCATTCCTGCCTATAAACGCGTGGATATTGGGTTCAGCAAGGTGATTATCAGCAGTGACCCTGAGAAACCAACAAAACTCAAAAGTAAATTCATAGAAGATATGTGGATAGGTGTTGATATTTACAACCTGCTGCAGATCAATAATGTCATCTCGTATATGTGGGTGAAGGACTTCAACAACACCACTTACGGCGTACCAAATTACCTGACCGGCAGGAGGCTGAATGTGAGGGTGGTGATGAAATTCTAAAACCAGGAGCTAGGATCTAGGATTTAGGAGCTAGGGATGTACGATGTGGGGAATCGTCCTTCGTACCTCGTACTTTGTTTTCAATTGTAACTTGTAACTCGTAAATTCCCTCTATATCCTAAATCCTAGTTCCTATATCCTTCCCCTATTGGTGTTGTCACTAACAAGATGTAATTTTGAACAATGTTTACCGGCATCATAGAAACCATGGGAGAAATAGTGGACATCCAACACGAACTCGCCAATGTACATTTTACCATCCAATCAGGCATCAGTCATGAGTTGAAGATTGACCAGAGCGTAGCGCACAACGGTGTCTGCCTGACTGTCACTTCGGTTGAAAACAATACGCACAAGGTCACTGCCATCAGCGAAACCATGGAGAAGACTAGCCTGGGTGGCTGGAAAACAGGGACAATGGTCAACCTGGAGCGATGCATGCCGGTCAATGGTCGTTTTGACGGACATATCGTGCAGGGACATGTGGATTGTATCGCTGTCTGCAACGCGATAAGCGATGAACAGGGCAGTTGGAAATATACTTTTGAATATAACAGCGGGGATATCACCGTCGAAAAAGGCTCCATCACCGTGAATGGCACAAGCCTCACAGTAGTTGACAGCAGTGATAAATCATTTTCAGTGGCCATCATCCCATATACCAAGGAACACACAGTCTTTAAATACCTGGAATTGCGGGAAACAGTGAACCTGGAATTTGATATCATCGGCAAATATGTTGCGAAACTGATGAACCGGTGATTATCAGGTTGTTGTCTTGTCATCATTCATAATTCATCATTTATAATTCATCATTTTCCCTAAATATGTCACGAAAAATTGATAAGTTGCGTCTATCTAATTAAAACCTGGACGGATTGGAAGAAAAGGACCTTATAAAATCCTGCGCTAAGGGCGATGTGAAAGGACAAAGGATGTTATATGACAAATATGGTCCTTTCCTTATGGGGCTTTGTATGAGGTATGCCGGCAACAGGGAAGACGGCGAGGAGATATTTCATGACAGTCTGATGAAGGTTTATAACAACATTGAGAAATTCAAGGGTGAAAGCAGCCTGAAAACCTGGATCAACAGGATAGGGGTCAATACAGCTTTGGATTTCCTGAGAAAGAAAAAAAGTGCGATGATGGTGGAACATATATCGGATAACGCCCTGGAGATACAGGATTCGGACATTGAAACGGAAGTGAGCCTGGAAGCGGAAACAGCCATGAAATTACTCGGCCTGTTATCTTCCAATCAGCAGATTATTATCAATATGTATGTGATAGATGAAATGAGCCACAAGGAAATCGCTGAAAAACTGAATATAAGTGAAGAAGCATCAAGGTCGCAATACAGCAGGGCGAAAAAGGCCCTGGCGGAATTGGTAAAAGTAAAAATAATACACAATGAAAGAAAACAATAAGCTCAACAAGGCCTTGAAGGATGCCTTGCAGGGGCAGCCGGAACCACTGCACGAAGCCCAATGGGAGAGGCTGAGTGCGGCTTTGGGCGGGAAAAAATCGAAAATGAGGTTTTTCCCGTGGTTCATGATAGTCGCTATTGTCGCTTTGGGAAGCCTGGCTTTGGGTTATTGGCTGGGCCAGGATTCAAGTCAAAACAAGGTAATTGTCAGTCAGGAAGTTAATTCGGATCAACCAGACCTTACAGGGAGTTCCCGGTCCCATGCGGAAAATGACATAAATCCAAAAGAACAAGAATCAGCGCAGGACGATCAATCAAAATTGAATTCAAGCCAGTCACCTGTTCAAGGTTCAATAGCGGAAAGCGAAGAAGGTGAAGAGCATTCGGAAAAAACAGAAGATAACAATCAGCAGGATCAAGCAGGAAAAGATAAACAGAACCCAACATTCGCTGGAAGTTCCGGCAGTCCAAACGGGAAACCTTCAAAACATGCTGGCACGGGTGTGGACCTTGGTTCATCTTCAGGCAAGCATACGACTCCCGATAAAGTGACACCACAGGATACCAATAAACTTAAAAAATGGAATGAACATAAATATTTTTCAGATGTTTCCGAACTTGAATTTAAATTACCACCTTTGCAATTAATGAAGTTGCCGGTAAAGAAGATCAAGGATACATTGCCTTTATTGGTAGACGTGCAAAAGAATGCGCTTAAACCACAGGTACCTAAAAAACCAGGCTCTCCAACAATTGAACAATCCAGATTTGCGCTGAGTTTGTCAAGTGGATTGTCAAATGTCGCTTATAAAGTTGCACGAATGGAGAACAGTGAAAAATTACATAAGGATGCAAAGTCAGTCATAGAGCAGTTCAATAGCGGGTCGCGATCTTATTTCGGCAATTTAGGTTTTGAATGGATGATTTCTAAACAGGTTCCCCTGGTTTTCAGCACTGGTTTTCAGTATCGCCAGATCTCGCAGGATGTGAATTTTAATTATGACTGGAAGGAAAGACCTTTCAGGGAAAAGGATGGGACCATTTTGTTTTATGTGAGTGATTCTGTCAGCTTGTTTCCAACATTCAAATATGTAGGAAGGAACTCCATGGATTTTATCAGCCTGCCCCTGAAAGTAGGTTACAGGTTCCCGATTGGGAAGAAGAATGAGTTCCAGCTGACAGGCGGATTGAACTTGTCGATGGTAACTAAGGCCAAAGGCAGTTTCTTTTCAATTAATGAAGGCCAGCCAGAGTTTAAGCCATTGGCAGAAAGCTACAAGAAGACCATCAATGTGGGCCTTATAGGCGGGTTCATGTACAGCAGGAACATTTATAAACCATGGTGGTTGGGTGTTGAAGCGCTTTGGCAGCAGAATTCATTGAATTATGACGCGAAGTATGGCATGATCAAGAGCAGGATCAATGTCAGCAACTATAATATCAATCTCAAGTATAAATTTTAATCAATCGTTATGAAAAATAATCTCTTTCCTTTCCTGAACCTTCAACACACCCTCAAAAGAATATGGGTGGTCTGTGTGTTCATGTGTTTTATCCCGCTTGTTGAAATGCACGCACAAAACCTGAAACCCCTTGCCAATGGCCTGAAACAAGATGTGCATTGTGGATGCGCAGATTCTGGCGGCAATGTATATAGTGTCACCAGGAACAAGAAAGGGGATTCGGTCATTGTCAATAGATATAATATTCTTGCCAAGAATTGGTCGGTTTATGCCAGGTTGGGCAGGACTTTGATTACCAATCAAACGTATTATACCCAATGTTTGTTCCTCAACAACAGATTCTATCTCACAGCGGTATTCAAGAATAGCCCCGGCGTCAACGAGATATGGGAATTCAGCGGCGGATGGAAATTCATTAACAGCATTGGCCGTGCGGGTTATGGTGATATCAAATCCATCGTGTTCAATAACAAGATATATTTTTCAGGAATGTTTGATACTGCAGCAATACATCCACAGGTTGTGGCGTTTAATGGTACATCTTTATCAGATCCGGGCTTACCCGGGATATATATTCCACAGGGGCCATCACCGGCAACAATGGATGTCAATAACAGCAATGACACCTTGTTCATGACATACCAGAACCGGGTATTGTTCCATACAGCACCGAGCAAGTGGGGAATCTATTATACACATCCCTTTATACTTCAAAGTGTGGCAGTTGCAAATAAATATGTGTATGTTTCTGATGTGCAGGGAAAAATTTCAACCCTTGTTAATGGTGTAAGGAAGGATTCCTTTTCAACATCGCAACAAAGGATTAACCTGAAAGCCTATCAGAACAAATTATTCCTGGTGCACAGCAAGTCTGCAAAAAATTATGCCGTCAGGTTCGGGGAATTTAAGAACAATGAGATATCCTATTATTTCAGCAATACCTATAAGGATACTACTGATGTTACGCTTCTCAACTACAATAACCAGCAACTGTATTATTACAGCAGGGATGGTTTCACGTCGAGGAATGTCAATTACAATCATATTGCACAGGTCAGGGATACCTTAAAGGTCCTGGGGATAGATACCATTATTGTGAGGGTTTTTAAAGACAAGAATAAAAACTATGTTTATGACACCACCACTAATGAGAGAGGGACGTTTTATATATATGAGACAAGTAATCTTACAACAGTACTGACCGATAACTTTGGTTTGGCAACATTTTATCCGCTTGAAGATGAGGACTATCATATTGCTTTCGATAAGGAATACCTTCAGGGTGGTGATTCATGTTATGGAACACCGTTTTCAGGCGCACTGGCTTCCAAAGTGTATAATTCCCCGTTTACGACGGAAACCCTGCTGATGCCGGTTTGGCGCAAGACTTTAAAGCAACGCAACCTGGTGCTGAGGAGCTGGGGAAGCAACAGGGCACGCCTGCTGGA
>JANWHK010000160.1 GCA_025450395.1 Bacteroidia bacterium
CAAAAAGTGGCGGTTTAAAATAATTTTAACACACAATAGTCTACCAACCACGAAACGGATGACGAAAGTCATCTGCTCCGTGGCGGTAGTGATTTTAAAAATAAATACATTCCTAAACTTCTATAGCCTACAAATTAATCGTCAGGTTCATACCGACCTGGATATTCCGCTTGTGCATCTGGCTGTTAATTGTCAACCTGCTGCCACCGATAAGGGCGGATAAGCCCAGTTTGGGCAGGTTGTTCTCGACGCCGGCACTAATAAGAAAATTTTCGGCAATCTTCCTGTAGGCTAGAATATTGACAATAACCCCGTTGGAAAAAACATAGGTCTCGGCCTGCAAGGCGCTTGTTTTGTTGTAAACGTTCAGCGAAAGCCTTGTGCCTATGTTTGAACTGGGTTTGTCATTGATTTCATTGGGTTTAAAACGCATGGTGGCACCAATTCCCCAGAAACCCTTGATCTGGCCAAATATAGGCAGGGAGGTTAAGCATTTGGTGCTTTTTGCAAATGCCAGTGTTGCAAGGCCTGTATTGGTAAAACCATCATAGGATACCCTGCCCAGGATGAACTTTGCCGGGTTGCGTGATACAGATTCGCTGAATCCATAACGGTTGTTGGTCATGACCATGGATTCGACATTCAACCTCATGGAAGAAAGCATACCTTGCGGTACATAGGCTGCAGGGTTTTCACTGTTGGGATTGCCGATCCGCAATGTGTTGTTGTAATAACCTGCGTTTATGCGGAAGGTAGCGTGGTTGGCCCCGAAATTATTCCGCATTTTCGGGTTGTAATGCCCAAATACGGCTGAGCATGACGCCAATAGAATTAAAAGTAGTGTTTTCATTTATGTGCATTTGTTGATTTTTTTGTTTTAAAGTTTTGCCGACCGCAGGGCGGAGTCGCCGCATGTACCAGATTTCAAGGATAGACTGTTTTACCAGTTCAGGCCTTAAAAATCAATTCCATGCGCGCGACCATCACCTGCAATTGCGGCGTTTGTTGATTTAAGAATACGTTATGATTTAGCTGTCCGGTGAACGATCCCTAAGAGAAGGGTAAATGAGTCCGGAAGTTTTAACTGCCTTGGTGAAAAGACAGTGTGTTTGATGTAGTGTGTTTGATTTCATATTCGTGTGTTTGTGTTTGTTTCATCTTCATTGAGATCTTGAGTACTTTTACCTATGAGTATTTTTACCTAGTTCTCCAGGCCACAAATTTATAAATAAATTGGTTTTTACTACATTTTTCTTTAAATTTTTTTCTTTAAATACATTAAGATGTTGATATTCAGTAAAATAATTTTATTAAAAACTTAAACAAAACTTGCCGGGAGGCGCTAAAAAATAGTTGTGGGTCTGGAGACCCTTACGGCGTAACGGTTCTGCGATATACAGATGGCCACATCCCGCCCGGAGAGTCCGCCGCGGCGGACATGACCGTCTTCGTAAGATGGATTTCGTAAGCCGTTTTCAGAAAGGATGTTCTGGAAACGGTCATCACGAGGCCTGTCCTCAGGCCGTGGTGATCTGTCATCGATTAACGAATCGACGTAAGGGAACGCGCCCCGATGACTGGCGGCCTGGTGCTTCCGCATATCATGCGGAACACCTTATCCGCCTGAGGCGGAGGAGCCGGAAGGCACGGATAGGCGCCCTTAGGAATAATGTGCCGATAATTATTTAATTTAAGCACCCATTTGGAATTTTATATATATTTGCTGGTATTAAGAAGGTCAAATCGTTCTTATGCACGAAGATGAACATTTCGCATAAAGTTATTTTTTTATGGGCTATGGCCATGGTTTCACAAAACACCATGTCACAGAATACCCTGGATTTTGATGGAACGGATGACAAGATCGATTGTGGGGATGACACGTCGATACGAATCATCGGAAAGGCACTGACGCTGGAGGCGTGGATATACCCGACAGCATGGAAAACCAATATTTATGATGGCAATGTCATCAATAAGGAATACAATACAAGCAATTATGGATACATGTTGCGTGTAGGCGCTAGCGGGAAGCTGAACTTTGCCATTGGTGACGGCACATGGAGGGAATTGAATTCCACGAATGCGGTGCTTTCCCTTAATACCTGGCAACATATAGCAGGTACATACGACGGAACCAAGATGCGTATATACGTAGACGGTGTGGCGGTCGATTCCACCACCACCACCATATCGATCAGCAATGCCATAGGAACCCCTCTCATATTGGGAGGACATACCAATTATGTACGTTATTACCAGGGCATGATGGATGAGGTGAAGATATGGAACAGGTGTTTAAGCGAGAAACAATTGAATGATGGGATGACAAAAGAGATCTGTGCGAAAACACCTGGCCTGAAAGCCTATTATAAATTCAACCAGGGCAAGGCCTCCCAAAATAACCCCAACGTGAAAAAACTTACGGACCTGAGTGGTTTTTATAATCATGGCACCCTGACCGGATTTTCACTGGTGGGAAGTGGTTCCAATTGGGTGAAAGGCAGGGACTTTAAAAAAGATGCGACGAATGTCAGTGACACAGTGGATGTATGCGACCGCCTTCTCAGCCCAAGCCGTAAAATCACATGGACCAAATCAGGCATCTATTACGATACCATACCTACTGTTGTAATGGGATGTGACAGTGCCCTCACAATTTACCTCACGGTTAAAAAATCTACCTCACAAACTATCAATGCCTTTGCCTGCAATAGTTATGTCAGTCCGAGCGGTTCATATACCTGGACCAAGTCAGGTATTTACACTGAGAAATTGTACAATAAGGCTAAATGTGACAGCACGGTGACGGTGAACCTCAAGATTGGAGGAAGCAGGGATACGATCACGCGTGTTGTTTGTAAAAGCTACAAAACACCGAGTGGCAAGAAGACTTTTACCATCAGTGGAATATACGCCGATACCCTGAAGGGTTTTGGAGGCTGTGACAGTATTTTTGTCATCAAGCTGACTGTTTATAAACAGTCTTTTATTACTATTTCCGAGAAAGTCTGTAATGCTTATCTAAGCCCAAGTGGCAAAACCTACATGCAGTCAGGGACCTATATTGACACCCTTGTAAACTATACGGGCTGCGATAGCATTATCACCATCAAGCTGGAAATCATGCGCAGCAGCAGTTCGATCAGCAGAACGGCTTGCAACCAGTTCAAGAGTCCGAGCGGCAAATATACCTGGACACAATCGGGTATTTACCAGGATATAATTGTGAACCAGGCTGGCTGTGACAGTGTCATGAGTATACAATTGACCATTCATAAAACAAGCTATGCCACGCTTCCTGTGTCGGCCTGCAGAAGTTTTACAAGTCCCGGCAAAAAACGTATTTGGAACAGTTCCGGGACTTACATGGACACCATGATCAACCAGTCGGGTTGTGACAGTGTCATCACGATCAACCTGAGCATCACAACGATTAATACAGGCGTGACCCAGAATATTTCAGTGCTTACGGCAGTGAGTACAAGCGGCACATATCAATGGCTGGATTGCAATCAATCCATGGGCGTAATAAATGGTGAAACCAACCGCATTTTCAAGGCCAAGGTAATAGGCGATTATGCGGTAGCCATCACTGAAAATAATTGCTCAGATACTTCCACGTGTTATAAGGTCTCCAGTATTGTAGGACTTGAAAGTCATAAGCTACCTGCTTTTAAACTCATGCCGAATCCTGGCAGGGGGATATTTGAGATTGTATTGCCTGTTGAATGTGCAAATGCAGTTGTGAGGGTCATGGATATTTCCGGACGTATTGTGTTTGAGCAATCTTACCAGGCATTTAGTCAGGGTGTCATCGAATTGAACGAGGTTTCAGGCCTGTATTTTATAGAAATTGATTCACCTCAGTACAAGGCCGTACAATGCCTTGCTATTGAAAGATAGCAGGATGTATATGACCCCATGATTATTGAACTAAAAATAAAGGAATGGGCGACTCAAAAACAATACCTGATATGAATGAAAGTGCAGATGAGCTGGTACTTTTCACGAAGCGATTGAAGTTAAGGCCTGTGGGTACTTCTGACCTTGAGTCTGTTCATCAATTACTTTCATTGCAGGAAACCGACAGGTATAATACAGCGGGCATACCTGAAAATGAAGAGAAGACAAGTGAAATAATCCATGGCTGGGTAGATGAATATAATGAACAACAATCCTTTCCTTTCCTGATTGAATTGAAAGAGGAGGAGCACATGATAGGATTGATTACATTGAGGTTGGGCAAGCCAAAATATAAGGTAGGAGAAGTGTCTTATAAAATACATCCTGATGACTGGGGAAAAGGATATGCCACAGAAGCATTAAAATGTGTAATTGATTTTGCTTTTGTGGATTTAGGCCTTCACAGGATAGAAGCCGGCTGCGCTGTAGGGAACAGCAGGTCAGTAAGGGTGCTTGAAAAAGCTGGTATGCAGAGAGAAGGCCGGTGCAGGCAAAAACTGCCATTAAAAACGGGCTGGTCTGATAATTATGAATATGCCATACTCGATACGGACCTGGGCAGTGCTTTGCGTCAGTTGTCTGAATGAATGTGATGCAAAATTCATTGTTCAAGCTTCTGTAAGTTTTACACTTTTCATGTTTTTTATTACATTATTCCACTTATTTGCATTGAAGTGGGATGAATTATTTTTTTTGTTGTTGAATGTCATATATCTTTGTCCGAAGTGAAATTCGAGGGGAACATCAACAACAAACTACACCACGTTGGCACATCCATATTTGCGGTGATGTCGGCCCTGGCGCAAGAACATAAGGCCATTAACCTCGCCCAGGGTTTTCCTGATTTTGATTGTTCGGATGAATTAAAAAACCTTGTCAACCAGGCCATCCGTAATGGTCATAACCAATACGCCCCGATGCCCGGACTGATGTCACTGAGGGAAGGGATTGCCATCAAGACGGAAGAACTTTATTCGGCTGTTTACAATCCGGAAAAGGAAATAACAATTGTACCTGGTGCTACGCTAGGCATATTTGCCGCCATCAATGCCCTTGTGAAGGACAACGACGAAGTGATCGTTATAGAACCTGCATACGACAGTTATATTCCAGCGATTGAACTGGCAGGAGGCAAGGCCATCATCTATGAAATGATGTATCCTGAATACAAGATCGACTGGGAACAGATAAAAAAACTTATCAGTATCAGGACGCGCATGATCATCATCAATTCGCCGCACAATCCAACCGGGG
>JANWHK010000161.1 GCA_025450395.1 Bacteroidia bacterium
GAACAGCTGGATTTTACACTGGAAAAGAATTACATGACCCTGCTTTCACCCACCAGCATGGTGCTGAAGAAAAATGTACTCAGGGATCCGATCGGCATCAGTCCTTATGCGCTTAAAGGCCTTGAGAACCTGCAGTTCGACAATAATTTTGACCTCGACGACGGTTATATTTTAACAAAGGACAAAAAACACCTCTTGTGTTTTATTTCACCCGGACCAAAAGCTTCTGAAACAGACAAGAACAAGGTTTTGCTGTCTTTTCTTGACAGTGCCATCGACAAGGCATCAAGACAGAACAAGGATTCGGTGACTGCGGAATATTTCGGAAGCGCTGTTGTAGCCGTCGGCAATGCTGACAGGATTAAGGCGGATGTCAGGCTGACAGTGGGCATGACCATCATTATCCTGTTCCTGTTCATTTCGCTTTTCTTCAGGAGTGTTTCTGCATTTTTTATATTGTTTATCCCGGTTGTTTTTGGCGGCCTGTTTTCCCTGGCCATGTTGCACCTGGTAAGGGGACAGGTATCAGCCATTGCATTGGGCGCAGGGTCCATCATACTGGGTATAGCCATCGATTTCTCCATTCATTTTTACAACCATTATAAACATACGCGATCGGTAGAACAAACCATACGCGACCTCGCATTTCCCCTGACAATAGGAGGCATTACCACCGTAGGAGCCTTCCTGAGTCTCTTGTTTGTCAAATCAGAGGCATTGCAGGATTTCGGCTTGTTTGCGGCCTTCAGCTTATTGGGTGCCGCTGTGTTCATCCTGGTATTTTTCCCGCATATCATCGCTTTAACCAAACCAAAGGATATAACGGGACACAGGTCGAGCCTGCTAGAAAGGATCTCGTCTTACCCTTTTGAAAACAACAGGTATTTAATTGTATTCATTCTCCTCCTCAGTGTCGTCTCCTTATTTACTGCCGGCAAGGTCGGTTTTGAAGATGATATGATGAAAATGAATTATCTGTCTGAAAAAACCGCGAAAGCTGAAAAGAACCTCAATGCCATCAGCAATGTAGCCCTTAAGAGTGTTTATCTTGTATCGAGCGGAAAAACCCTGGATGAAGCGCTTGAACAAAGTGAAAAAAACATTCCTGTACTGGAAAAATTAAAGGAGGATGGTACCATTATCAAGTATTCAAGTGTTCATAATATCCTCTTATCAAAAGCTGAACAGCAAAGGCGGATAGACCGCTGGGAAAATTTCTGGACAAACTCCAAAAAGCAAAAGCTGCGGGAAGACCTGGTGACTAAAAGTGCCGCATATAAATTCAAGCCGGATGCTTTCGCTGAATTTTATTCAAAACTCGACACCACTTATTCCCCAATTGAGATATCGGCCTTCAATGATGTGAAAACCACCATCCTTGATAATTATATCTCACAAGGCAAGGATGAAACCACCATTATAACGATCTTGAAATGTACAGGAGAAAACGAAGACAAAGTGTTTAATTCATTCAAGGACGATGATAACCTGGTGGTTTTTGACAAGAAGTTCCTGACCAACCGTTTTGTGCAGATCATCAAGGATAATTTTAACCTGATACTCACCATCACCTCATTGCTGGTATTGATTGTCCTCATCATATCCTACGGCAGTCTTGAACTGGCTTTCATCACCTATGTGCCAATGGTATTAAGCTGGCTGATCATACTGGGGTTAATGGGTATTTTCGGCATGAAATTCAACATCATCAACATCATCATTTCAACCTTTATTTTTGGATTGGGTGATGATTACAGCATATTCATCACGGATGCACTTCAAACAGAATACAAAACCGGCCAGAAGGTCCTGAACAGTTACAGGACATCCATATTCCTGTCAGCCACAACTACCATCATCGGCATTGGCGTGCTTGTATTTGCACAACACCCGGCCTTGCAATCCATAGGCCTGATCTCCATTATCGGGATGTTCTCCGTTGTACTCGTATCCAACACCATACAACCCGCCCTGTTTAAATTCTTTGTAACAAACCGTACGGCTAAAAAGCGCGTTCCCTTCACCTTCCTGACTGTTTTACAATCCATTTTTGCTTTTGGGTATTTTTGTGTGGGTTGCATAATGATGATGATCATCGGTTTTATCACCATGAAACTGTTGCCGGTCCCCCTCAGGATAAGGAAAAGGATTTTCCACCGCTTAAGAAGTTCTTTCAGCTGGTCCATGATCTATGTCAATCTTCATGTGAGCAAAAAAGTGATAAATGCGCACCATGAGAATTTTGAAAAACCTGCAGTTGTCATCTGCAATCATCATTCCGTCATTGATTCATTGCTGATGCAGTCCCTGAATCCCAAATTGATACTGATGGTCAATGACTGGGTATGGGACAATCCTTTTATGGGTCCGATTGTGCGTTTGGGCGGTTTTATTCCCAAGGCGGCCGGTTACGAAGAAAACCTCGACAAGATAAGGGGCCTGATACAGGAAGGTTATTCCATCGTGATTTTCCCGGAAGGGTCCAGGTCAGAAACTCCAACAATCGGTCGTTTTCATAAAGGGGCGTTCTATATTGCGGAAAAGCTGGACCTCGATATTGTCCCCATTATTTTTCACGGAACCGCATTTGTACAGGGAAAGGATGACAGTTTCCTGCTTAAAAAAGGCAGTATCACGGTTCAGTACCTGCCAAGGATACTTTCCACGGATAAGTCATTCGGTGATAATTTTGCAGCGTGCACCAAGACTATCAGCAAATATTTCAAGGCTGAATATACGAAAATGCGTCAGGAAATAGAAACTGTTGATTATTATTATGATAGACTTGTAAAAAACTACCTTTATAAGGGCCCGTTCCTTGAGTGGTACATGAAAATAAAGGTAAGGCTGGAAGGGAAATACAAGCTTTTTGAATCCTTGTTGCCCAAAAAGGGAACCATCACGGATATTGGCTGTGGGTATGGTTTCCTGCCCTATATGTTGAGTTTTACGAGTGTAGACCGCAAGGTGATTGGAATGGATTATGACGAGGATAAGATCATTGTGGCAAACCACTGTGTTTCCAAAAACGAAAATATTTCCTTTTTTGCAGCCGATGCCACTGAATGTGAACTACCTGAAAGTGATGCATTTATACTGAGTGATATATTGCATTATTTACCGCAGGCGGAACAGGAAAAACTCGTGGTGAAATGTATTTCAGCCTTGAAGGAGAATGGCATGATACTAATCAGGGATGCGGACAACAGTTTAAAAAACAGGCACAGAGGTACCCAGTATACCGAGTTTTTTTCAACAAAATTCGGGTTCAACAAGACAAAAAATAAATTAGAGTTTGTATCAGGAGAATTTATAATTAATATTGCTGAACGATATGGTTTGCACATTGAAAGCATTGACAACACCAAACGGACTTCCAATATCATATATATCATTAAAAAAAGCAGGTAAAGTCGATGTATGATTTCGTAATTATAGGCAGTGGGCTAGGTGGTTTGGAAAGCGCTTATATGTTGAGCAAGGAAGGCTACAAGGTCTGTGTACTTGAAAAAAACAGGCAATTGGGAGGCAGCCTGCAGATTTTTGTCCGGGATAAGGCGATTTTTGATACAGGTATACATTACATTGGCGGTTTGGATGAGGGCCAGAATCTGAATCAGTGTTTTAAGTATTTTGATATCATGGATAAACTAAAACTTCACAAAATGGATGAAGACGGGTTTGACGTCATTACCTTCGACAATGACCCTGTGGAATATAAGCATGCCCAGGGATATGATAATTTTGTAGAGCGATTAACCGCACAGTTTCCAAAGGAAAGGGAAGCAATAAAGACGTATGTAAATAAAATACAGGAGGTATGTGATTATTTTCCGTTGTATCAACTGAAGGAAAACAATTCCCCTAGTGTCGGAATCAAATACCTGGACGATTGTGCCAGTGATTATATCGCCTCCATTACAGACGACGTAAAATTACAGAATGTACTTGCCGGTTCAAACCCGCTGTATGCAGGTGAAGCACATAAGACGCCCATTTACGTGCATGCACTCGTGGTGAATACATACATCGAAAGTTCCTATAAATGTATAGATGGAGGTGCACAGATAGAGCGCCATTTAAGCAGGAACATCAAGGCACAGGGTGGTGAAATCAGGAATTATGCCGAGGTTGTAAAAATTGTCGAGAAGGATGGCTTTATACGCCATGTGGAATTGAAGGATGGAGAAATAGTGGAAGGCAAGCATTTTATTTCCAATATACATCCTGCAAATACCATGGAGATCATCGAAACGGATAAATTAAAGAATGCGTACCGCCATCGCTTATTGGGTTTAAAGAACTCCACTTCCGCCTTTATCCTGGATGTGGTTTTAAAACCCAACACGTTTAAATACCGCAACAACAATTTTTATCACTACAAACGGGATGATGTATGGTCGAGCGCGCATGTAACAGGCAAGGACTGGCCTGATGGCTATTGCATCTTTATACCTAAGTCATCAAAACCCGGTGAGTATGCCGACAGCATGTCCATATTAAGCTATATGCAACTGGAAGAGGTGAAAGAATGGGAAGATTCTTTCGCTACCATTCCACATAACCGCGATAAAAGGGGGGATGATTACGAGGAGTTTAAAATCAACAGGGCGGAAAGGCTTCTTGATGAGGTTGAAAAAAAATTCCCTGATATCAGGCAATGCATCAAATCGTACACCACAGCAACACCGCTTACCTATCGTGATTATATCGGCACAAAGGACGGGAGCTTATATGGCATTGCAAAGGATTACAAGGACCCTGTGAGGACCTTTATATCCCCTACCACCAAAATACCCAATTTGTTTTTTACAGGACAAAATTTGAGCATGCATGGTGTCTTAGGTGTAACTGTTGGCGCCATTCGTACGTGTGGTGCATTTATTGGACAAAATAATTTAATAAACAAAATAAATAAAGCGTAATGAATAGTGATGTAGATGTATTGGTGATAGGAGCAGGTCCGGCGGGATGTATCGCTGCCTCAATAATCAACAAGCAGGGTTATAAGGTAAAAATCGTGGAAAAGGAAAAATTTCCAAGGTTTGTCATTGGTGAAAGCCTTCTGCCACGCGTAATGGATCACCTGGAGGAAGCCGGTTTACTTGAAGCAGTTAAAAAGGGAGGATTCCAGGAGAAATTCGGGGCTAAATTTGTTCGTGGAAATGAGGTAAGTGATTTTAATTTCAGCAACCAGTTTTCAGGCGGATGGACATGGACCTGGCAGGTGCCGCGTGCCGATTTTGACAAGATACTCGCTGACACAGTTGAATCCATGGGGGTTTCAGTTGAATACCAGACAACAGTCACCGACATCAGGTTTGACGGCACGGATTCCACAACTTATGTAACAGACCATGAAGGCAATAAAAAGGAGATCAAGGCACGCTTTATTGTGGATGCCAGTGGATACGGCAGGGTGATGCCCCGTTTATTCAATTTAGATAAGCCGTCTAATTTTGAACCGCGTAAAACCCATTTTACCCATTTCAAGGATTTGAAGCGCCCGGGAGGCGTTGATGGCAACAGGATTACAGTGATCGTGCACGAGCAGCGCACCTGGATATGGATTATCCCTTTTTCAAACGGGAATACTTCTGTAGGATTTGTTGCCGACCCGGAATTTTTCAAGGACTTTTCACAAGATCCTGTAGAAAGGATGAGGGGCATTATTGAAAGTGATGAACATACAAGAGACCGTTTCGGGGATGCTGAAATGATATTTGAACCGCGTTCAATTGAAGGGTATGCCATTTCCACCAAACAACTGTTTGGCGATGGATTTGTATTGGTTGGGAATGCTACGGAATTCCTGGATCCGGTCTTTTCATCGGGCGTGACATTTGCCATGGAATCGGGCAATAAGGCCGGGAAACTGATAGGTAAATTTTTCAGGAAAGAACCTGTCGACTGGCAAAAAGAATACACGGATTACATGATGCAGGGAATCAATACATTCAGGACTTATGTCGCGGGATGGTATGACGGGGATCTGCAGCATATATTTTTCTCAATCAACCAGGACCCCGAAATCAAGAAACAAATCTGTTCGGTTTTGGCTGGTTATGTATGGGACCTGGATAACCCGTTTGTCAAGAAACATGAAAAGGCTGTCAAATCATTGGCATCTATTATAAAAATGCGCAAAGCATCCGATGCCGAACTTAAAAGGTCAGGCAGGGATGAACTCTGAATAAAGTAATATTTAATCCGTTTCCGTTATGAAAAAAATCAATTGAAAATCAATATTATTGGAGCGGGAATTTCCGGATTAACAGCAGGAATTTACTTACAGAGAAGCGGTTTTGACACCGAAATTTTTGAAAAACATTCCATTCCGGGAGGATTATGCACCAGCTGGAAAAAGGGGGAATATATTTTTGACAGTTGCGCGCACTGGATATTGGGTTCAGATAAAGGCAGTTCATTTTACAAGATATGGAACGAATTGCTGGATATGGAAAACATAGAATTTTACAACCATGATATACGGGTTGAAGTGGGGGTCAAGGACAATATCAATAAGTATGGCAGTAAAATCTTTAAGCTCTACACCAATCTTACCCGTCTCGAAAAATACATGATCGATCTCGCGCCCGAGGATACCAGGGCGATCAGGCAATTCATAAAACCCATGCGCATCATGCAAAAGTTTGATTTGCCTCCGATAATGGATGATATCCGGTTTTTTCCGTCGGTGCTAAGGGGTATAAAAATGATGCGTTACCTTGAATTCGTGTACTGGTTCATGAAACTTAAGAACAAGACCAATTACACATACGCCAAACGGTTTAAAAATGCATTTTTAAGAGAAAGTTTTGAATTGCTATATGATGGCGATGAAGTGAACATGATGGTGTTGACTTTGCCATTATCTGTATTTGACAAAAAAAGCGCAGGATACCCCATTGGAGGGTCCATGGCTTACGCGAAAAAGATTGAAGAGACGTACACTGCCGCCGGAGGAAATGTACATTACAATACACCTGTAAAAAAAATACTCACCGAAGACGGGGTTGCCACGGGATTGCTGGTAAGAAATCAAGTCACGCACCTTTCCGATATCACCGTATCGGCGGCTGACTGGAATTTTACGGTATTCAATGCCCTTGACGGACAATTTGTAAATAAGGAAATGATGGACCTGCGGAATTTGAAACTGAATGAAGTGTTCTTTTCCGTCATGCAGTTTTCATTCGGCATTGACAAGGACCTGTCAGAGTATCCGCACTTTTTCAGGTTTCCGCTCGACAATGAACTTGTATCGCCTGATGGCACTGTTTATAACCGGTTTGAGATACATATCTATAATTATGACCCGACAGTGGCCCCAAAAGGGAAAACATCCGTTACAGTCAGCTTCTACACAAAAAAGGCGGATTTCTGGATTGACATAAGGAAAAATAACAGGCCTGGATACAGGGCGGCCAAAGATGAACTGACACAGCAAATAATCGGGATATTGGATCAGAAACTAGGTGGCATTAAAGATCTTATAGAGGAAATTGATGTGGCCACTCCAGCGACTTTTTTAAGATATACGAATAACTGGAAAGGCAGTACACAAGGATGGCTTAATGGAAAAAACATCCTGGAAAAATCACCGGTGGGATTCCATTTGCCCGGATTGAAGAATTTTTATTATTCAAGTCACTGGAACCAACCGGGTGGTGGTCTGCCTATAGCCATTAAAACGGGACGGGATGTGGCAAAGGAAATATGCAAAGCACATAAGGTTAAATTCCTGAGTGTATAAAAACTTCTTCTTTTACTTTTTGGCATTGCGCAAAAAGTAACAAAAACGCTAGCCACCTAAATTATTTTATTGAAAACTACAGTTTTAAAATTTACCGCTCAGCTCATAGTTTTTGCATGTTTACTAGCGTGTATGCAAAAACAAGGACCTGCTTCCTGCAAGCCAGCCGCACATTTTAAAACCTTGTTTTACTACTAAAATTATTTAATGTGGCGTCCTTCTTCATCTGTTTTCAAGTGAGGTTTTTGCCTACTTTTTATGGCTGAGCAAACATATTCTAAGTCCTTATTAATTATCTTCCCTTTTTAATTGCCTGAATAGAGTTAGACATGAATTTGCCAATCTTTTTTCCTGCTACCGCATAACTGTCGACCAAACTTTTGGAGGGTTTAAAATTATCGATGTAATAATCCCCCTCAAAGTGTGAAGTATTAATCATTTCAACCTTTGCCATGAGGGAATCTGTAGCAATTTCTATCCACGAAACTTCAAAATCGACATTTGGGTTATAAGTTGAATAGTGATGAAGAGGGAATGGTAAAGGATAAAAAGGATAATAATATCTTTCCGGATATATGGGATCAGTTTTAAGCGTTCTTACAACCATCCTGTATTTTGCACTCGTATCATTCTTGCTTACAGATACTCCTTTTTTAGCAAGGTACTTGTTCAATAATTCCTCAAACTTGGGCTCATAATACTTGCTTCTGGCTTCAATCCATGATTTTTCCCATTCATTTCCCTTACCCGGGGTCTTTTCATTTAAATAATTTCGTTTATTGGTCCTGTAAACAGTTTCGCTTACATCTCCAACCACCATGCCATGGTATTTATACTGGATTTTAAAGCAGGATTCACCTGCAAGAAATGTCATAGCTTCATCCCCATAAGTAATTTTTTGGGCATTTGTACCCGTACCGGCCAGCATCATAATGCCAAGAAATGGAAATAATATTATTTTCATTTTTGTCAGGATTTAAACAAATGTAGCGATTTGTGTATACAATCAAGAAAATATTCCTCCCGAAATAAAAAGTATTTGAATGATAAGAGTTATCGCATTACCTTTGTATTTGCAAATAAATGATTGAAAATGGGGCATTTAATACAGGAATTTTGAATGTATATGAGCCTCACCTACAAAATTTTAAAAGAATGAAATGAAGACACTGAAAAAAATTTGGCGCTGGACTTACCGGATATTCTTTGTGTTTCTTGGACTGTTCCTTATACTGGTAACCTGGTTTTATTTTGCTGTCAGGATTGAGGCGCCGGTCCCCAAAAACAAGGAAGTATTAAAATTGGAACGCGTAACAATTGCCCCTGATTTTTATACCATCAATAACAACTGGCTTAAAAAGAGCGAAACCGGTTTGTGGGAAATGTATGTGGAAGGTGACGGTTTTGAAAGGGGAGTAATAGAAGGGAAACTGAATAAGGAACTGGCAGAAAAGCAGGAAATAGCATTTGTGGGCCAGATCAGGAAACTGGTCCCGTCGCAATGGATGTTGAGTTACCTGAAATACTTCATCGCTTTTTTTAACCGCAACCTGGATGAATATGTCACTGAGGAATACCAGCTGGAAATTTATGGTGAATCCCTCTATGCTTCGGATAAGTTTGATTTTATGGCGCCAAAGTATCACCGCATGCTCAATTATCACGCGGCGCATGACATTGGACATGCCTTGCAGGACAAGAATATGGCTGTCGGCTGCACTTCATTCGGTGCATGGGGAGACAAGACCAGTGACAGCACCCTGCTGATAGGAAGGAATTTTGATTTTTATGCAGGGGACGCCTTTGCGGAAAACAAGATCATTAATTTTATCAAGCCCAAATCAGGATACAGATTGATGATGGTTTCCTGGGCGGGCATGATAGGCACCCTTTCAGGCATGAATGAAAAAGGCCTGACAGTGACCATCAATGCCTCAAAATCTGAAATCCCTACATCTGCCGCAACCCCAATATCACTGGTGGCAAGAGAGATATTGCAATACGCTAAAAACATACAGGAGGCTTTCGAAATCGCGAAAAAAAGAAAAGTATTTGTATCCGAATCCATCCTGATAGGCTCTGTAGAGGATAACCGGACAGCAACGATAGAAAAAACACCTTCCAGGACCGAGTTGTTTATATCCGGGAACAGTGATTATATTATTTGTGCCAACCATTACCAGGGTGACGTTTTTAAAAATGATGCCATCAACAATGAAAACAAGTTAAAGAGTTCTTCTTTATACCGCTTCAACAGGATGACACAATTGTTAAACAGGGATTCATCATTGACGGTTTTTGATGCCGCCTACATACTTAGGAACCGGCAGGGAATGGATGATAAGGAGATAGGTATGGGCAATGAAAAAGCGCTTAACCAGTTAAATGCCCATCACGCCGTCATTTTCAAGCCTGCCGCGCTGCTGGTTTGGGTTTCCGCCAATCCTTACCAGTTGGGGCAATTTGTATGCTATGACCTCCATAAGGTTTTTGCCGAAGCTCCCGGATTAAAAATCAAAAAGGAGCTTTATGAAAAAGAGTTAAGCATACCGGCTGACAGTTTCCTGTATTCCACCGGTTATAGAAATTATGTAACTTTCAGGACTTACCGTGAGTTGATTAACAAGGCTTCAAAAGACAAGAAAAAAACTGCCGTCAGTGATAAGCAAATCCAGGATTTCATCAACAGCAATCCGGAATATTATGAAACCTATTTTGTAGTTGCAAATTATTATAAATCCAGGGAGAATAACGGCGAAGCAATAAAATATTACAAAATGGCATTGACAAAGGAAATTACCACGGTGCAGGAGAAAGAGGCCATACTGCATAACATAAACGAACTCACAAAAAATTGACAAGATAAAATGCAAGGGACAAAAATCAATGAAATGATACCTGAAATAGAAACGAAATCATTATCGGAACAAAAAAAATTCCAGGAAACCCAGCTCCCTGTACTTTTGGAATATCTCCAGAAAAACTCAAAGTTTTATTCAGGACTGTTCAAGGATAACAATATTGATATTTCGGGCATCAAGACACTAGAGGACCTGCAGACAATACCGGTAACAAGCAAGGATGACATACAACAGCGAAACGATGATTTTGTATGTGTACCTCCATTGAAAATCATAGATTATATAACAACGTCCGGCACATTGGGCGATCCCGTCACGTTTCCATTGACGAATAATGACCTGGAACGGCTGGCTTACAATGAATGTATATCCTTTATATGTGCCGATGGTTCAGCGGAAGATATTTTCCAGCTGATGACGACCCTGGACCGACGCTTCATGGCCGGACTGGCTTATTTTATGGGAATAAAAAAACTGGGTGCCGGCGTGGTCAGGGTAGGTGCTGGTATTCCCGAATTGCAATGGGATACCATCAGGCGCATCAATCCCACTGCATTTGTGACAGTACCCTCATTCCTGTTAAAGCTGATCGAGTATGCAGAAGCCAATGGCATCGATTATCATTCCACAAATATCAAGAAGGCCATCTGTATCGGGGAAGCCTTGCGCAACCAGGATTTTTCCCTTACCACACTGGGCCAGAGGATCATCGACAAATGGCATATCAAATTGTATTCAACATATGCCTCCACCGAGATGAGTACCGCCTTTACAGAGTGCAGTGAAGGGCTGGGTGGTCACCACCATCCTGAACTGGTGATAGTGGAGTTCTTGGATGAAAACAATTTGCCTGTCGCAGAGGGCGAGGCGGGAGAGGTCACCATCACCACCCTGGGTGTGGAAGGCATGCCCTTATTGCGGTTTAAGACAGGCGATCTGTGTCATCATTATACCGAACCTTGCAAATGTGGCAGGAAGACAATCCGTTTGGGACCTATTGTCGGTCGTAAAAAACAGATGATCAAGTATAAGGGAACCACGCTTTATCCGCCAGCCCTGTATGATATTTTAAATAACATAGACGGCGTGGTGAATTATATTGTAGAAGTATATACCAATGAAATTGGCACGGATGAGATCCTTATACGTATTGGTTGTGAAAATGTTCCCGAGAATTTTGAAAAGGATATTAAGGACCATTTCAGGGCTAAATTGCGTGTGGCGCCACAGGTAAAATTTGAAGAAGTAGACACCATCAATAAACTTCAGTTTCCCGAATTAAGCAGGAAACCGGTTGTGTTTTTTGATAAAAGGTGATTTATTGGGTATAAATTCTATATTTGTCCAATAAGCTAAAAATCAATTTCATGAAAAAGGTATTTTTATTGGGAACAGTGCTGTTTTCCTCTATGCTCTCAATGGCACAGGTTGAATTTAAAAATGGCCCTGAATTAGAGAATGATCGCCACAACCAATTCAATCGCATGCTGGGAGGTGATGAAAACAGTTTTTATTGTTATCGCGTCCGCAGCAGGGGCAGAGGCACTTCTTATTTCATTGAAAAATACAACAGGACCTCATTAAAGCTGGAATTCTCAAGGGAATTGGATATAAAATTAAAGGAGCTTGACAAAATAGAAGATGTACAGTATGCAGGGGGTAAGATATATATATTCATTCGCAGCTATGACAAAATTGCGTATAAAATGTCATTGTATTTCCAATCCATGTCCCCGGCAGGTATAGTTATCACCAATAAGGAAGAACTCGTCAGTGTGAGCTCCGGCAATAATGAATTTGTTGGCTTTGGAATCCTGCAGAATCCCGGCAAGACAAAATTCCTCATCAGCGTGGTTCAAAAGAAGAGCATGAAAGAGAACTACAAAACGGATTTTATATTGCTGGGAGCCAATAACATGCAAAGGATATGGGAAAAACGGATGGACACAAAAGTAAGGGCCGATAGCAATTCATACCATGGGGTTTGGGGTGGATGGGTATCCGGGCACTTTGACGACGCGTTTATTGGTTTACATTTAGATGATGACGATAACATATATTATGCTGTTTCTGAATATAATGATAGTATATCCGAGCGGGACAAGCCATACAGGACAATTATTTCAATACTTGAGGCAAAATCTGAACATCCAAACACCACAGAGCTTTCATTTGGAGTATATGACATGATAAATAATGTCAGGTTTTCCATTACACCAAAAAAGGAACTGCTGCTGGGCGGGTTTATCAGTGATCGTTACAGGCGCAGGGGAGATACCCTGGCAAATGTTGGCATGTTCAGCATTACAATGGATATTTCAAATGGTGAGATCTTATCCCGGGTAGTCAAGAGGTTTGATAATGACCTCTTAACAGCACTTGAATCAGATGGAATAGAATCACGGAAATTCAAATATAAACTGGACCATGTCTTCCTGCTTGGAAACGATGTTTTTTATGTTGGCGAACAATACGCTGAAAAAGTAGTTTCGGTGAAAAACACTATTCACATGGCAGCAAAAGACACTATTATCACAACAACAACGTATTTTTATGAATACAGGAACGTGATTGTAGCGAAACTGGATTCCGGAAGTAAATTTGAATGGATAAAGCGGATTCCTTTAAGGATTAACAGGACCTTGAACAATTATCCGCATGTGTTTAAACAATATATTGCGGTACCCACCGGCAATGCTATCTACATATTAAATAACGAACATGAAGGAAATCTGGAGATCTATAAGAAACCGGATTTTAAGGTTAAGGACATGAGAAGTATAAGTGAAATGCCTGGGAGTAATTTTGTTTACACTTCGGTTTCACTGGATAGTGGCAGCACTGCGCACGGCCTGATATTTCATAATAAGGAGTACTATTTTGACCCGGTACATGAGAGAAATCCCAATTTTGTCCCACCTGCATACACTGAAATATTTGTAATGGACAGGCCAAATGAGCTTTTTGTTTATACCAAAAATAAAGACCTGGATCGATTCACAAAACTGATATTGAAATAGGAATTTTCAACAGGAATGAAATCTTATTCTTTTTGGATAAAAGGCAATTTTTTTTTTCGGTTATAAATTATATATTTGTCCGAATAACCTAAAAACAAACCAAATTTCATGAAAAAATTATTTTTCTTTACAACAATGCTATTTTCTTCCATGCTTTTAATGGCACAGGTTGAAGTTAAAAATGGCCCGGAACTAGACAATGACCGGGACAACAGGATGAATCGTATGCTGGGTGGTGACGACAAGAGCTTTTATTGTTACCGTATCAGGAGTGCAGGGAAAGGTACTTCTTACTTTGTTGAAAAATACAGCAAGGCTACGTTAAAACCCGAATTCTCGAAAGAACTGACAATGGATGGCGAAAGGCGGACTAAAATAGAAGATGTGCAATATGCATCCGGCACAGTCTATATATTCATCCGCAGTTATGACAAGGAAGCAAAGGAAATGTCACTGTATTTTCAATCAGTGTCTTCTGATGGAAAGATCTCGGCTAAAAAACAGGAGATACTCAACATCAGTTCGGATCACTTCGAATTTGTTGATTTTGAGATTTACCAGAATCCGGGCAAAACCAAGTTCCTGGTCAAGGCATTTCACAAGGAGAACAGGGAGGACAAGTACAAAACAGATTTTATACTCTTTGCTGCCGGTAAGATGGAAAAAATCTGGGAAAAACGGGTAGATGGAAAAGTTGGTGGCAAAATCAAGCCAATATTCACTTTTGCTTTTGGCCCGGACACCGATAATGATATTGGATTTATTGGCTTGCACCTCGATGATAATGACAATGTCTATTACGCGACTTCTTATTATGCAAAAAATTCAACGGATAAGATCAAACGATATAAAGCAGCAGTGTCTATGCTTGAAGCAAAATCAGAGGAGCCAAAAACAACAGAGCTTACCTTTGAAGAGGATTATCTTGTCAAGGATGTTGAGTTTTCAATGGGTACAAACAATCAGCTCGTGATTGGGGGGTTTGTTAAGGATGTCATTGAAAGAAAAGGCTCGGATCTTGTTAAAGTCGGCATCTTTAGTTTTACAATGAATACTGTGGATTGGACCATCGCATCACAGGCCGTTAAAATATTTGATGATAAAATACTGACAGCTTTGGAATCAAGTGCAAAAAAATCCAAATTCTATAAATATAAACTCGACTATATATTCCACGTAGGAACAGATGTTTATTATGTCGGTGAACAATATTCAGAAACAAGGGTTTCAAATAATAACCAGTACAGTATTTCAAGTTACTCCTATGTTTATGAATATATGGACGTGATTGTGGCGAAATTGAATGCAAGTGGTAAATTTGAATGGGTAAAAAATACACCTTTAAGAAACAACCTGACTTTAAATGATTTCAAGCATGTTTTTAAACAATATATAGCGGTTGCTACCGATAAGGCAATTTATATATTAAATAATGAGAATGAAAAAAACATGGAAATTTATAATAAAGCCGATTTTGAACCCAAAGACCTAAAAAGCATGACAAAAATACATGGCAGCCATTTTGTTTATTCAACTGTAGCCTTGTCTGATGGTAAAATTAAGCATGGTTTGATATTTGTCAATGAAGAGTATTGTTTTGCACCAATCCAGGAAAGAAATCTTCAATTTGTTCCTCCTCCTTCTACTGAAATTTTTGTATGGGGTAGTAATGCGAATGAATTTTATATTTATACAGAGGATAAAGGCAGGGACCGATTCGCCAAAGTTCTGCTGAAATAAATATTCGGACCTTAAAAAAAACTCTCAAACTGTAGTGGTTTGAGAGTTTTTTTATGCTATTTCTTTTTCGTTTTCGCCAGGCATTTAAATTTTATGACACTCCGGGCCGTTTCCTTGCCTTCATGTCCGGTCGTTGAAATACTGAGCAGCATGTCCGCTTTTTCAACCACAGGGTTGATGTAAAACTCCTGGACAGTCAGCATGGTGCTGTGCGAATGTATTTGTTTTGAATACACCACGGAGCTGTCTTTCAGGTTGATCACCTTGATGTTGACATTGTGTAGGGCACCTGTTGAATTGATATTGGCTTTTATCCATACAGTATCCCTCACTTTGTAAACAGATTTTGCATGAGGGGAGATGAATTCAAAAGTGATGACATCCTCATAAGTAAATGATAAAAGCAATACAAGGATTGTGGCAGGAATAAAGCCAGTTTTTAAAAGAGATTGTTTCATGATTGCATGCAAAATAAAACAAAAAAATGGAAAATGGGCCAGTTTATATCAATTCTTTCTGGTTTTAATGCGCGTGACAATGAAAATTGACCTGTTTTTTACCGGTCTCATTACCATCGTCATCTGTAGTTTGTACAGTCATCACAAGGTCTGCATGCGGGTTAAATTCATTGATAAAGTACTCTGTAATAAAGCTTGAGATACTGCCTGTACGTATTTGCTTGAAATAGACCAGGGAATCATTACTGGCCTTATTCAATTTCAGGTTGATGACCTGCAGGGGCAGGTTGGAACTTGCGAATGCTGTCATCCAGACTGTATCATCCTTGTCGAATTGAGATCCGGCTGCAGGTGAACCGATTTGGATGTTCATGGTCCTGGGCTCTTCCTTATGCTTGCATCCATAAAAGGAGATCAGTCCCAGGCAGAATGCCATTATTAAGTGCTTCATACTGTTAAGACACCGAAAGGGTGGAAACGTTGCAAACATCCCCCTTAATCCCCCTTCAAAGGGGGAATTCATTGCGTTAAAAAAACAAGGTTTTGACCAGTGTCAGGATGACAAAGGTCAGAAAAACGGTTAAAAGGGTTTTTGAAGATAATTTATGGGCGACTTTAACACCGAGCGGGGCGGCCAGCATGGCAATAAGTATGATGGGCAATACCACCGTCCATACGATATGGCCTGTTTGTATTTTAAATAACCTGGCAGCCGGCTGGTTGATCATGTAAAAAATGAGCAATGGAAAGGCAATGA
>JANWHK010000162.1 GCA_025450395.1 Bacteroidia bacterium
AGCAAACGAAACTGATGCAGATGGCGGAGATATTGAAAAAGAGGGTAGTAGGGCAGGATCACGCTGTAAAAGCCCTGGCGGATGCCGTGGTAGAATCGCGGAGCGGATTGAATAAACCGGGACAACCCATAGGTTCCTTTTTCCTTTTAGGTCCTACGGGTACGGGAAAGACAGAGGTGACTAAATCGGTAGCCGACTTTTTATTCAACGACGAAAAAGCGATGATACGTTTTGACATGTCTGAATTTAAGGAGGAACATTCAGCTGCATTGCTTTATGGTGCACCTCCCGGATATGTAGGGTATGAAGAAGGTGGAATGCTTGTCAATAAAATAAGACAGCAGCCTTATTCAGTTGTATTGTTTGATGAGATTGAAAAAGCGCATCCATCAGTTTTTGATATCTTTCTCCAGATACTGGATGAAGGAAAAATGCATGACAGGCTTGGGAAGGAAGGGGATTTCAGCAATGCGCTTATTATTTTCACTTCCAATATAGGCAGTGAATGGATTGTTGAAGAATTTGCCAAGGATGTGATACCGAAGTCCTCCCAGTTGATGGAGATAATGACCAAGCATTTCCGTCCTGAATTTCTGGCGCGACTGACAGAAATTGTACCGTTTGCACCTATCAGCGAGCAAAATGTGGTCAAAATACTGGACATACAGATGAAATCACTTCTGGAAAGCCTGGATAAGTTAAAAATCAACCTGGAACTGGCTGATGATGCCAAGGCGAAAATTGCCCTTACTGGATTCACGCCGAAGTACGGTGCAAGGCAGATATCAGGGGTTATCCGGACCTTTTTACGGAGGCCGATTTCAAAAATGATAGTCTCCGGGGAGGTAGCCAAGGGGGATACTGTAAAAGTCTCGCTTGACAAGGACGGTGAGCTTGAATGGAAGGTTGTTCGCGCCAGTGAGGCATGATATTTTTGTAATATTAATTTTATTAAAAAAAAAATTTGTTTTTGAACAAAAAAACTGCTAATGTTGAAAACTTAATCAATAAAAACTATGTACGAATATGGAGTAGGTGGCAATGACGTGCCCATGGACGCCTCGGAATCGATGGCTGATTTACAACAGAACAAGACATTATTTGTTCAGAAATTAACGAATGATGACCCCGTGAAACCGGTCCCGGTTTATGACCTGAAAACTGTAGAAGATGTTTTTGAACATTTCAAGCCTAAGGTTTCTGTTGAATTTGAAAAAGATGATGGTTCAACCAAGGAAGAGGAAATCAGGTTTGGCAATCTTGGAGATTTTGGTACAAAGAACATTGTGGCCCAGAATGCCTTTCTGCAGGATTTGAACATCCAGCAAGAACAATACCAAAAAATTGTTAAACAATTGAAGACCAATAAGTTGATGAAAGTTGTGACGGAAAACAACGAGTCAAAGGCAGCCTTTATTGCGACCTTACAGGCCATGATACAGGAATTGGAAGAGAGCGCATAATTAATCTAAATCAATAACTATTAAAACATTACACTTATGTCTGAAAAAGAAACCGCCCCACAGGAAGAAGAATTTAAATCACAGGAACGCCTTGCCAATCCTGCTCAATCTCTTGAGCAATCCGTAAACAGTTTAACCAAATTTGGCGGGTTTGATTTTGTAGAGGGAGCCATTGATGGCGCCCAGAATATGAACCCGGAGCGAAAAGCCCGTAAAAAGATATTTTTATCTGATGCGGAAAAGAAAGCTGAACGCGTTGAATTGAAGAAGAAACTGAACTTATGGTTGGCTCTCCTGAGCGAGGCAGGTACGGTAGATGAGATGGCCGCAAAGGCTGCTGAAAAAGGTGAAAATGCAGGAAAGTTGTTAAAGAAAAACCTTAAGAATGCAATTGATGCCTCCAAGAATTTGGAACAATCTTACCGCTCCCTTGCACTATTTTATAAGAACACCGAATCCGATAAATTGAAAAATGTAACCATCCTGAATGCTTCCATGGAACAGTTACAGGATTTGGATAATACAAGATTTTTTGATGCCATATCCCAGGAGCTCAAACAGAATTATGACAGGCTTGATCTCAGGGACAACTATTCAATCATGTGCATTCCGGGCTATTTAGGCTCCAATAAAGTAGTTGAAAAATGGGCCAAGCTTGCCTTCGCAAATAAAGTCATGATGGTGACGGATTTTGAGAACCTGGATAATTGTGATGACGTTGTGGATTTGTTCGAAGCGGCCAACCTCTCAGGCGGTGATATATATAAGAGCAATGCCATAATGGCCTGTAACTGGCTGGTTGGCAGAAGCAAGAATGCAGAGCTTGGTGAGGAAGATGACCTGATGATCCCTCCTTCATCCGCCCTGGCCGGAAAAATGTACACTACTTTGATGTCCCAGGTGACAGCAGGTAAAAAACATGGTGGAATGAATGATGTGGATGGCGTAAAATTCGAATTGAAGAAAAGTGAAATATCCAACCTGGATAAAATAGGACTTGTACCCATGGTGAATGAGTATGGAAAGGTGATGGCTTTTTCCGCCAAAACACTTTTCAACGGGGATAACCTTGGATTGCAAACCTATTCTGTGGTCAGGGTATTTGATTATATCAACAAGGTGCTGATAGATTTCCTGAACAGAAGGGCCTTTGAAAACTGGACAAGTCTGACCGAAAAGGATCTAAGGGAACAAATCGTGAAGTTCCTGGACAAGATATGCGGACCTAATAACCTGATAGAAAAGTTCTCTATCAAAAGGTTTGAAAAAGATGATGTTGTAAAAGACAAGATCCACCTGGATATACACATCACGCCATATTTCCCTGCAAAAAGCTTTATGCTGAAACTGGATGGAACCAAGGGAGATGATGGAACCAATTGGGATACAGAAACTAAGCAATTATAGAAATTCTTTAAACTTTAACTTAATCAAACAATTTAACAAACAAAATTATGTCATTCAAAGCCAGTCTTTATTTCGGATCAAAACAATACGATTTATTATCGTGCAGTTTTTCTTTTTCACGGGATGTTGATCACAAAGGTCGTCCCTCCTCTGTTGTTTATGGAGGAACCCTGAGCTGTAGTATAGAATCTACAGAGGATACGACGGTTCTGGAATCAATGCTCAATAGTAAGCATAAGCCGATAAGCGGCACTGTAACCTTTTTCAAACGGGAAGAAGATGGCGCAAAAATGAAGGAACTCACCTACACGGATGGTTATGTAATAGCCTTCAATGAATCCATTGAGGCAACCGGTGGTTCGCCGATGCACATCAGTTTTACCATTTCCGCGCGTGAATTGAAAGTCGGAAATGCCACTCATACGAATGAATGGCCTGTAGCTTAAATAAAAATGGTTAAAGCCTGAGTGGCCCTGGATACAGGGGTATTTCAGACCTATCGGTCAAGCGGTTTCACCAGGATTTGTGAGTTCCGCTGTGATGATATGAGTGGATTGAAGATTCAAGCTATTCCAGTATTTAGTAAATAGTAAATGATTCCCTGGAATGGTACTTCAGCATGGAGTATCCCCTTGAGCCAAAACCACTCAGGTTAAACTTTTTGAGTTGTGGTGTCTTATGAACCCTGCTCACTTCAATATCACTTTGTCTACTGTCTTACAGGCAAACAATAATATTTGCTGCGAATATGTTTGGCAAAGTTTGTTCGTTATTCAAAAATGTTCTTTCAGAATTCTCATACATTAAATATACAATATAGTGGCTCAGCAAATCAACCTGGAAATTCTTATTGACGGATCGTTAAAGGTGTCCCCTTTTACTTCCTTAAGTGTTCATCAGCAAATTAATGGTCATCATTATTTTGAGGTGAGATTTAATCACGATGTCAAGAGTGGTACGAGCAGTGTGCCAATCAGCAAATACCAGGAATATCTCGGTAAATCCATATCCATCACGTTCGGTGATGATATGTATAAGATCATGCAAAACCATACGGACAAGGTTTTTAAGGGCATTATTACAGAGATCGTTATGTCGAACACCCACAAGGACCCTGGCAATATGATCATCAAAGGTTACAGCCCGAGTATCCTGCTTGAAACCAATAAGAATTGTTCCTCTTTCCTTGAAAAAAAACTCAGCCAGATCATCACCAAAGTCTCAGAGGAAGTTGCTGGCAATGTGTTGAAGTTTAATGTGAGTCCGGCCAACTTTAAACAAACCATTCCCTACACGGTCCAATATAATGAGACAAATTTTGATTTTATCAAACGATTGGCCTGTGATTACGGAGAATGGCTGATATATGATGGCAAGGAACTGTTTTTCGGGAAACCTTCAAACCTTCCGGTTGTCAAGGTATCCTATCCTGAAGATATTTCTGAAATGAACTTATCTGTCAAGGTCATGCCTGTCAATTTCGAGAAAAAAGCCTATAGTTTAAAGAAGGAGAATGATAAGTATTTAGCTGCTACATCGGCTGCTAATCTGAGCAGCCTGGGTATATATGGCGATGATGCGTTGAAAAAGTCGGGCAATGTTTTTTCGGTGAAGGCAGAAACACCGGCCATGTTAAACATTATCGATAAAGCCCACCTGGATAGTTATGTCAAGTTGCGAAAGGGTTCTGAAGCCTCCAAACTGGTTGTATTAAAAGCGCATTGTGATAATCCCGGCGTGCAGGTCGGAAGCATCCTGGATGTCAGCAGCAATAAAAGTAATATCGGTAAATACCTTGTGACGGATGTGGTGCATACATCAGACGGACTTGGGAATTACACCAACCATTTCGAAGCCATTCCTTCCGAAACAGAGTATTTACCCCCACCGTCATTTACGCGGCCATTTATTGAGCCTCAAATTGGCAGGGTGATCGATAACAAGGACCCCGATAAATATGGCAGGATAAAGGTACAGTTAATGTGGCAGAAGGATGCGGATAATTCATCGCTGCCCTGGATGCAGAATATGACCTCAAGCGCCGGTGGTGGTAAAAAGAATCGCGGATTTCATTTTACGCCTGAGATAGGTGATTGTGTGATAGTGAATTTCACTGAGAATGATCCGTCAAAACCCTTTGTCATGGGAAGTATTTCCGTGAATGAAAACCGGGACAGTGGCTCCAATAATGAAAATTTTGAAAAAACCATCAGGACACGGAGTGGAAACACCATCTATTTCCGTGATAAGGAAAATGATAAACAACAGGAGATACGGATTGAAACAGATGACAAGAATTATGTAAGCATACTGGTCAAGAATGGCGATGGAACCATAGAAATACAATCAACAAAAGATATTTCTGTCGTCTCTGCCAAGACCGTGAATGTAAAATCCGAGAATATCACGATTGAAAGCAAGAAGGATATCACGCTCAAGGCTGAAGGCAAAATTGAGATGAAGGCCGGCCAGGATGTTGTAATCGATGGCGGCATGAATGTGAAATTAAGTGCCAAGTCAGATATCAAGGCCGACGGCACCAATGTTGAGCTCTCCGCTAAAGCCAAAGCTTCCGTAAAAGCCAATGCCCAATTGGAAATGACAGCCACCGGCCAAACAGTCGTTAAGGGTGCAATAGTCATGATTAATTAATATAGGCGCGCCATGAAGGAGAAATATTATGATCTACCCCTGAATTGTGAAAGACTGACTAAAAAGGACATGGCCTTGGGCGAATGTGACCTTAAAAAATCCATCGCAAAGAATATCGTTCTCATCATCACTTCCAAATTTAATGAACACCGATATAATACAAGGTATGGCTGCGAAATCTGGGATTCTGATTTTGAACTGATCTCGGATACCAACCAATGGAAGGAAAAGGTTCGCAAATCCATATCTGAAACCTTGAACCTGAATGAAAGAAGACTGGCACATATCAATGTGGATGCCCAATTGAACGAGGAAGAACTAAAACTCAAGCAAAAGAATATTGTCACCGTCAAGAAAAGGCTTGAAATCAAGATTGATTCAACCATCAAAAAAACCGGGGAATCATTCAATTTCAGGATCAAGCTCTATATAAGTCCCCTGTCCCTGGATTAATTAAAAGTAAAATCATGTTACCAAAAAACCCATTGACAAAAGAGGCTATTGCAAGCAGGATGTTTCGCAATGCGGCCCAGATATGGGATTATAACGATACTGACCTCGACAGTTTTGACCCATTGGTGCGACTTCTGATTGAAGCCTGTGCGGTTGAGGTCTATAATATCAACCATGAGGTTGCCAACCTGCAGGAACGCATGCTGGAGCGCCTCGCTCACCTGTTAACCCCTGAAGTCAATACTTCAGCCAGGCCGGCTCATGCCATTGTTCATACAAGAAGCCAGGAACCAGTTTCAAATGTATTTCCATCGGTACAGTTTTTCCATCACAAAAAAATCGCCTCCAAATTGAATGGACCGCTTGACAGCAACATCGACCTGTTTTTTTCACCGATAGGTAACCATTTGATGTACGATGGTGATGTCAGGTTTATTGCCTCCGGTAATAATCTTTTCTCCGTGAATAGCAACCAGGCAAAAGGATCCTACATGAAATTCAAGAAGGCCATGGATCCCTATACTGCATGGATTGGTGTGGAATTGAACAGGCAGGTCGAGAATTTACAGGGCCTGAGTTTTTTTATAGACTTCAAGAATCTTCCAAACAGGAATTCACTTTTACAGGCATTGTCCCATTCAAAATGGACTATCAGTGATCTAACTGTAAAGACCATTGCAGGACTTTGGGATGCGGCTTCCAAAAAACCATTAGCGGATACCCTTTACGGCAATGATGAATTTAAACTGACGCCCAATGTGGAGTTGAATACCAATCATTTTTATAAACATCACTTCATTACCATTGAGTCCAAAAACTTTACACAGGAACTTGTCGATAACCACCGGTCCAAATACCCGCCTGAGTTTGAGAAACTGCTTGAAGAACCGGAACTCAAGAATTTTGAAGCAGACTTATGCTGGTTTAAAATTGTATTTCCGGCAAATTTTGATGATACTGTTTTGGATGAAATGAATGTCAGCATCAATTGTTATCCTGTGTTAAACCGGCACCTGAATGAAGTGCGATATCGCCTGCAGAGTAATTTTAATATTATTCCCTTAACCACTGAAGAAGAATTTTTTGATATCCGGAACGTAAAAAATATCACCGGGGCGCCATATACGGCCAATCCCATTGAAAAAAAGGATCTGAGCGAAAAGGGAACCTTTGCATTGAGACACAGCGGTGTTGAACGGTTTGACAGCCGCAACGCCTCAGAACATTTAAATTACCTGACCGAGTTGCTGCGCGACGAAAGTAATGCCTTTGCGGCCTACGGACAGGATTTTATCAGCACACTGATCAATGACCTGAATCAAAGTATTGCAAAAATCGAGCAGAAGGTCAGCCAGAATACTGTATCCGTTAATAACAATTCGACGTTTTTATTCTTAAAACCTTACGAAGAGAATGAAAACATATTTGTTGAATTCTGGACCACCAATGGGGATATGGCTAATGGATTGCGCGGAGGAAGCAAGCTGGACCTGTATTCCGGAACGGATATATTGCGTGAAAGCATTGTCTTGATGAGCAACACGATTGGGGGCAGGAACAAGATCGACAATACCGAATTGCTGGCATCCTATAAAAGCACCTTGTTGAGCAGGGGCCGGGTGGTGACCGAACAGGATATTAAAAACCAGTGTATGGAAGTGATGGGCAAACGGGTTGAAAAAGTGGAGATCAAGAAGGGACTGGCCATGAGTGTTTTGCCTGGTGAAGGCCTGATACAGACAGTGGATGTCTTTATTACCCCGGCCGACAAAAAAACAGGCGAGGAGGAATGGCTTGTATTGGTGCGTGAGTTGGAATCCAGGTTAGAACTTAATTCTATCGTGTTTTCAAATTACAGGGTATTTTTGAATTAAAAATATAAAACTGAAGTAGTATAGGATCATATTGAACAGTTAAAAAAATGAATTGGAAAGTCGCTTCGATATCTGAATTGGTAGATGGCACTCTTGTCAGGGTGGTAAATAATGTGAGCATATCCAGTTTTACAAACTTGATTGATACCGAAGGTATTTATAAAATATTTGAAGGGAGTTCTGTCGCATTTATCAGGAAAGGATCCCTGGGTATTGTTTTTGACCATAAAATAGAGATCATTCC
>JANWHK010000163.1 GCA_025450395.1 Bacteroidia bacterium
AATAAAATGAAAAAAATAACATCAAAAACCATCATCCTCCTCGCCATCATCCTGTCAGCAGCTTCATGCGGCAAAGACCACCTGATAAGAGGCAAGGGCCCCAACGTGACCAATGTACGTTCTGTTTCCGGATTCACCGCTGTGTCGCTTTCAATGAAAGCCAATGTCGAACTTTTCCGCGATTCTGTATTCAGGATAGAACTGAACGGTCAGCAGAACATACTGAATGTCATCACCACCAAAGTGAAAGGGAATACCCTGGACATCGACCTGAAAAGATTCGCGGCCATCATCAGACACAATCCCGTGACCATAAGAGTCTTTATGCCATACTTAAGTTCCATGGATGTCAGCGGAAGCGGTAACATGAACTGCCGAACCCCATTTATAAGCGAAAGTCTGAACACAACCATCAGCGGTTCCGGGAATATCAGTTTCCAGGGAACAGTGAACAATTCACTCAACGCCAATGTCAGCGGTTCGGGAGGTATACAGTTCTTCAACAACAACAGTTGCCTGAATGCCAAATATAATGTCAGTGGTTCCGGCGATATCAATGCGGAGTGGTTGAAGGCCGATTATGTGGATGCACATATCAGCGGTTCGGGTGACCTGAGGGTGTATGCCGTGAAACAATTGAATGCCGACATTTCAGGCAGTGGAGATATTGCGTATAGGGGAAGACCTGGTGTTTCATCCCGTATTTCAGGCAGTGGTAAACTCACGCAGATACAATAAATATAAAAGCAAAATGCAGGTTGACAAAAAAGCAGTAAATGATAATATGCCTAAACCAGATAGGTTTCTAACCTAACGATTTGGCATAACTGATTCTACAACCTTTTTCTTCGAAAAATTGTTTATAATCAGTATATATTTGCAAGCGAAACCAGGAATAAATAAACATGAGCGGGGCAGTCATAGATACACCTTTCAACATCAGCCGTCAGGAGGATTATGAATGGATATTCAGGCAGTATTACCAGGGGCTTTGCAACTATGCGAATACCTGGCTGAATGACCTTGATCATGCTGAAGAAGTGGTGCAGAACATGTTTGTCAGGTTATGGGAAAAGAAAGATTCCATCAACATCGATACCTCGGTCAAGTCATACCTGTACAAAGCCGTTTATCACGCGTCGCTGAATGAGATCAGGCACAGGAAAATAAAAGAGAACTATTTGAGTATGCAGAAACATGAGCAGGTAACTGAACCGGATGCGAAGGGCAATGTGAAGGAACTGGAACTGAAGATAGAGAAAGCCCTGTTAAATCTTCCTGAACAATGCAGGCTGATTTTCAGGATGAGTCGTTTTGAGGACCTCAAATACAGGGAAATTGCAGCGATATTGAATATTTCGATCAAGACTGTGGAGAACCAGATGGGAAAAGCCCTGAGATTGATGCGGGAGAACCTGGCGGATTATTTAACCGTGGTATTGGTCATTATTCACTTTTTAAACAACAGATAATCATGATAACAGAAGATATTTTAGTGAAATATTTAGCCGGCGAAACAGAGCCGCATGAAGTTGCCATGATAGATCAGTGGCGTCAATCTTCTGAAGAAAATGAAAAACATTTCAGGCAGTTGGAAACCCTTTGGGTAAGCAGCGCGGGACTGAAAGATTCCAAGGCCGTGAATGTGGATGCCGCATGGGAAAAAGTGCAGCGCAGGATAACAGCGCCTGTCAAGGGAAGAATGGTGTCTATGCAAACCCGCTGGCTGGTGGCGGCTTCCCTTGTTTTGCTGATTGGACTGGGTATATTTTTTATTTCAAGGACCAACAGCAATCCGGAAATGATTTCGCTGAATGTGACAAACGATACGCGGAATATACAACTTGCGGATGGATCAAAATTAATGGTGAAAAGCGGACAGGTGACATATCCAAAGCAGTTTGACGGGAAGAAAAGAAAGGTGAAACTGAATTCCGGAAAAGTATTTTTTGATATTGCCCCCGACAAGGAAAGACCGTTCGAGATAGAAGCCAATACGACCATGATCACAGTCATCGGAACTGAGTTTGAAGTGGTGTCTTATAAGGATTATACGCAGGTGATGGTGAAGGAAGGCAAGGTGAGGTTCAGCACGCCGGGTGGAGAAACTATGCTTACTGCCGGCATGGCGGCTAAATACCTGCACAAGGAGAACAGGCTGGAAAATATGAGCATTACCGGTAAGAATACATTTGCCTATGCTTCCGGTCAGCTGGTTTTTGAGAATGACCGTTTGGGAAATGTCATCAGTGACCTCAACCAGTATTTCGACAGCGAAGTGTCATTGGAGCATCCGGCCCTGGCTGATTGCATCATCACTTCATCATTCTCAAATGAAAAACTGGAGAATGTACTTGCGGTGATAGCAGGTACCTTGAACCTGGAAATAGAACATGTGCCAAATTCCAACAGGATCATTCTAAAAGGAAAGGGCTGTTCGCCATGAGAGTCATTATTCTATTGATATTATTGATAAGTTCATTAAGACATATCAATGCACTGAATCCCATACCTATCCTGGAACGAAAGGTGACCATAAAAATTACAAGCCAGCCCTTGGGAAAAGTGCTGAACATTATTTCAGAAACGGCTGATTTTAATTTCTCGTATGGCAACCAGGTAGTGAAGGTAAATAAACTGGTGACGATACATGCTGAGAACAGGTCGGTGAGAGAAGTGCTGGACCAGTTGTTCAATAACGAGGTCAGCTACCAGCAGATAGGCAATCACCTGATCTTGCAGAAAAGGCTTATGCCGAAGCATACAAATAAGGTACAGGCAGGTGAAGGCAGGCAGGTGAAATATCATTTTGTTATCAGCGGTTACCTCCGCGACATGGGTTCGGGTGACGGCATACCAAATGTAAGTGTCTATGAAAAGCAGACATTGTCCAATACACTCTCAGGTGATTTTGGGTATTACCAGTTGTCCATCACATCTAAAGCCCCGGAAATCACCTTGTGGATTTCAAGGAAGGATTACCTGGATACAAGCTTAAAAATCAATTTTGAAAATAATGGCCTGGCAGCTGTAAATATCAACCTTCAAAATCAATTTACAATTCCTGCCAAAGAGAACATTGAAGTAAAGGACAGCCTCAATTTAATTGCCAGCTCAGATACCCCCATCATTGCCAAACCTGACACATCCGCAACACGCATCGTATGGCAGGACAGTACGCCCCGGAAATCCATATTCAAGAAGATAAATGTAGAAGAGACCCAGTTTGGTAAATGGTTCATCAACAGTTACCAGCGGATAATAGAAAAAAATATCCGCGATTCATTCCAGCGGAAGTGGCAGCTGGCTTTTGTCACACCGGTCAGCAGCAATGGTACGCTCAGCGGGCTGGTCACGAACATGGTTTCGCTGAATGTTCTGGCGGGTTATAATGGCGGGTTGAATGGTGTGGAATTTGGCGGCCTTGTGAATATACTTCGTCATGAGATGCTGGGGGCACAGTTTGCGGGCTTGGGAAATATAGTCGGTGGAAATGTGACGGGTGTGCAGTTTGGAGGATTGTTCAATACGGATTTTGCAAATTTTAAAGGTTTCCAGGGTGCGGGTCTTTTAAATCACAATTACGGGGATTTTTCGGGTGTTCAGGCAGCTGGACTTTATAACTACAACAACTCATTGTCAGATGGTGTACAACTTGCCGGCTTGCTGAATGGCAGCAGGGGAGGCATGAAGGGATTGCAAATTGCAGGCATCGGGAACCTTGCGGCCAAAAGTTCAGACCTTGTACAGGTGGCTGGCGTATTCAACCTGGCCAACAGGATCAATGGCGGCCAGATAGGGGTTATCAATATCGCCGGGAAAATAAATGGTTTCCAGTTAGGCATCATGAATATTGCGGACAGTTCTAAGGGACTGGCTATAGGTATCATCAACTTTATCAAGGACGGCACACACCAATTGGAAATGAGCATGAATGAAATGAGTCAATATGGCCTCGCCTACCGATCAGGTACGAAGACATTCTACAGCAATATCATGGTCACAACACAGTTGCCGATGCTGGATACGAATACGCTGATGAGTTGTGGTTTTGGAGTGGGCACAAGGATAAAAATATCCAATACATTTTGTGTCACGCTGGATGTCGCAAGTCACCAGCAGACATTTAATTTCAGATCCGAAAGTTTAAACCTGATGAGCAGGCTGAATGCCAACCTTGAGATTAAGCTCATTAAAGGAGTGGCCGTTTTTGGAGGGGTTTCGCTTTGTCATTTTATTGCGGATACACGTGATAGCCGTTATGAAACAACTTTCAGGGATTTCGGGAACAAGGCATTCTGGAGACAGGGCGGATTGTATGATCGGCATGCATGGGTTGGGTACCAATTCGGGTTGAGGCTATTTTAATATACGATATACGACATACGATTGGATTTACGATGTACGACATGCGATGTATTGGAACTGGTAGTCAGTGATGATTAAACACCATAATCTAAAAGTCACCCAAATGATAACATCGTAAATCGTATGTCGTAAATGGTCCCCTGAAAGCACACCCCCGGAAATTTTGCTGTAACAAAATTTCCGGGCTGCACATCGGGAGAAAAGAAAACGCAGAACTCCCTTCAGTTTTTGTGTGCTTCTGCACTTGTGTATCTTGTGTATCGCTGATTAAACATAATCAACGCATCATCCGTTTATATCGCTTTTTTACTATAACGAGGATAAGCTTCCGCTAAATATCTCACATTGCTGTTGGGAGATAGATAGTTGATAGACAGCCTGCCTTTTTCCTCTATTACCAGGCCATTGCCGTAGTTGTCAACAATAATGGAGTTCTTGAAATCCTTGCTGCTGACATGGTATTTTTCACTGAGTGACTGGATAATATCTGCTCTCTCCTGGCTAGTTAAATGGTTATAGGTATAATTGATGCAGAAGAGTTTGCGGTCATAAAAATGAAGTTCGAAATTGACATTGTGACCCTTGATTTTCACGGTATATAAAAGTATTGAAATATTCAATTCATGGTTGCCCATCGCGTATACCGGTTTGCCCACAAACTTCCTGATATAGTTCATGTCACTTCCAAAGGTGAAGTACTGTGAAAAGGAAATGTCATCATTCGTATGTACCGACATTTTTTTCAGGCAGTCTTTCCAAAGGAAAATAAATGAATCCAGGCTATTGAATTTTTCAGACACCCCGGCATTTTCCAGGCTGTGGATCTCCTGCCCGTTTTTCTTGCTGCCCATGGCAGAAAAAAATTCTCTGAATTGAGTTGCGATGTTTTTCATGATGTTTTATTATTTATCTTAATAATGTTACTGTTCCCCTGAAAGCGAACATATCCGCGTTGATATATTCACCGTTTACGGACCAAATGTAAGTGTCCTGTTCACAAGGTTCTCCCTTGAATATCCCGTCCCAGCTTGCATTTATATCTGTTGTTTCAAACAATTTTTCTCCCCAGCGATTGTAGATCCTGAAAACATAATTGGTGGACCTGACATTGTACAATGATGGCTTGAAATCATCGTTCCTTCCATTTTTATTTGGACTGAATGCGCTCGGTACATATACATAACCCTGGCTGAGCGCTGACAGGTAATCGGTCTTGATGAGGGTATCAACACATCCGTAGGAATTGGTGCCTATCAGTCTTACGGTCAGGTTGCCTGTTTGGTTGACATAAAAAGTAGGATCCCTCATGGTTGAGGATTGTATGATATTTCCTATACTGTCATATACATTCCACTCGTTCTTCACTGTATTACTGTTGTTCTGGAGATTAAATACCGCATTTGGAAGACTTAAAAACCGGGTGTTGGTATAAAAATCAACGAATGGTTTTGGATAAGTCGTAATCAGGTATTTTTTTGTAACGGTAGTTGTTCCACCAGTACCTGTCGCGATCAGGGTGACATCCCAATTGCCGGCATATTGGAAGATATGTGTAGGGTCCTTGTCGTATGAATCCGGACTGCCATCGCCGAATATCCAGCGATAAGAAACCACGTTCGTACTGTTGTTCCTGAACTTCACCGTGAATGGCGCGCATCCGGAAAGTGTATCAGGGGTAAAATCCACAACAGGCTTGGGATCCTCAACAAAGACCGGTTTGATGATCACGTCGCTGCACTGTTCATTCCATACGGTTAGTTTAACATAGATGGTACCGGCTTGTGTATAGGTATGTGAAGGGTTCTTGTCATTTTTATTTGCTGTGGGGAATGAATTGTCGCCGAAATCCCATTCGTATAAAAGGTCGTCCTCATTGACTGTCACAATGGTAGGTTTTGCGGTAAAATTAACAAGAGCATTCGGTAATTTCGGCAAGGCAGGCAGGAATGAAAAATCCGCTTTTGGTTTTTCAAGCACCTTGTAGAAACTTGTTCCATCGCTGCTGTCCACACAGCCGTCCTTGTCATAACCATATAGCATGATCTTATAAGTTCCGTAATTGTTATAGACATAAGATGGATTGACTTCGTTTGAAATACCGCCATCTCCGAACTTCCAGAAATACCTGACAGAATTGACGGATGTATTGGTAAAATCAACTACACCTTGTTCACATGATATGGGTCCTTGCTGCTCAAATTGTATCTTCAGTTTTGGCTTGACTTTTATAATCTGTTCCGCGCTGTCCTTGCATTTGTAGTTGTTGGTAACCAATAATTTTACATTGTAAAAAGTGTCATTATAGATAGCCGAAGGTAATATGATCGAGAAACTTGATACAGCGTAGATGACACTGTCTATTGTCCATTGATTTCCAGTGTTGTACTTCGACTTATTGATGATCTGGTATATGCCTGCATCACAAGGGTCATTTCTCAGCGTGATGAAATCCGCCAAAGGTTTTGGGTACACAAGTATATTGGTGTATGCGGTGTCACGACAATTAAATCTCGCTCTGTATAATCCGATCCTGGGCTGCATGGTCAGGTTGTTCAGGGGGTTGATATAAGTATGCACAATACTGTCGGTAAAACCATAGGCTGTATTGTCGCCAAAATCCCAGTACAAGAGACTGAATGTTTTGGAACTGTGGCTCAGGTTGACGTCCAGTTCTGTACAGCCAAATGCTTTGTCCAATACGATTTTATCTGTAGGATTATTCACTAAATAAACGGGGCGCGTCATGGTGTCTTTACATCCGGCAGCTGATGTCGCTTCCAGTGAAACAGTAAACGCAGTATCCCTTCCATTTCCTTTTATGATGGGGAATTTATGTTTTGGATTGATGAGTGTTGAACTTGAGCCATCACCAAATTTCCATACATATTTAAAACCTCCAAGTGAATTATTGACAAGATTGATATTTTCTGCCGCGCAAACGGAATCCTTTGCATATTCAAACCCTGCGAGCGGACGGGCCATGACAAGAATTTGCTCATACACCGTATCACTCAGGCATCCATTTGCCGATTCCACCTGGTGTGAAATTACATACATGGTGTCAAACAGCTGAAGACCGGGAAGCGTGATATTTTCTATAGCTGAATCCTTGAATTGGCTTGTTCCTTCACTCCAATAGTACTTAAAGGCATTGATGGATTTGTCAGTCACTTTTATGATGGCAGGTGCACAGGCCTTTTTAGTGGAAACGGTGAACTTGGCCACAGGTTTTGGCCTGACTGTGATATCCTGTGTAGCGGTGTCCCTGCAACCATACTGGCTAATGGCCTCATAGTTGATGGTAAATGGCAGGTCGTTGTTGGTATTGTTGAAATATACGGTCGAGTCATCCGCATAGGTTGATTTATAAGTATTGCCAAAAGTCCAGTTATGTGAAAGAGGTCCTCCGTCCATGGATACCGATTGGTTCTGCGTAGAAATATACAAAGGTGTACAACCGCTTATGTTATTGAGTGCAAATTTTGCAACAGGTTGCGGATGAACAGTGATATCACGTGTCGCACTGTCTTTGCAGCCATGCTCGCTGTAACCGATCAGTTTGACTTTATATACGGTATCGCCGGTCATGGATGCGTTATAGCTGGCGTTAAAGTTCATGCCGGAGCCGGTCTTTCCATTTCCTGAATTCCAGGTGAAACTCATGATGGCAATACTGCCTGTATCCTTTGGACTTGAAAAATTGGTGAAATTAACGGGCAATATGGCACAGCCTGAAGTCTTGTCCGGAGCGAATTGCACTGACGGAATTGGATATACCCTTACAGTTTGACTGGTGGAATCGTAACAGCCATTAATTGTGGTGGTTTTCAGTGATACAAAATACGTGGTATCTTTATTTGCATCCGGGGCAAAGCTCTGTAAGGGATCGACAGATGCAGATTGATTTCCGTTGCCGAAATACCAAGAATGGGTCAGGGTGCTGAAAGCATCGCTGTTATTTGTTTTTGACAGGTTGGTGAATGCGACAGCCAACGGTCCGCAACCTTTGTTCGCATCCATTGAGAATAAAGCGCGGGGACCAGGATAGACTTTAATCACAGTCTTCACGGAATCCCTGCAACCGGCCCAACTTTGTACTTTCAGCTCGGGATAATAAAATGTATCATTACCCATAGCGGAAGCATAATCCACTGTCGGATTGTCCAGGGTTGAACTTGTGCCATTTCCAAGGTCCCAGTAAATACTTGAAGCATTTGTAGACTGGTTGCTAAAGTTTATTTTTAAAATACCACAACCTGAATCCTGTCCCGCAATAATGGCCTTGGGATTTTTAGGTGTGAAGTATGGTTTTTCTATTGAATCTCCCTGGCATGAAGAATTGC
>JANWHK010000164.1 GCA_025450395.1 Bacteroidia bacterium
ACATCGCTCCGGGTGATGACGACCTCTTTATAAGAGATGCCGCCACTCCGCAAAATACCGCCTATACAATTCACCCCGATTCCTTTGTCCATACGTCTTCCAAAAAGACTTTCAAGGAATGGTTCCAACAAAAAAAACGACACAATTTTGTAGGAAAATATTACAAGCCACAACACAAGTTCCGACTGGGGTTCTGTGCCTTTTCACATGCCATGTTCTGGTTGTGTTTTGTCGCCAATTGTTTCATCTATGAGAGTCTTGGATGGACCCTGATCATACTCGGGCTGTTCTGGTGCATTAAATTACCATTGCTTTATTTCAATTTCAAGAGATTCAGGCAGGCCTCCATGGCTTTCTGGATGCCTGTATTTGATCTATTATTCCTGTTTTACAACACAGTGTTCGGGCTGGTCACGATATTCGGAAAGCAGAAAAAATGGTAAATGCAGAAGTGATCTACAAGTATTTCCCGGACCTGTCGGCGGAACAAAAATCAAGGATAGAACTGCTTTACCCCTTGTACAGGGAATGGAATGAAAAGATCAATGTCATTTCGCGCAAGGACATTGATGAGTTATATGTCAGGCATGTGCTTCATGCGATGTCAATCACAAAATTTGTTGATTTCACCAATTGCCATACCGTCCTTGATATAGGTACCGGCGGAGGATTTCCGGGCATTCCGCTGGCCATTTTATTTCCAGGTATAAAATTCCACCTGGTCGATTCCATCGGCAAGAAGATACAGGTTGTAACAGCCATCGCCGAAAGCCTTCAGTTGACCAATGTCAAGGCAGAACAGAGCAGGGCAGAGCAGATCATGGGCAAATACGATGTCATCACCTGCAGGGCTGTGGCGCAACTTTCTGATTTTTATGGATGGATACACAAGAATACAAAACCGGATACAGAAGTCATCTGTTTAAAAGGAGGTGACCTGGTGCAGGAGATATATGATTTCAGGCAGAAATACAGGCAGAAAAAAATAAAGGTGCATGATATCAACGATGCGATAGACCTGCCATTCTTTGATACTAAGAAGATACTTGTTATTACTTAGAAAGCACATTTGACCCAGCTATAATTAAGAACCCTGTCATGGCGAGTCACACGGCTTTGCGTGTGATGTGGCCATCTGCCCATCGTAGAAACGTAAGCCCGCATTAAAAAAAAGCCGCTAACGGTTTCCCGCTAACGGCTTGATTTTGAAAATCAACAAACGCACTATGAATCAACACTATATATCTTTAGCTGGCAGCATGATGGAAAGCCAATCTTTTTCTTCTCTTGGTTGAAAAAACCGTTACCAACTTTTCAGTTGATAACGGATTAATCTGAAAATCAACAAACGCACTATGAATCAACACTATATATCTTTAGTTGGCCGCATGAAGGAAAGCCAAATTTTTTTCTCTTTTGGTTGAAAAAACCGTTACCAACTTTTCAGTTGATAACGGCTTAGTCTGAAAATCAACAAACGCACTATGAATATCAACACTATATATCTTTAAGGATTGGAGGCATGATGGGAAGCCAATCTTTTTCTTCTCTTTGGTTGAGAAAACCGTTACCAACTTTTCAGTTGATAACGGATTAATCTGAAAATCAACAAACGCACTATGAATATCAACACTATATATCTTTGATGATTGAAGGTATTCTGAGGAGTCAATCATTCTGTTTTTCATCATAAATTTGCAGCTTTAAAGAATTTGTAATGGTAAGTCTTGCCATACACGGAATTAAAACTGATAAAATAAAAGCCAGCGGGTAAAATATCCAGGTTAATGGCATTATCGGTGAGACCATCAGCTTTCCTGATAATGTCTCCGTTTACACTGGCAATGGTATAACTATAATCCGGCAATTTTCCGGAGTAACTGAGTTTTAAATTTAACTGAGTATTGACAACCGGGTCAAGTATCTCAATTTCATTCGACTCTTTCACTTCAATAATACGGGTTTGACTGTAATGGATATCACCGTTGGCAAGCACCGTCTTAATCCTGAAATAACGTTGAGGAATTTCGGTATTGGCAAAAGAGATATACACCCTTTCCTTTGTATTTACACATAAGTCGTTATGGCAATAATAAAGACTTTGGTACTCATCAAAAGGTCCTTGTTTTGCCTCAATGGCATAAGAATGGCAATTGAATTCTGTCCTGAAATTGCAGAAGACTACTTTGTTCTGTTCATATACATCAAAATTGATGATATGCGCAGGTTCATAAAAAGCGCCTTCACCAACTATATCCCTGGGATGGATCGGAGTGCTTGCTGTATACAATGATGCAGCGGAGACTCCAAGTTTTGATGATGCGTTTTCCTGCGCCTGCAAAGGGTTGGCAAAGACATACAATGCAGTGATGGCAGTAATAAGTTTTGTCAGTTGTGTCATGTTTGATTGATTTTCAGTTTATCTATTTTTTATCTTACCACATTAATCCTGATGGTTCTCGTCACTCCCTCATAATAATACAGGATATAATATATACCGGTCTCAAGTTGTTGTTCTAATTTTAGGGGGACAGTGTTTTCCCCTTTAAAAGCATTGGTGTAGATGCTGGATATTTTTTTACCGACAAGGTCACGGATCTCCAGCTCTATTTCCATTTCCTTTTGTGAAAGGAAGGTTGCTGTAAACTCCCCATTATTCGGATTGGGATAAATGCTGAAAATGTTATTGACATTTTTCGACAGTGTGATAGGAGAGCCTAATTCTGTAATGTTTCCATCATAATCTTCAACCATCAGCCTGTAGCTGATATAAGAATGTTCTCCTATATGGTGGGTATAGAGATAATTGAAATTATTGATTGGGTTGTATGTAAGTTCTCCGGCTTTAAAAAAATCATTGCCATTGAGACTGTATTCCAATATATATTTCTTGACATGGTCCTCATCGGCCACGATCCAGTTAATTGAATTAAAACCGACTTCCTGTTGTGCAGTGAAGGATATGAGTTTAACCGGCAGGCTTATCGCATCAACAATCGTGAATTGTGAAGTGGCGACCGTTGCTACACACGCTGCGCTTTGCCCATTGATACCTGTGGAAAGGTTAAAAGCGGGGTTACCTGCTCCGCCATTGGAAGCTGCTGTGATGGTATAGATTACGGTTTCATTGAGTTCATATACACCTTCATTTATGACGGAAAATGGAATAGAAATAAGTCCCGCTGTTGGGCCAGCAGAAAGATTCGGGTCATAATCTCCGGCCGGTAAGGTCAATGTAATATCACCGTTTGCGTTAACAACACTTGCTCCCCTGCTGGGTGCACCGATGGTGTAATCAGCGAGGTAAGTAGCCGTACCAGTTTTGGTGATGGTTACAGTTGCCGGTCCCAGCAATGTACCGTTGACATAGATCCGCAATGCATTGGACCCGGTTTCAAATACACTCGAGAAAGAAAAATCCTTGATATCCACCAGGGGTGCCAGGGAAATCGTGACATCATCAATCAGGTTACCGAGACTACCGCCTGAAATTGCCCTGAATCCATATCTCCTCAAACCGGCTGAGCCATTGTTAGTCAGTGTTCCTGTATAATTCGTCCATGAACCGGTAGCCGTGTGGGTTGCACCGGTAGAAATAGTTGTTACTCCATTTAGCTTTAACTCTGCGACCATTTGTTCGCCTGTACCCGAACCGGCCCTCCTGAGATGCCAGACAGAAAATGGAACACTTTCATTGGCTACCAGGCATATTTCCTGGTAAAGGAAGGTTGCCCTGCTGGCGTTTATTTCCGCGAACTGGGTTCCGGAATGTGAACTCCTGCCGTTAAATCCATTGGTCCAGATCTCAATAAGGTAAGGTCTGTTTACTCCTGAGGTGCCGCAATTTACCAGCGGTGCAGTAAGGTTGTCTTCCGTTTTCCATCCTGGAACGTTGACCTGCTCTATAAAACTATAACTGGCGGGTGAACAACCTGTCGCTGGTGTTTCAAAACCGGAGTTTACGATAATACGTGTCGGAATCTGTGAAAAGGCAAAAAACGGCGCAAAACAGATGCCCAATAAAACAATGAATAGAATCATTGATTTAATAAACCCTTCTTTTGTTTGGTGAGTCTCTTCCATTTATTTGATTTTTAGTCGGTTAAACCTGAGTATAAAAGCCTATTGAGTAATAACGCTTACTTTTATAAACAAGTTATAAACAAATATACGACACATCTGAAATAAAAAATAGCAGCCTTTTAAAAACCAGTAAAATAATGAGAAAAAATGCAAGAAAAATATATATCGTGTTGATTACCAATAAATTATTTTTTTGCTTTTTGAGACCTATTTTAATAAAATACTTCACAGAAGGGGACTTGGGAATCACTGTTTCCGGGTTTTTGCCCAAATTGGTGTGAATAAACTCTGTTGCAAAAAAGGGCCTGATTTTTGGCTTTTTTTTGAGGTATTAAAATATTGTTAACCTCAGTGAAATAAGGGTGTAAGGATGCTTTGTTTAACTTTTTCGGGTTTTCGAAAAACAAATTTGACTATTTTAGTCTTTTTACTCTGACCTGTATCTTATCAAAGACATAGTTCCTGTTTTTCTACTCAATTTGACACTGAAGGCATCTCAACAGTCGTGGATTTTTTAGCCGGAACATGTTCCACATCCGCATGCCATCCCACTGTGCCTATCATGATCAAAAATCCAATGACATAAGCTACAGCCACATGCCAGCCGCTCTTTAGCCAGGCGCCAACAGACTTCGCCTCGGGAAAAATGTTCGACAAGGCTACTCCCGCAGATGAACCGAACCATATCATACTTCCGCCGAACCCTACCGCATAAGCCAGCACACCCCAGTCATATCCGCCCTGTGTCAATGCCAGCTTGGTGAGCGGGATATTGTCAAATACGGCACTCACAAAACCAAGTCCCATAGCTATCGGCCAGCTCGCAGGGGGCAATGAATCCACCGGCATCATGCTTGCAGCGACCACCAGGCTCAGCAGGAATACAGAACCGGCCAAAGCATGCTTAGCCTCAATCCATGGCGTCTTGTTAAATATGGCAGCCAACAATATGGCAATCCATACCCCAAGGGCAGGGAAGTCGAACATAAAGTTGGTAACAATCGTGCCAACCAATATCAACAATACAGCCAGCAGTTTTTTATAGTCCACACGTGTATTCACGTTTGCATCCTTGGTGATTGGCTGGAACTTGTGTTGTTGTTTAGCCGCAAAAATGCCAAAGAAGACCAGGGCCGGAATTGCTGCTGCATAGGCATGTAAAACCTCAATGGCCGGTACACCAGCAATCCATATCATGGTTGTGGTGGTATCACCTACTACGGAACCTGCGCCACCGGCATTGCTCGCCGCGACAATGGCGGCAAGGTAACCAATATGAACCCTGCCCCTGAAGACCGTAGCTGCTACAGTGCCACCAATCATTGCGGCAGCAATATTATCGAGGAATGAAGAAATAAATCCAATCAATACCAATAGCACAAAACCTCCAATCCAACCCTCTGGCAGGTATTTCGGCAAGATCTGCGGAACGCCGCTTTCTTCAAAATGTTTGGCTAAAATAGAAAATCCAAGCAATAACCCAAGCAGGTTCAATATAATTCCCCACTCACCCTGCCGCATTGTTTTGTCAGTTACCTGGTCTATGAAATTATGGGTTCCGAAAAAATGTTCCTGTATATCAAATCCTTTAGCAATAAACAGTTCCCAGATAAGAATGGAAGCCAGCCCGATGAGCGCCACCTGCATGGTTTTATTGTGGAAAACTGCAACACCGATCAATGTCAGTGCAAAAAGTATAAATTCAATCCTGACCGGACCGATGGATGGTCCATCCGTGTGACCGTGAGCCATGGCGATGGCAGGCAGGCATAAAGCGGTACATATTAAAAGGAATCTTTTCATTACGACAATTAAAGCCGCGAAGATATAAATAATTCATAACCCATCATTCATAAGTGAGGCTTGAAAATTTTCAACCCCTACATCCATAACTTGTAACTTGTAATTTGTAAATTGTAATTCCCTACGCTTTCTTATAAACCGGCACCGTGCTGCAAGGTTCTCCATACATGATGGATTTGACAAGCGGGGTCAGCTTTTCTGTGAGATATACATAGGCGCTTACAGGTACGGGTTTGTCACTGCAGCCTTTTATGACCACTCTTTGCCCCTCATAGAGACTTAAATCGAGCGTATCTATTTTCCTGATGAACATAAGACTTTCGAGTTCTTGAGGACTGCCGAAAATAAACTGTTTGGCAACGCCGCTTAATTTATTCGCAATTAACATATAGGCCCAGGTGGGTACAATGGCATCTGTTGAACAAGTCACGGCCACAAGACATCCCCTGTATACTTCCCAGTCATTGGTCTTGATATATTCCCTGAATTCCTTCTCTTTCAACATCAGGCCCATGTATAGCTGGTCCTTGATATCCAGCAACTTCCTCTGCGATTCATCATACAGCTCTTCAAGATTGATGGTCAGCAATCCACTCTGTGATACTTTATTGATAATCGTCTCCTCCATAATATTGTTCCACAAAAGTAATCAATCCGGTGGAAAACCTTGATTAATTTTTTCGATAACATCATAAATGGCTGTACTTTTTCGTTACTTTTGCAAATCTTTTTTTCAGGAAGAATGAAACCCGTTAATGTATTATTGTTTATTTTACTGAGTATGGCTTCCCTGGCCCTGGTCTCAATTCTGCTGCCCAAAATCAAGATTACAGGCAAGGAATGGGTCTCATTACCGGATTTCACGGAAAAGCTGATGGAAAAACCGGATTCAACAGCCTATTTTGCTGAACTCAAAAAAATAGAGGATTCAAAATCACTTGAACAAAAAAAACAGGATATACTGAAAAAACCATCGCGCTCCACAGCAGATACTTTATTGCTGATGCAAGTGGAAGCCATGGAAAGTCCGGCCAGGTTTTATTTTGCCGGCGAGGACCGCAGCATGATGGACCAGTTTTTTGATGCGCTGCACCAGGTTAAAAAGGACAACACTTCCTACAGGATCATCCATTACGGCGATTCACAGATAGAGATGGACCGGATCAGCAGCTATCTCAGGGAACAATTGCAAAGGACTTATGGCGGCAGTGGCATGGGATTATTGCCCGCACTTGAAGTCACGCCAAAATATACTGTGGCTATACAGTCCACTGAGGGCTGGACCAGGAAACTCTCTTTTGGGGGCAATGAGAACAGGGCGAAACACAACCGGTATGGCCCAATGGCTTATTTCTGCCATAAAGAAACAGATGTAGCCAGTGTGGTGATAACAGCACGGGAAAATACAAGTTATAAAAACAGGAATTTCAGGAAGTGCAGTGTATTGATAGGCGCAATTGACAAGCCGCTTGAAATAAGTGTCGCAGCAGCCGGAAAAAACCTGGAACCCAGGAATATCCCGGCATCTGTTACGGAACAATTGGTGACATTCGACCTTGACAGTTCGAATGGGAAGATTGGACTTAAATTCAAGGGGGCCCATGCCGATATACTTGGCATATCGCTCGATGGAAACAGCGGTGTAAGTCTTGACAATATACCCATGAGGGGTTGTTCCGGTACTGTCTTCAAGAGGATCAATGCAGAATCCCTGAAAAGGACATATGATATGCTGGGAGTCAAAACAGTCATACTGCAATTTGGAGGCAATGCCTTGCCGGGAATGGCCAGCAAGGCCAGTGCTGATGCTTATGGAAAAAGGTTTTTTGAAGAACTTAAATTCCTGAAATCCGTCAACCCGGACCTTATCATCTTTGTCATCGGCCCAGCCGACATGGGTGTCAAGGTGAACGGTACTTTGCAAACCCACCAGCAACTTGAAAATGTAAGGGACGCACTGCGCAAGGC
>JANWHK010000165.1 GCA_025450395.1 Bacteroidia bacterium
CACAACACAATAACATTTCCTTAACCTCTCCCTTGTAGCTGATAATATATACATCCGTAATATTACCTAGTTCCTTCGCTCCCATTTCATGATCGTACATGGGAGAACACTTGACAAGTAATTTTTCGCTTATTTTTTTCAGCTCAGGTACCAGGGCTATAACATCAGGCTGATGTTGGCTTAGTAATATTTGCCTCTGACCTTCATTGCGTCTGTCAGGGTCAATATATATCAGGTCAAATCGCCTTGTGTTATGTGCTATGAATGCTTCTGCGGTCAGTGTGATGCGTTCGATATTGCCGCGTTTCATCAGGATATTGTTATATCCGGCGATTGCATTGAGTTCTTCGTCAGGGTCAACAGCAACTACCTGCTTAAACGTGGATGAAAAGGCCCAGTCATCAATTCCCAGGCCGGCTGCCAGGATTAATATATGATTTCCTTTAAACAGGGACGCTTTAAAACGTGCAACCCTCTCAGAGGTACATTGTTCGAGGCTGCGCCTGGTATAAAAACAGGCGTTTTGATGAAATGAAGGCAGTTTCAGTTGTGCATAACTGTTGATTTCGACCTGCATTGCCGCAAAGGAGGCATTTTCCCCGTATTGTTTACGGTACTTGAATAAGAACTTGTCAATGCCCAGTATACTGGCCTGTGAGATTAAAAAATTAATTTCTTTATCTGGTATAATTGTTTTAATTTTGTATTATTATTATTTTTAGAATGAAAAATTTAAAATTCTTATTGGCATTGACTGTTTTAGTGACTTGTATCGCTTCTTGCGGTGGAAGGAGGGACGCGTGTCCGTCAGTTGGCAAAAGTACTGCCATTAACCTAAATAAAATAGCTTAATTTTAGGATGAATTGGCTATTTCTTACTGAGCAAAATCAGTTAGAATCTATCATTCAATCATCATATAATCAACCAATTGTAATATACAAACACAGCACGAGGTGCGGTGTCAGTACAATGGCGAAAAACCATCTGGAAACCCATTGGTCAGATGAATTGGAACCCTTAAAGATCTATTACCTGGATTTATTAGCCCATCGTTCCGTTTCAAATGAAATTGCAGATAAATTCAAGATTGAACACCAATCCCCACAACTGTTGATCATACGGGATGGAGCGTGCGTTTATGATGCCAGTCATTCCCGAATTAATGTGGAGGAATTATCCGGGCAGCTTAATTTGCAGTAAAATCAACAGAGATATTTTGTTCAAGATCCGGATGCAGACTCAATGCCACCGGGCAAGTCCTTGCAATATTCTCCAGTATCACTTTTTGTTTTTCATCCAGTGGTTCTTGGGTGACAATATGTAAATTGAGGTCTATCTGTACAATCCTTCTTGGCCCTTCTTTACTCATCACTTTCATTACATCTGCATAGCTATTGCCCATGTCTATGCTATTTTTCTGCGCATAAATCCCAAGGACAGTTAACATACAGGAAGCCAAAGATGTAGCAGCCAGGTCAGTAGGTGAAAACGCCTCGCCTTTGCCATAATTGTCAACAGGTGCATCGGTCAGGATATCACTTTTTGATGCCAAATGTTCGGCCCTTGTTCTTAATTCGTTTAAATATATTACCTTTGAAGTACCCATCAAGAATGTTTGTTTCCTGCAAAAATACAAAACTTATGTTAAACGCGTGGATGTTTCTATTATTTATCCTTGTTTCGTCCAGTATAAGTGCCCAGGAAAACGGTGATATAACTTTCGATGATGCTTCAATGAAAATAGGAGTCCATGCCAGTGCAAACGGTTATGGCTTGTTTTACAGGAATACCTCACCCATGCAACAATCGTTGAGCCGGGTCATTGATATTAGTTTTACTTCAGTTAAACATTACAAGGAAAAGACCATTCTCAACCAAAGAATCGTCAATACCTCCCCTTATACATTCGGTAAAATTAACAGGCTGTACGCTTTAAGGCCCATGTTTGGCTTGCAGAAAATCATGGCTGAGAAGCGTTCAAAGAATAGTGTCGGTGTAAATGTTTTTGCGTGTATCGGTCCAACAATTGGTTTTTTAAAACCGGTTTATGTGAACATTGAAACCGTGGATCCCAACAATCCCAATGTCTATCTTTCGGTTGCGACGCGTTATACACCTGAAAGTATAAGTCCCAACAGGATTATCGGAAATGCTTCATTTGGTAAAGGCATAGGTGAAACCCGGATAATTGGCGGGGCTTCTTTCAAGGCAGGAGTTGAATTCAACTGGGGTTATTACAGTTCGGAATATAAATCGATTGAGGTGGGCGTCCTGCTTGATTATTTCCCGGGAAGACCCGAAATCCTGTATAATATCAAAAACAAAACGATTTATTCTTCGTTTTATCTTAGTTTTGCATTCGGAAAAAATTATTAGTGTTTTCATGTCTGATTTAGTCATTGAGCCCCAAAGAAAAAGAATTAAACCCGATTGGTTAAAGATTCAAATCCCTGTTGGAGAAAATTATGCGGCCGTCAAGCATATTGTCAAGACCCATAAATTGCACACCATCTGCGAAGATGGCAAATGCCCCAACATGGGGGAATGCTGGGGTGCCGGAACTGCCACTTTCATGATACTTGGCAATATCTGCACGCGGAGTTGTTCATTCTGTGCAGTGGCGACAGGCAGGCCGAATGAATATGACAGGGATGAACCAAAAAGAGTTGCTGAGGCTGTACGACTTATGAATATCAAACATTGTGTTATCACCTCTGTTAACCGGGATGAATTGAAAGACAAGGGCGCCGGTGTTTGGGCTGATACCATCCGTGAAGTCAAGCTGCAAAACCCCGGGGTGACCATGGAGACACTTATTCCTGATTTTAAGGCGCAATGGGAACTCCTTGAAATGGTGATAGGTGAAAAACCGGAGGTGGTAAGCCACAATATGGAAACAGTTGAAAGACTTTACAGGCTTGTAAGGCCGCAGGCGAAATACGAAAGGAGCCTTGAGCAGATAAGGCGTACCAAGGAATTTGGCAGGCGCACCAAGAGTGGCATCATGCTGGGACTTGGTGAAACGGATGATGAGGTATTTAAAGCCATGGATGATTTAGTGGAGCATGGTTGTGATGTGCTTACCCTGGGCCAATACCTTCAACCTACAAAAATGCACCTTGAAGTGGTGGAATATGTTCACCCTGAAAAATTCAGGATGTATAAGGAAGTGGGAGAAAACAAAGGATTTAAGATTGTTGAGAGCGGACCGATGGTCAGGTCTTCATATCATGCGGAAAGGCATATATAAAAAAAATTTTTAAGAAAAGAAATAAATCGCTAAATTTGAAACTTGTTTATATTAAATTATTGTAAAATATGAAAATTAAATTATTTATTGTTGTTTTAGTTGGCTCTGTGTTATTGGCTGTAAGCACATTATCATTCAGAACTAAACATTACACTCCCAGGCAGGAGTCAAGGATTGACAAAGCCATGTCATACCTGAGACCGGGAGGGAAGACTGCAGCAGGCATGGCCGAATATTTCGGTGCCTTAAGGAATAACGTATTAACAGGTACTGTGAGTATTGAAGAATACAATGCAGCTATTGATGCCTCATTGAATATGCAATCCAAAAGGGCAGTAAATTCCATTTGGAATGAGCTTGGCCCGGATAATGTGGGTGGCAGGACACGTGCATTTTTGCAGGATAAGGACACACCCGCCAACATGTTGGTTGCAAGTGTAAGCGGAGGTTTGTTCCGTTCCACTACAAGAGGTGGTTCCTGGACACCTGTCAACGATTTTCAGGAAAATTTAAATATTACGTGTATCACCCAAAACTCGGAAGGTATCATTATTTATGGAACTGGTGAAGGTGCTTTTGTATCAGTTACCGGCAGACCGGATGTTACACCTGCTTTTCTGGGTGCCGGCGTATTCCGCTCCACGGATCGCGGAAGGTCCTTCACAAGGGTGCTTTCTACTGCCGGTTATGGCACAATCAATTCCGCGGCCTCTGAAAAAAACGGCGGAAGGATGTATATCGCCACACCGGGTGGAATAAGGTGGTCAGACGATGGCTCAACCTGGGCAATCGCTAGAAATGGAAGCAGTAAAGAAGTAAAAGTCGATGTGAATGGTGTCGTATATGCGGAATCAGGAGTCAATGTCGTTAAAAGTACCGATAGGGGACAATCATGGAGCATCGTAACACCTACGGGTGCGACTATTACGACAAGGGCGGCTATCGCTATTTCTCCAGAAGATCCCAATTATGTTTATGTCATGTCATGTAATAACAGCAGGATGGATGGTGTATTCAGGTCAAAGGATGCAGGTCAGAACTGGGAACGCATTATTGAAAAAGGAACACCATTTTTCGACCCATTGGTTTCAGGATTATCAAATCCACAGGGATATTATGATATGGTTATCTCTGTTGACCCCAAGGACAAAAACCATTTGCTCATGGGTGGTGCTGCCCTGGCCGAATGGAAGGAAGGAAATGTACCGAGGTATATTGGATCGCTTAATGATCTGGGAGGTGCCAATCCAGTCTACGTGCATGCGGATAAACATATATTGGAATGGGATATGACTACCAATCCCCCAACATTTATTTGTGGCAATGATGGCGGATTGTTCTTCAGCTCGGATAACCTTAAAACCTTCAAGATGAAAAATTATGGTTTTAACGTGACCCAGTTTTATGCTGTAGCTGCGGATTATGAAGGTAATGTTGTTGGTGGCAGCCAGGATAATGGCACACAATACGTAAATAAAAATGGCAATACAAAATTGGCGGCCGTAGAAGTGAATGGTGGTGACGGTTTTCAAGCAGAGATATCCGTTAAGAATAACGCTATAATGATCTCGGAAACATATTATGGCAATATGTCCCGTTCAAGGGATTATGGCAAATCACAGTCCTGCATCTGGGACAGGAGGATTTCCAAGGTATTTGGTCCAAGGTTGACAGATACAAGCAAATATTGTGAATTCAACCATGATAACACCTGGGCCCCATTCAATGCAAAATTCAGGTTATGGGAGCACCCGGCTTTCGACAATACAGCATCGCGCTTGTTCTTCTCGCGCAATGGACAGTTATGGATGGCCTTGAATGTCACCAATTTTGTGAGAGAGCCGGAATGGTATCTTCTGACCAGTGCGCATGGTGGAGGACAGGTTTGGGATATTGAACCGACACGCGATGGCAATTCGGTATTCCTGTCTAACAGCAATACAATATACAGGATAGATGGATTAAATTCAGCAACCTATTATAAATGGTCTCTTCCAACTGCAATACCTCCCGGTATTACCGTTACCAACATGAATTTCACCCTGGGCGGCAGCAATGCAATCACTTCTATTTGCCTCGATCCAAATGACAACAATGTGGCTTTGGTCACCATTGGAAATTATGGAGTTGCTACGCATGTAGTGAAAGGCACCAACATGCTTGGAACGCCAGTATTCACAAATATTACAAAAAACCTGCCCCAAATGCCTGTATATGACGGTTTGATTTCCCTTACCAATTCTAATCTTATGTTTTTGGCAACAGAGTTGGGTGTTTATGCTTCTGACGATGGAGGTAATTCATGGTCAGCCCAAACCAATTCTACCAATAATTTCCCGAAAGTCGCTACATTGGCCATCCGTCAATATAGCTTCCCTAACCGCAGCAAGGGTTCAATTTATGCCGGTACACATGGCAGGGGATTCTATGAGTGCCAACAATATATGACCTCAATTAATCCTGTGTTTGCAGGTAACGGCGGCCCAAACAACAATATGTCAGTGTATCCGAATCCGGCGAATACTGAGACAAACATCAAGTTTGACAATACAGATGCACAGCAGGACCTGGTTTTAAAGATCATTGACCTGACCGGGAAAACGGTACTTGTTAAAATGGTAGGAATGCTTCCAAAAGGAGAACAGATTATTAAAGTAGATGTTTTAAGCCTTCCAACAGGAACTTATGTGGCGACTGTGACAAAGGGAAATAAACCTGTTGGCACAATAAAGCTGGTAATAAGACACTAAAGATATTTTATTATGGAATCCCGTTTATTATATATAAACGGGATTTTTTTATATACTGTTTGTTCAAAATATTTGCCATCTACACAACCTCTCATGATAAAATCACTGATTGAAAAAGCACGAAATGCAAAAGATATCAAGGAGATTGCCGGGCGATGCGCAGACTATCCAAAGGACTTTGACACCCTGATAGGGTGTATAGAGGATAAAGACCATCACACTGCCTCACTGGCCGCCTGGGCCATGAGTCATGCCGTCGGTATACGTCCGTCCATACTCCGGATGAAACATCATAAAGAGCTTGTAAGGATAGCTAACCAAACATCCCTGGGTGGCATAAAAAGAAATATTGTACGCGCCTGGCAGTCAGTTGACTTGCCTGAGGATGTAAGATATGATATTGCAGATATTGCCTTGAAATTCCTGGGTACGCCTAAAGAAGATATTGCGATAAAGGCGTTTTCAATCACCGTGTTGCAGAATTGCCTGAAGTATATCCCTGAACTCAGGGAAGAGATTTTGTTCATCATAGAAAAGGAAATGCCGATGGCATCTGCCGCCTTTAGGGTGAGGGCCGGCAAGTTCATGAAGTTTGCCTCAAAGATGCACTAAAGCAAATCCCGTATTCTGCAACAATGAAGGATATATATGCCAAACAGTATAATATTTCATTTCTGATTTTTTTATATGTGTCGGTTCGGCTTATTTTGCATAATAATTGAAAATCCTAAAAACCAATATAGAACTGGCAGAATGGCTGTCTGAGATAAGGGAAAAGGGAGTCAGTGTTGGTTTTATTCCTACAATGGGTGCCTTGCATCAGGGGCATGTAGATTTAGTCAATAAAAGCACTGAGGAAAATGATTATACAATAGTTTCCATATTCGTGAACCCTAAGCAATTCAATAACAAGCAGGATTTCGAAAAATACCCCGTGAATATCGGGACTGATATAGACGTATTGGAAAAGGCATTATGCGATGCTGTATTTGTTCCGGATTACAACGAAGTGTATCCTGAAAAATCCAAGTTTGTAAAACTTGAGCTGGGAATACTGAACAAAGTGTTTGAAGGTCCGGGAAGACCGGGACACTTTGAAGGTGTCATACAGGTGGTTTACAGGTTCTTTAACCTTATTCAGCCTACAGTGGCTTATTTCGGATTAAAGGATTTCCAGCAATGCATGGTCATCAAAATGCTGAAAAACGAATATTTTCCTAAAATAAAGTTGCAGTTTTGTCCGACAACCAGGAATAAAATCGGACTTGCGATGAGTTCCAGGAATGCAAGGTTAAGCACCGCAGGAGAACAGAATGCAAGCCGTATTTACCAGGTGTTGAATGTCGTTAAAAGCCTGCATCAGCATATTGAACCAACGGATGCGTTAAACTATGGCAAAATTTTGCTTAAAAATGCGCAGATAGAAGTGGAGTATTTCTCCCTGGCTAATGCGGATACCCTGGCACCGGTTAATGCATGGCAGAAGACAAATAAAAATGTGCTGCTTATCGCGGCATATATTGAAGGCGTAAGGTTGATAGATAATATTGTATTTTAATATGGATTTTTTAAAGGATCACCAGTCATATATCGCACGACTCAAGGAAAGTACTTCCAGGATATCCGAACTTGACCTGGCCAAGAAAAGGCTGACCTATATACGCTGGAAGGTAGCCGAGAACCTGGATAAACTCCTGTTTGAATTTGAAACCAATGTAAAAAAGACAGATTTGGGTATCACGTGGTGTCCGGATGCAAAATCTTCATTGGAAGTTTTAAATAAACATATCCGCAGTTTTGCAAAGGTTAAATTTTTCAAGCATAATGCGGTCAAGAAGTTTGTCAACGAAGTGGATATCAGTGTGCCCGAACTCAGGGAGAAACCGGATGTGGTGGTGATAGGGGCGAAATTCATCATGGCCAATACGGGTAATTTTTATTCGCCATTAAATGATTTCGAAGAATATGAGGCCATATTAAATGCAAAAAAGATCATTGTAATAGCAGGAATAGACAGTTTACTGGCTTCACAATCAGAACTGCCTCTGGCTAAACAGTTGTATGCTACTTTTGAAACAGGCAATTTGAATTATCCGGCTGAATTTGTAGGCAGGCCGGGCCGGGCAAGAGGCCTGAACAGCGAAATTGTTTTATTGCTGACCGATCATAACAGGAGTAAATTGCTTGAGAATCCGACACACCGTCCGTTATTCAGCTTGCTGAATTTTGACCTTCCACCCGTTTGCCCTATGCAACAGATGTCATATGATCCTTCAAACTGGAAAAAACTGGATACACTCAGTTATATACTTTATGGATTTACACATGGGATACAGGATTTTCCGCAACATATCACGGGGAATTACGGGCTAAACCTCATCAGCCAGTTCCTGCCCTATGATATTGATCTATACGACCAGATCCTGGATGCGCGCTCCCTGCTTCATCTTGACGACAAAAAAACCAGTTTTACCTCTTTCTTTGATATCGATAAATCCGCCATTCTCTTTCATCCCAAAAAATTCAAGGATGCCGAAAAATTCAGGAAATTCGCTGAACACAATTTCTTTGGCAAAACATAGGTAAATAAGACTTTATGTTGATTTTTGAAATAATTTATATACTTTGCAAAGTACTTATTGATCGTTACATAAAACTTAATATTTAAAAGGCAATGAAAGTTTTTCGAAGAAAAAATAATAACAATGATTTCTTTGAATTACTTCCACAGGCAATTACCAAGCTGAAGAAAAATATTATTGAACCATTTTTTGGCGAAAACGCTTTTGATAAATATGCCAATGAAAGGCCTCCGCTCAGGTCTGAAATATTCACCAAGGACAAGTTGGAGAAACATGCTGTAGCGCTGGCCAAAAGACATGTGCTGACCAACGAAAGAGTATCAGAACAGTTATTAAAGCGCCTGGCGGAAAATGAGCGTATCCTTCTGGAAGTTTATGCTGTATTATCCAATACATTAAAACAGAATAATCGCATTGCCCCGGCAGCTGAATGGCTTTTAGATAATTTCTATTTAATTGAAGAACAGATTTATACGGGTAAAAAACATTTACCGAAGGGTTACAGCAAAGAATTGCCAAGGTTGCTTAGGGGTGAATCGGCCGGCTTACCCCGGGTATATGACATGGCAGTCGAAATTATTTCACACAGTGATGGCCATGTGAACATTGCAAGTCTCACAGGTTTTGTCAATTCATATCAAACCATCAGTTATTTGAAACTGGGTGAATTATGGGCTATACCTATCATGCTCAGGCTGGCATTAATAGAAAATTTAAGACGGCTTTCTATACTGATAGCAGAAGAAATAACCAATAAAGTACTGGCTAACAGGTGGGCGGATGAAATGATATCTATTGTCGAAAAAGATCCTAAAAACCTGGTATTGGTCATAGCGGATATGGCCAGGTCAGAGCCTCCGATGGTCAGCACATTTGTGGCAGAACTCAACAGGAGATTACTGGAAAGGGGCAATTCACTTTCACTCCCACTCAACTGGATCGAACAAAGGCTTTCGGAAATGGGTTTAACGAGTAATGAACTTATACAGCGTGATAACCGTGACCAGGCGGCTACCCAGGTATCTATAAGTAACTGCATCAACAGTTTCCGTTTTTTAAGTTCTATAAACTGGAGAGATTTTGTCGAAAACACCAGTATTGTAGAAGCGACTCTCAGGCGGGATATAAACGGGGTCTATGCCAGGATGGATTTCTATACGCGTGATAATTACAGGCATAAGGTTGAAAAAATTGCCATGTGTAGTGATTTATCTGAACAGGAAGTAGCTGAAATGGTCATTAAAGCTGCAAAAGAGAACGAGGGAAGTGATGATCCAAAGCTATCACATGTTGGTTGTTACCTTGCTGGCAAGTACTATTTAGCTATTGCAAAAGCTGCAAAAGTACGGATTACCACCTTTGAAAAATGCAGGAGGATTACCAACTCAAATCCTTTACTTATATACCTGGGAGGCATTTGTATACTCAGCTTTCTGATGTGCTGGTTGCTGATCGCAGTTGCTTCAAGGGAATTGTTGACAGACAGCATATTTGTGGTTGTATGCCTTGTGGCCCTGATGACAACGACGCGCCTGGCTGTTTCCCTTGTAAATTGGTTAAGCACTGTGCTGGCCAAGCCAAGCCTTTTGCCGAGAATGGATTATTCCAAAGGTATACCTGTAGAAGCAAGATCAATGGTGGTGATACCGACATTAATTACCAGTATCTCATCTATAGAACACCTGGTAGAAGGTTTGGAAGTTCGTTTTCTTGCCAACAGGGATGTGAATCTTTATTTTGCCTTGCTGACTGATTTCAAGGATGCAACAACGGAACATTTACCTGAAGATGATCTATTGTTAACTGAGGTAAAAGAAAGGATTATTGAGCTTAACAATAAATACAAGCAATCACCAAATGAAACTTTTTTTCTTTTTCACAGACCGCGCAGGTGGAATAAGTATGACAAAATATGGATGGGGTATGAAAGAAAGCGTGGCAAACTGGCGGAGCTGAATGCTTTATTACGTGGCGAAGGGAATGGTTATTTTTCTGAGATTATTGGAAATACATCCTGTTTAAGCAGTATAAAATATATTATCACGCTGGACACGGATACACAACTGCCAAGGGATACTGCCTGGAAGATGGTCGGAACGATGGCGCACCCGTTAAACCATCCTGTCTATAATGAAAGGAAAAAAAGGGTGACAGAAGGATACAGTATACTTCAACCAAGGGTATCAAACAGTTTACCTGCAGCCGATAGTTCATTTTATGCAAGGCTGCATGGCAATGATCCGGGTACCGATCCTTATACCAAAGCCACTTCAGATGTTTACCAGGACCTGTTTTTTGAAGGTTCATTTATCGGTAAGGGTATTTATGATATTGACGCATTTGAGCTGGCCCTCAAAGACTCTTTTCCGGAAAACCGCATATTAAGCCATGACTTGCTGGAAGGATGTTATGCCAGGTCGGGTCTAATTACAGATGTACAACTCTATGAAGAATATCCATTACGGTACGAAACAGATATGCAGCGACGTCACCGCTGGATCAGGGGTGATTGGCAAATAGCAAGATGGGCATTACCGTTGGTTCCCGATCATAAAAGGAACTTGCATAAAAACCCACTTTCTTTATTATCCAGGTGGAAAATTTTTGATAATGTCCGCCGAAGCCTGGTACCACTTTGTTTGTTATTATTGTTATTATTTGGCTGGACTTTATCCTCTGTTGCATGGTTCTGGACCCTGGCTGTAACCATCATTATCATTTTACCTTCTGTCGTTAACTTTATCTGGGAACTTTTAAGGAAACCGCCGGATGTGGTTTTTATCCAGCATTTTGCCTATTCAAGCCGCTCCGCGATCAATAATTTTATCCAGCAGTTGTTGGAACTGGCTTTTTTGCCATACGAGGTATATTCCAATACCGATGCCAGTATTCGCACACTCTGGAGAATGTTTATCTCTCACAAAAAACTACTTCAATGGAATCCGTATAACCGCAAAGCAAACGAACAAAACAGCATTTATAAATCATATCTGAAGATGTGGTTTGCCCCGGTTTTAGGTGTTCTGCTTTTTATTTATTTAACCATTTACAATCCCGGTGTTCTGCTCATTGTATTGCCTTTTCTCACCTTCTGGATCGCATCACCTTTGATCGCTTTTGCTATCAACCGGCAATTGACTTCTGATAAAATGGCTGTTTCTGAAGAGCAAACGATTTATTTGCGCATGTTAGCCAGGAAAATATGGGCCTTTTTTGAAAAATTTGTAACGGCAGAAGATAATTGGCTCCCACCCGATAATTACCAGGAAGAACCTGTTGAAAGACTGGCTCACCGAACTTCTCCAACCAATATCGGATTGTCATTATTATCCAATCTGACGGCATATGATTTTGGCTATATAACTGCTTTGCAATTGATAGAACACACTAGCAATACAATCAATACAATGCAAAGAATGGAACGATACAGGGGGCATTTGTATAACTGGTATGATACCATTTCGCTTGTTCCCTTATATCCAAAATATATTTCTACAGTTGACAGTGGAAACATGGTGGGACACCTTCTAACGTTAAAGCAGGGCCTGCTGTCCATTCCCGGTCATAAAATAGTGCCTGAAAGCTTTTTCAAAGGATTATCAGATACAATTCGTGTATTGCTGGAATATACAAATAGGAATGAACTGATTGTAAAATTCAGGGATGAACTAGAAAAGAATTACCCGGATAAGATCAGCACGCTTGGAGAAATAAAAGAATATATAGTGCAACTTGAATCGTCTTTTACTAAAATACTTCCAGAGCTGGAATTGTCTCCGGATGAGCGGGGAGGTATCTGGGCACAAAAAGTATTACAACAATTAACGGAACAGAAAAACAATATCAATGCAATGGCTCCCTGGTTATTGTTTTCAACTGTACCTTCGAAATTTGGATCACTTATTCAAGAATTACCTTCAATTCCGACCTTAGAACAACTTGCATCAATAGAGCAACTCTTTTTACAAAAGATCACAGGCTATTCTTCAGAAGATAATGACGAATTGGAAAAAGAATGGCTTGCAAGATTCAGGGCAGGTATTACGGAATCATCAAGACGAGCAAGGGAGTTGATACTTACTATTGAACAGCTTGGGGAAAAATGTATGAATTTTGCCGATCTTGACTATGATTTCCTGTTTGACAAGTCTCAAAATTTATTGTCAATCGGTTACAATGTGGAGGAGCACAGAAGAGATAGCAGTTTTTATGACCTGCTTGCTTCGGAAGCAAGACTCACCACTTTTGTAGGAATAGCACAGGGAAAATTACCCCAGGAAAGCTGGTTTGCCTTGGGCAGGCAACTTACCAGTCAAGGGGCTGCCCCGGTGTTGCTTTCATGGAGCGGCTCCATGTTCGAATACCTGATGCCGCTTTTAGTAATGCCAACGTATAAAAATACATTACTGGATCAAACCAATAAGGCCATTGTTTACAAGCAGATTGAATATGGTAAAAAACATTCAATCCCATGGGGAATATCTGAATCAGCTTATAATATGGTAGACGCTCAGCTCAATTACCAATACAAGGCTTTTGGTGTACCAGGTATTGGTTTTAAAAGAGGCCTGGGCGAAGACCTTGTCATATCTCCTTATTCAACCATCATGGCATTGATGGTCGCACCTGGCGAAGCTTACAAAAACCTGCATGTTTTAAAGGAAGAAAGATATGAAGCGGATTATGGTTTTTATGAAGCTATTGATTATACGACGTCACGATTGCTCAGGAAACAAAAAAGAGTGGTGATCAAGTCCTTTATGGCTCACCACCAGGGCATGTCTTTTCTGTCGCTGTCTTACCTGCTACTGAACAAGCCAATGCAACAAAGATTTGAATCAGAGGTTCATATAAAATCCTCATTGTTATTATTGCAGGAGCGGATACCGCGCGTTACTACTTTCTACTCACCGAGTGTGCATGCCGGGGATAGCAGCATTATTTCGGGTAGCGATTTATCCATCAGGGTCCTGAACACACCCAATACATCCATTCCGGAAATACAGTTATTGTCAAATGGCAGGTACCAGGTAATGGTGACCAATGCCGGTGGCGGATACAGCCGATGGAAAAACATGGCCGTTACACGTTGGCGTGAAGATATAACCTGTGACAACTGGGGAAACTTTTGTTATATACGCGACATGGAGAGTAACCTTTTCTGGTCATCTGCCTATCAGCCAACGCTGCAACAGGGAGAAAATTATGAAGCGGTTTTTTCCCAGGGAAGGGCTGAGTTTCGCCGTCGCGATTTTTCACTCGAAACACATACGGAAATTGTGGTATCACCGGAAGATGATATTGAATTAAAAAGGGTGCATATCACCAATCGTTCCAGGAAAAAAAGGATCCTTGAAATAACCAGTTATGCAGAGGTGGTGCTTGCTACCCCTGCAGATGATGAGGCCCATCCTGCATTCAGTAATTTATTTGTCCAGGCAGAGATCAATGAACAGCGCAATGCAATTCTATGCACCCGCAGACCCCGCTCTATTAACGAACAAACGCCATGGATGTTTCACCTGATGAAAATTCATGATGCTGAGATCACCCATATCTCATATGAAACTGACCGCGATCAATTCATCGGCAGGGGCAATAACAGCAGCATTCCACAGGTGATGAAAGGCAGTGAACCTCTGCAAGGTAACAGCGGGTCGGTACTTGATCCCATAGTATCCATACAATACCGTATTGTTTTGGAAAGCAACGAATCGGTAACGGTAGATATTATTACCGGTATGGCTGAAACCAAAGAGATTTGCAATGACCTGGTGGATAAATACCAGGAGTATCATTTATTTAACCGGGTTCTGGAATTGGCATGGACTCATAGCCAGGTTATCCTGCGTCAGATCAATGCAGTGGAATCAGACGCGCAATTGTATACAAGGCTGGCAGGGTCCATTATTTATTCCAATCAATTATTCAGGGCAGACCCTGCAGTGATCATTAAGAATAGGAAACGCCAGTCAGAGTTATGGCGTCATGCGATTTCAGGGGACATTCCAATCGTATTGGTGCAGATTGAAGATGCCTCCAATATTGACCTCGTAAAACAAATGATACAGGCGCATTTGTATTGGCGCCTTAAGGGACTAATGGTAGACCTTGTGATCTGGAATGATGACCATGGCGGTTACCGGCAGGAATTGCATAACCAGATCCAAGGTTTTATTGCACCGGGAATGGCCAATGACCTGAAAGAAAAACCAGGGGGAATTTTTATAAGATCCGCGGAACAGATACCCAATGAAGACAGGATAATGTTTGAGTCAGTTGCCCACATTGTAATCTCTGACCGCTTTGGCACTCTTGAAGAACAGATGAACAGGCGCTCCAAAATTAAACAGGCCATACCTTATTTCAGTCCAACCATATCTAATCCTGTAACTTATACCGCAGTTGAACCGAGGAATGATCTGCAATTTTTCAACGGGCTCGGCGGATTCACAGCGGATGGAAAGGAATATGTTATTACGACTACACCCGAAACTAAAACGCCCGCCCCATGGATCAATGTTTTAGCCAACCCCGGCTTTGGAAGTATTATAAGTGAAAGCGGCCAATCCTATACATGGGTGGAGAATGCCCATGAGATACGTTTGACTCCCTGGAATAATGATCCAATCACGGATCTTAAGGGAGAAGCTTTTTATTTGAAGGATGAAGAGAGTGGAAGATTCTGGTCGCCGGCTCCTCTCCCATGCAGAGGCAGTTCACCTTATATAACACGTCATGGTTTTGGTTATAGTGTATTTGAACACAGTGAAGATGGGATACTCACCGAGATGACCGTGTTTGCAGACATTGAAGCGCCGGTTAAATATATAGTTATAAAACTCCGCAATCATTCGGGCAGGCAACGGCGCATTGCGGCTGCAGGTTTTGTTGAATGGGTATTGGGAGATGTACGTGCAAAATATCTCAAGCATACCATCACTGAAGTGGAAGAACGCAACGGTGCTATCCTTGCAAGGAATGCCTATAGTTTAGAGTTTGCAAACAGGGTAGCTTTTTTTGATGCAGATGGAGCCAATAAATCCATAACAACTGACAGAACTGAATTCCTGGGACGCAATGGAACGATGAATAACCCCGATGGATTGCACAGGTCAAGACTATCGGGCAAAACAGGTGCAGGGCTTGATCCATGTGCGGTCATACAGGTTGCCTTTGACCTGAATGAGGAAGAAGAACATGAAATAATCTTTAGGATAGGTGCCGGAAAAAATTTGCAGCATGCATTGGATATTCTAAAGGCAAGTGAAGGCTCAGAAGCAGCGAAACAAGCCTTACAGAAAGTTCATCAATACTGGCAAAAGACTTTAGGGGTCATTCAAATAAAGACACCTGATACTGCATTGAATATGCTGGCCAATGGATGGTTAAATTATCAAACACTTGCCAGCCGGATATGGGCCAGAAGTGGATTTTATCAATCTGGTGGTGCTTTGGGATTCAGGGACCAGTTGCAGGATGTTCTTTCATTAATGCACTCACAGCCACAGTTGGTAAGGTCACAAATTCTTTTGTTTGCATCCAGGCAATTCAAGGAAGGGGATGTACAACACTGGTGGCATCCACCCTCAGGAAGAGGTGTACGCACAACCTGTTCAGATGATTTTTTATGGTTGCCTTACGTAACATCCGGGTATATCAAAGCTACGGGTGATAAATCAATATTGGATGTAAAAATACATTTCCTGGAAGGCAGGCTGTTAAATGAAGGAGAAGAATCTTATTATGACCTGCCCATCAAATCGGATGCATCAGCAGGTTTGTATGAACATTGTGTAAGATCGATTGAACATGCACTCAGGTTCGGTGTGCACGGTTTGCCATTTATTGGTTCCGGCGATTGGAACGATGGTATGGATAAAGTAGGCAGCCATGGAAAAGGAGAAAGTGTATGGCTGGCATTCTTTTTATATGATATCTTAATACGTTTTGCCGGAATAGCAAGGGTAAAAAATGATGAGACATTTGCAAAAAAATGTGAAGATGAAGCTGAAAAATTAAAGGTCAATATCAGGGAGCAGGCATGGGATGGCGAATGGTATCGCCGTGCCTATTTTGATGATGGTACCTCGCTGGGTTCAAAAGAAAACGAAGAATGTAAAATCGATTCCATCGCACAAAGCTGGTCGGTATTGTCAAAAGGAGGTGATGCTGACCGGTCCATCACGGCTATGCAGTCAGCAGATGAACACCTGGTGCGCAAGGAAGATGGACTGATACAGTTGTTCAATCCTCCATTCGATAAATCTGATCTGAATCCTGGTTATATAAAAGGGTATGTGCCGGGTGTCAGGGAAAATGGCGGGCAATATACCCACGCCGCAATATGGTTGATAATGGCTTTTGCCGCCATTGGAAACAAGAAAAGAACCTGGGAATTATTGCAGATGATCAACCCGTTAAACAGGGGTAACGATGCTGAAAAAATTGCCATATACAAAACTGAACCATACGTGATTGCTGCTGATGTTTATGCGGAGCCCCTTCATAAGGGCCGTGGTGGGTGGACATGGTACACCGGCTCTGCCGGATGGATGTATCAGCTCATCATAGATTCTTTCATTGGATTAAAAAGAGAAGCCAATACGCTGAGTTTTACACCCTGTATCCCTGAAGAATGGGAAAACTTTGAAATCAATTACCGCTTTGTCGATAGTAATTACCATATACAATTTATTCAGAAAGTTTCTGAAGTTGAAAAAACAATGAAGGTGTATTTAGATCAGATAATCCAGGAAAACGGAAGTATTACATTGATAAATGACGGGAATGGACATGAAGTGAGAATAGAACTGTTTAAAACTTTACTTGTTTTGACTGAAAATGAAACCCATTCCAATTGATTACAAACCAATAAGCGGAATATTCTTATAGATCTGAAACCGGTTTTTATTGGCCCAGGTATACCTTACTCAGTGCAACATATGAAGCGGCATTTTTTTTAACCTTTGTTTTCTGTTCTTCACTCAGGGGTTTAATGACTTTGGCCGGAATACCCATTACCATGCTAAACGGCGGTATTACCATACCCTCCGGCACTACCGCTCCGGCTGCAATAATACAATATTCGCCAATACTTGCCCCGTTCAATATGGTAGCGTGAATGCCCACCAGTACATGGTCCGAAAGTGTCGCCCCATGTACAACCGCCCCGTGCCCAACAGTACATTCATTCCCAATGGTAGTCGGGAAACCGGGGTCAACATGTATAACGGCATTATCCTGTATATTGCTCTTATTCCCGATGACAATATCATCCCCGTCACCCCTGATGACGGCACCAAACCAAACACTTGCCTCATCACCTAGTTTTACCCTTCCGAAAACCCGGGCTGTGTCGGCAATAAAAACTTCTTTACCTTTGTCGACAGGTTTTCTTAATATTTCAGTCGTGATCATGGATTCAAAAAATTATTTACTTACAAACATAGGGCAATTAAACGGGATTTTACCAAGGGACAAAGCCTTGTTAAAGGGTGAAGAAATGAATCGGGTCAATTCCATTGTCAATGCTTACCTGCTGGTTGAAAACGGCATTATTTCCGCTTTTGGTCCTATGGCTGAATGCCCTGAATCTCCTCACAAATCAAGGAACATGGAAGGAAAATGGGTGATGCCGGGTTTTGTGGATTCACATACACATATGGTGTTCGCCTCATCCAGGCACAATGAATATGTAATGCGCCTCCAGGGGAAAACATATGCTGAAATAGCGGCTGAGGGAGGGGGCATACTGAATTCAGCGAAACGACTCGGTGCGATGGACGAGGAAAGCCTTTACCGGCAGGCATACAAACATGCATTGCAGGCTATTGCTTGTGGAACTACAGCTCTTGAAATCAAAAGCGGATATGGATTAACTGTTGACTCGGAATTAAAAATGTTAAGGGTCATCAAACGCCTGAAGCAAACATTGCCAATCACTATAAAGGCCACTTTTCTTGGGGCGCATGCCTTCCCGTCGGAATATAAAGACAATCACAATGCTTACATCGACCTGATCATTCGCGAGATGTTACCCAGGATCGCTGCGGAACAACTGGCTGATTTTATAGATGTATTCTGTGATGAAGGTTTTTTTAGCGTGAAAGAAACCGACCGGATATTAACTGAAGGGGCTAAATATGGCTTAAGGGCAAAAATTCACGGGAATGAACTCGGGTTGACAGGAGGTGTTCAGGTGGCAGTGAAACATTCCGCCCTATCAGTAGACCACCTGGAACATGTCGGCGATAAAGAGATCAACTATCTCCTCAACAGTAATACCATGCCGGTGGCGCTTCCCGGAAGTTCGTTCTTTTTAAAGATACCATATACTCCTGCCAGGAAGATGATTGACAAAGGTCTTCCTTTAGCCATAGCATCGGATTTTAACCCCGGCAGCAGTCCGCATTATAATTTATGGTTTACCTGGAGTCTCGCCTGCCTTTACAACGGCATGATGCCTCATGAGGGGTTCAATGCACTCACCATCAATGCAGCAAATGCCTTGGGGATACATGAAACGCATGGCAGCATCACCAAAGGGAAAAAGGCTTCCCTCATCATTACAAGGGCCTTTGACCACATCAATGAAATGCCATATTGGTTCAGCCAGAATCATGCGCTTGAAGTGCTGGTATGAGGCTGTTCAATAATTCAATAATTTCCCGATTTGATCTTCCGGGTTTTTTACATCCCTGAACAGGAAATAAGGGGCCCTCTTATTATCGTGAAAAAATGGGGCATATTCTATCCTCTTTTTTTTAAGCAATTTGTCGAATTGAAGGCAGATAAACAGGTCATATGTGATGTTATCCTTGATCTCTGATAGTTTCCAATAAAATTTCCTGTTGAAATGATAATAAATAACCACATCTCCGAGATCACGGGTTGACAAGTATAATAGCTCAGTGTAAAGAGGATAATCACAAACCATTATGATGGGATTGTGTAATTTTGAGTTTTGCAGGTTTTCAAGCAAGGCCTTTTGATCATCTATAAAATTATCGACAAATGATTTTTTGACAGCATACGTATCACCGCAGTTTTTTGCTATTCGCTTCGATTCTTCAATGTTGTATATGGAATTGGTAATGATAAGGAACGGCATAATACTGATAAGTATACGAATGCTTTTATAAGATTTTAAATGGGAAAAAGCAATGGCAATCAGCAAGACGTTGCATAAGGCCACTGAAAGATAAAACCTGGAATAATTGAATAATACATCAGGGGATCCATCAGAAATTTTGCTCACCCCCAGTGAGCATGTTAACAATAACAAATAGGCAAGAACAAAGGCCCCCTTTATCCAGTCTTTTTTTCTGCAGAACTGAATGATCAGGACAAGTGGAATGAATAAGGACAGGAATCCCATTTTGTAAAATACAGGCGTCACATGGTTCAGGTAAGTATCGATGTGTTCGAGGTGAACATTCAGATTATTTAAGGTAAAATCCACTCCCCATTGCTTGTGCAGGAATTCATTGTCGGTTTTTAAAAGAAACCAGTTGGTATATAATTTATAAAGGAGTGAAATCAATCCACCTAGGATCAGGGGTATGAATTGTTTCAGTTTGTCAATAAAAATAAAAGTCAGGATGATAAGGAATATGGCATTGGGATTAAATTGTAGCGCAATCCCCAGTAAGAGTCCTGCCAGTATCAAGAGGAAAGGCCTGGTATTGTTTATCATCAGGTTCAATGCAAAAACTGCAGGGAAAATTCCTGCCATATGTCCTTTGGCTGCAAAAGTGATGGCGTAAAATTCAGTATCCAGGAATGACAATAGAAGGAAGACGATTACGCCGATTTGTTTTCCCGGGTATTTTTTGTCAAGTTGTTTTCCAAGAATAATCACTGACAAAAAGAGCCAGAAGAAATTTGAGAATGGCAGTGCATAATACAAAGGCATTCCGGCTAGGTAAAAAGGAATAGCCAGGAAACTTTCCAGCATGCTTCCATAGTTGCATCCATATATAAAAGGTGTATGGAATATGCCCCTTGAAAAATCATGGCAGCCAAGCCAGAACAACGCCTGGTCATTATCTGTCACCTGGAAATTAAAGAAGTACAACACCAGCAATAGTTTTACTGCAAAAACAATAGCGAAAATGATGAACAGATATTCCTTGTATAGTCTTTTAAATCTATGTAATCCCATTCGGAATATTCATTTTAAAATTACAAATATAGGTTTTTGTGCCTTTGTGTTCACATCGTCAACACGCGTATAGCGCTATGAAATATCATAAAAAAAGCCTTTCTTTTGAAGGAAAGGCTTTAGATGTATGGTATTTGGGTTTATTTCTTCTTTTCAGGAGCTTTTGCTGCCGGAGCTGCTGCCGCCGGGGCCGCTGCTGTTGCTGCTGCACCTGCTGCTGGTTCATCTGCTTTTATGACATTCCTTGTCAGTTTAACTGAAACCACTGCATTGTCTTTGGAATCCAGGATTTCAATATTCTTTATTGAAATGTCTTTTACCTTGATGGATTGACCTAATTCCATTGTGTCAATGTTCAATTCCACTGTATCAGGGATGTTGGCAATCAAGCCTTTTACCTTCAACCTTTGGATCTTCTGTATCAGTTTACCACCATTCCTTACACCCGGTGAATTGCCGGATACTTTTACAGGGATGGAAACTGTTACGATCTTTTTCTCGTCCACAGCTAAAAAGTCAGCATGGATGATGGATTCGTTTACCGGGTGAAATTGCATATCGTGCAAAATTGCAAGATATTTTTTACCCTCGATTGTCAATTGTACCTTGTACATGTTTGGCGTGTAAACGAGGGCTTTGAAGTCCGGTGAATATATATAGAAGTGGATATGGTCTCCGCCTCCGTATAAAACACATGGTACTTTACCTTCGTTCCTCAACGCCCTTGAGTCTTTTGATCCTAATGTGGACCTTAACTCGCCAGTTAATGCTACTGTCTTCATTTTTTCTTTTTTTGATTAAATTAAATTGGGTTGGAAACTATTATCAAGCTTGAACAGGGAACTTATAGAACCGTGTTCATGGATATTTCTGATGGCTTTGCTGATCAGTGGTGCGACTGACAGTATGCGTATCTTGTCGCTGAATTGTGTCATGGGTATGGTATCACAGACAATCAGTTCTTCGAGTACGCTGTTTTCAATATTCTCGTACGCCTTGCCGCTTAACACGGGGTGGGTACAAACGGCCCTTACACTCCTGGCTCCGTTATCCTTTATCAGTTTGGCCGCCTTGGAAAGCGTGCCCGCAGTATCACATAAATCATCAACCAGCACTACATCCATATCGGTGACGTCACCAATAATGGTCATGCTTGCAATCTCATTGGCTTTTCTTCTCTCCTTGTCACATATCACCATATTGCATCCAAGTACCTTTGCGTATTCCCTATTGCGGTTACTGGCGCCTACGTCTGGTGCAGCAATTACAAGTTTCTCAAGTTTAAGTGACTTGATATAAGGTATGAATATCACTGAAGAATCCAGGTGGTCAACCGGCACGTTAAAGAAAGCCTGGATCTGCGGAGCGTGCAGGTCCATCGTAATGACCCTGTTGGCTCCTGCTGCACCCAATACATCGGCGATCATCTTGCTGCCTATGGATACCCTTGGTTTGTCTTTCCTGTCCTGCCTCGCATAACCGTAATAAGGGATTACTACGGTGATATGGTTGGCTGATGCCCTTTTAGCGGCATCTATCATCAACAGCAGTTCAAGGAGGTTGTCTCCGGGAGGATTCGTGGATTGTACAATAAAGATGTCGCAACCCCTGATGGATTCGTTAAAACTCGGCTGCATCTCCCCGTCGCTGAATTTGTTTAGGGTCATGTCACCCAGGCCAATACCGTAATGGTCAGCAATTTTCATTGCCAAAGTGTATGAAGCGGAACCGCTGAAAATCTTAACTTTGTTGAGGATTGACACTTTGAGATGTTTTATTGCTCTTTTTCAGAAAGTTGCCCGAGCTGGATTCGAACCAACATACACTGCACCAAAAACAGTAGTCCTGCCATTAGACGATCGGGCAATCTTAAAAAAAGGACTGCAAAAGTAAAATTTCATTTCCTTTTTACCAAGAAATTTATGCAAGAATCTTAAAAAAAATGGATTTGAGCGCGATGCCTGACTATATTTGCACTGTTTTTTTACTTTAAAATGAAACAAAAATTCACGAGAACCCTTGTCACCGCAGCACTTCCATACGCAAATGGCCCTAAACACATTGGTCACCTGGCTGGCGCCTACCTGCCCGCTGATATATACACCCGTTACCTTAGAAACTGCGGTGAAGAGGTCATATACGTCTGTGGCAGCGATGAACATGGCACTGCTATCCCTATACAGGCGAACAAGGAACAGACGACGCCAAAGGATATTATTGACCGTTACCACCTTTTGCTGAAGCAGAATTTTGAAAAAATCGGTATTGCGTTTGATGTCTACCACCGCACCAGTGACCAGGTACACCACGAGACGGCCCGGGAGATATTCCTGAATTTATACGAAAAGGGCCTGTTTACTGAAGTAGAGAGTGAACAATATTACGACGAAGGGCATAAAACCTTCCTCGCCGACCGGTATATCAAGGGTACCTGCCCGAATTGTGGATTTGACAGTGCCTATGGCGACCAGTGCGAAAGATGTGGCAAGGCACTGAGCCCCGATGAACTGATAAACCCTGTATCGACCCTGTCTGACCAGGTACCTGTCAAGAAAAAAACGAAGCATTGGTACCTGCCATTGCAGGATTATGAGCCCTGGTTGAAGGAATGGCTCCTGGAAGGCCATAAGGACGACTGGAAAAGCAATACGTATGGGCAGAGCAAGAGCTGGATTGATGGTGGATTGTCGCCCCGGGCCATGACACGCGACCTGGAATGGGGTGTCAAGGTGCCACTTGAACATGCCGAGGGTAAAGTATTGTATGTGTGGTTTGATGCTCCAATAGGGTATATCTCAGCGACTAAGGCA
>JANWHK010000166.1 GCA_025450395.1 Bacteroidia bacterium
GTTTTAATTCAAGGTTCCTGATGGAACTGCTGGCCAATGTAGACCACGATTCAGTAAGGTTAAAGCTGTCCACCCCTAACAGGGCAGGCTTGCTTCTTCCCCAGGAAAATGAGGCGGATGAGGAAGTGCTGATGCTGGTAATGCCGATGATGCTGAATAATTATTAATCAATTGATAATTGACAATGGATAATTGATAATGTAAAGTTAAAACTGTTATGACCAAGGTTTTCCGGTATACCATTCAGGTTTTTCCTCTTCTTTACCAAAATAACCCCAATCGTTAAGCGTATCGATAAAAAGCTGTCTGTTGTAATTCTTATAACTTTCTAAGTTTATTGCCGAATAATAATATTCCCTTTCACTAGCCTCTTTAATAAGTTCATTCCTATTGTCCAAGTTCATTGAATCAATTAAGGTTCCTAGCTTACTACCAAAATCTTTCACTAACAATAAATCTTTTATAATTTCACCGCTATCCAGTTCAAATTCGAATGGAACTTCAATGCTTACCCCCAATTCCTTTGCGGCGGCTGTCCAAGCTTTGATAACAAATTGATCCATTGGAAATTAGATAACAGGGAACTAAACTACCTCTTCGTAGCAGTTTTCCTTTTGAAATCACCACGTTTCCAAGCCTCGAAGAATTGTGCCCAGGCAAACGGGTTCAGGATGTTCATTGGTGGTATCTGGCCGCCTGAATAATAGGATTTCGCGGCATAGTTCCTTGCTATTTGCTTATAGGCTTCCGATGCATCCGCACCTGTTAGTGAATAAGCCTGGTCTTTCATTTCCTCGCGCTCCAGGTTGTTCTTTGCCCTCTGCACATCATCATTCGGTATTTCCTTGGTCACGAAAAGGTAATCAAATGTAGCCCTGTTAGGCATAGGCATAATGACAACCCCGGGAAAATAGACCGTATCCTGGGTCATCAGTTTCACAATACTGTATTTATAATCTGACAGGGTATCCGGAATCACAAAATAAGACTTCTCGAATTCAACATGCGAGAACACCACGGTGTCGCCCTTCCTGGCTACAAAAGAAAAATAGCCCTCGAGGTTTGAATAGGTTCCATAAGGCCTCCTTATGACTGAAACACTTGCAAATGGTATAGGGAAAATGCTGTCTGCAGATAATAGAATACCTGAAAATTGTATCAGGCCGCTGTCACGTTTGGCCTGGGCAGTTGCTGGCTTTTGTCCGAAAATATTCAAACAAAGTGAAAACAGTACTATTAAAAGGATCTTTCTACACATGATTGTACTTAAAACAAATAACCTGCCAGAATAGTTACTATCACTAATATAAAAGCAGGAAGTTTTTTGAAATGCAAATATACCAAAGTTATAACAAAAACGAGAAGGGAAATTAAGATGTGGTTGAAATTCTGGGTGATTGATATCATGTTTGGTATCTTCGTTCCGCCCGCAATCATCACGATGGCAGCAGCCCATAAAAAGCCAATGGAGACAGAAATGATACCATCCAGTGAACGGTATATAATGGGGTATTCCTTGATCTGCTTCCATATCGGATAAACAAAGAAGATCAACAGGGTGCCCGGCAAAAAAATTGCCAGCGTGCCAATCCCGCAGCCCACCAATTGTCCTGTTGCGCCATAATTGAGTTTCTTCATGGCCATTCCGTTGGCATAAGTGGCGATGGTAAATGTAGGACCCGGTATACCTTGCAGCAAGCCAAGTCCTGTATTGAACTCATTGAGGGTCAGGTATGGTTTTTTCTTATGCTCGAATTCCACAAACTCCGTCAGGACCATCGAATACAAAACACTGCCGCCACCGAATACCATACTTCCCATACGGTATGTATTTTCGAACAAACGCACCGGCTCTGATAACTTGGGAAATTTATTGCGTGTAAATGCACCTATCACAGCAGCGGTGATCAGTATCAGCAGCATCAGGGTCAGGTTGGCCCACTTGATATTGAGCAAAGGCTTTGTATTGGGAATAAAATTCTTATTGCCGAACCTGTGTGTCATGAAAGCTCCAAATATCAACAAAATCGGGAACGCGACAGGCGTGTGGAATATATACGACAGAAGGCAGCCAACTATTGCCAGTGAAATACTCAACGGATTCCGCTTCAGCAATTTAGTCATCGTAATGGAAGCCATGACAATGAATCCTAAAGCCATTGGGCCGATGAACCTGAATATCTTCGGGTCCACATGACTGGTTGCAATCACAAAAAAAGACATCAGTATGGTGGCAGGCAGTATCCATATCAACAGTGAAAGGAAGGCGAGTTTTGGTCCACCCATCTTGTAGGCTATCGCCGTTAAAGTCTGTGTGGAAGAAGGTCCCGGCAGTATCTGGCACAAACTGTTCAGTTCCATCAGATCCGATTCACTGATGTATTTTTTCTGGTGTACCAGTTTTTTAAGAAACAGTGAAATGTGCATCTCAGGCCCGCCAAATGCTGTAATAGCAACTGAAAAGACATCCTTCAGAAAAACGATATCACGAACTTTTTTATAATCTGATTTAGTTAACAATAATTATGGCGAGTTTTCAAAACTAAAATAAAAATAACATAGTTTTGCACTATGTTTAAATATTTCATCACATTACTTATAATTCTTGTTTCGTGCACCAACAAATACAAGGCTGATTACGAAGTCCAGGCCGAACTCCAGATGATAGACACACTCAATACCCGGCTGCAGACTATTAAGGGCTGGCTGGACAAGGTACCTCTTGAAGAGATACAGGAGAGAAAGGACATAGTGAAACATAATTATGAATTCGTTGATGACCAATACAGGGAAAAGGAGTTGGTGGTGGATGAAGAGACCAGCAGGCTAATGGATGAATACAAGAGTTATGGAAAATTGTATGACAGGGCTGCGGATAGTTTCAAACCAATTGTAATGGAACTGGAGGAATTGTTAATTCAACTCAAGACCCTTAAGGAATCGGCTCACAGCAAAGATTATAAGAAAGAAACCTTCCTCAAATACTTTGAGAAGGAAAAGGAAGATGTACTTAAACTCTACGGTTTTGCAGAGAGCGTATTAAAACCGGTAGTTGACACCGACCTGACCTTTGAAAGGGCTCAGAAAAGGGTGGAAGAACTGGCCGAAAGCCTGAAAACCGAATAAACACCTTCATTTCATCCATTTTTATGGCATAAACTGTTGAAAAATTGACAGTTATATGGAATAATATTGTTTTATAAAATTCCCTGAAAGCATAAAATTTGATAATAATTAATTATTCTTGACTTTTGGAATAAATATATTACTTTTGCACCCTTTTTTACCCTAATTATACCCTAATGAAATTATCAAAATTCAGCTTCGAATTACCCCATAACCTGATTGCCCAGGACCCTGCAAAAAATCGTGACGACAGCAAACTTATGATACTTAACAGGGCCACACAGAAGATTGAGCATAAGAAATTCAAGGATATTTTAGAGATTTTCAACCCGAACGATTTATTTGTACTGAACAATACCAGGGTATTTCCTGCAAGGATGTACGGCAACAAGGAAAAAACTGGCGCCAAGATTGAAGTTTTCCTGTTAAGGGAACTAAACGAGGAACATAAATTATGGGATGTTTTGGTAGACCCGGCCCGTAAGATCAGGGTAGGCAATAAACTGTACTTTGGTGATGATGACCTTGTGGCTGAAGTTGTGGATAATACCACCAGCAGGGGCAGAACCATACGTTTCCTGTTTGACGGAAGCAAGGAAGAATTTAACACCATTGTAAGGAAACTGGGTGAAACGCCTATCCCTAAATATATTGAAAGGGCTGTAAAAAAAGAGGATGAGGAAAGGTATCAGACCATATTCGCGACAAACGAAGGCGCTGTGGCCCCTCCTACTGCCGGCCTGCACTTCAGTCGCGAACTGATGATGAGACTGGATATCAAAGGCATTAAATTCGCTGAACTCACGCTTCACCAGGGATTGGGTACATTCAGGAATGTAGAAGTTGAAGACCTCAGCAAACACAAGATGGATTCTGAAAGTTATTCCATTCCCGAGAAGACGGCAACACTCGTCAACCAGACAAAAATTGATAAGCACAGAATCGTAGCGGTCGGTTCAGGTGCAATGCGCGCCCTTGAATCTTCTGTATCCTCTGTTGGTACTTTAAATGCAAGCACAGGCTGGACTGATAAATTCATTTCCCCGGTATACGATTTTTCAATTGCCAATGTTTTCATCACCAATTTCCACGCCCCGGAAAGCACGTTGCTGATGCTGGCTACCGCTTTCGGTGGCTATGATTTTGTAATGGATGCCTATAAGGAAGCGATCAAAAAGAAATATTCCTTCCAGTGCTATGGTGATGCCATGCTGATTTTATAATCAAACGCCTTGCTTTGTGGGTCAATCATTTTTCCATTTCAAGGCCTTCAGTATCCAACAACAGTCTGCCGGATTAAAGGTAACCACTGACGCGTGTCTTTTAGGTGCCATTGCCACACATCCAAACCCCCTCAAATGTCTTGACATAGGAACCGGAACAGGTGTATTGTCCCTGATGATGGCGCAGAAATTCTTGGAAACAAAGGTCACAGCCATTGAAATAGAAAAAAACGTGGCAGCCCAAGCAGCTTCCAACATCTCCAATTCTGACTTTCATGCACGCATACAATTGATTGAAGACGATTTCATAAGTCATGACTTCAATGAGACATTCGACCTGGTGCTCTGCAATCCTCCCTATTTCAAAGACCATCTGCGCGGCGAAAAAAAAGAAAAAAACACAGCGATCCATAACTCATCCATGCCTGTTGGTCTATTGGCCCATAAAATATTCCAACTTTTAAATCCCGCCGGAGCTTGCTGGCTGATATATCCCAGGCATGAAATGGAACTGTTCAAAACCGAGGCCACGCAAAACCATTTACATCTTCACAGGGAAATCACGGTTTTTAACCGCCCGGGCAAATATTTCAGGACCATCTGTTGTTTTTCAAAAGTACAAACCGGGCAAGTAAAAGAAGAAAATCTTGACCTGCATCATGCCGACGGCTCAAGGACAGATACATTTAGTCAGTTAATGCATGACTTTTATCTGGAAAACACTGAAATATACAAAAGGAACTGACAAATCAATTATTTTTGCCCCCTTTATGGAGGAATTATTAACATCAGCCGGTATAGTCAGTATCATATCTCTTACCTTTATGGAGATTGTCCTTGGCATAGACAATATCATTTTCGTCAGCATTGTTGCCGGGAGGGCAGAAAAAAAAGACCAGAAGAAAGCCAGGAATATAGGTTTGATGCTGGCGATGCTATTGCGTATACTGCTTCTTTTTGTCATCAAGCTCATCATTGAAGCCCAGCAAACACTCTTTACCCTGCCAATTGACTTTGCTGGCAGGAATATCAGCATCAAGGATCTTGTGCTGATTGCAGGAGGTCTGTTCCTGATCTATAAAGCCACAACAGAAATACACCATAAATTCAATGTGGATGAACACGTTGAAACAGAAACCAAGACAAAAAAACCATTGCGTGCCATCATCATACAGATATTATTGCTGAACATTGTGTTTTCTGTCGATTCCATTGTCACGGCGATAGGATTGACACAGAACCTCGTGATCATGTTTATATGCATAGTCCTGTCAATGATTATCATGTTGGTGGTTTCGGGCACTATCAGTGGTTTTGTTGAAAAACACCCCACAGTCAAGATGCTGGCACTCTCCTTCCTGTTGATGATAGGTTTCATGTTAATTGTAGAAGCCTTTGAAATACATGTCCCCAAGGGTTATGTTTATTTTGCCATGGCATTCAGTTTGTTTGTTGAAATGCTGAATATCAGTTACCGGAAAAAACAAAATAAAATCTGATTGTTTTACGCAAGGCAAAACTATACGGATATCTCTTTTGAAACCCATTCAAGGTTCAGGGAAGCGGTTTCGTCCTGGCAAACCCTGGTTCCACCTTCTCATCATCTGCTAAGCCCTGATATCGAAGCACTGGAAGACTCCAAGCCGGAGGATATCGAATTCAGGTATGTCAATATTCTTGAGAATGGTGAACTCATTGGCATCATGTATCTGCAATACCTGAGATTCGGTCAAAAACACTACAATCACAATATTTTTGACAAGCCATTACTTAAGTACTTCAAGGGAATAATTCTCAGGCAAAGCACCCGTATCCTGATATGCGGCAACTTGTTCAGGGTGAATTTTCAGGGGTTCTACTTTAAGGACAAAGGACGAAAAGACATGATCTTTAATTGTTTACAGCAATATAAGGGAACCATCACTGGAGATAAAAATTTCAGCGGTATTTTAGTCAAGGATTGTTCCAGGGAATTTAATGAAATACAATTCGGGTGTCACAGTTTCAGGTCATTCACACAGGACCTCACCATGGAACTTGGCATAAGGGAACATTGGGAAAACTTTGGGGATTACCTCAATGACCTGACACGGAAATACAGGCAGAGGGCCCTAAAGATCCAATCGGCAATGAAGGATATTGAATTGACTGACTTATCATTAGCAGATATAATTCAACAAAAGGACCATATCAACCGTTTATACATGAATTGTGTTAAACAACAGAGCCTGGCCCTGGGTATACTCGGTGCCGATTATTTTATTAAAATGAAAACCAGTCTAGGAGAAAACTTCAAGGTGTTTGCATATTCACTCCATGGGGAAATGCTGGCCTTCAGCAGTCATATTTATTATCCGGATAAGAACCGCATGGAAATTCATTATATCGGAATGGATTATGAAGCCAACCGGAAATACCAGTTGTATTTCAA
>JANWHK010000167.1 GCA_025450395.1 Bacteroidia bacterium
CTTCATAATCAAGCTTGAAATTATCATCTGCCTTTGAAGTCCCCTTAAATGACATTCCAATGTTCAATCCTGCATCAATCTGGAACCTGATCTTATCTGTTATTTTTGGCCTCAATATTAAAAAGATTGGAATACTTAACTGCTTGACTTTAAAAGTTTCGATCAATGTGTTATTTCCGGTAGCAAAAATGTGCTGTTTATATTCCTCGCCAAATTGGTCAGTGGCCTTAAATGTGACATCATAACCGGTCTTTTTGATGGTTCCGCTTATGTTTTGAAATTGCACTCCGGCACCAATACCAAGACGGTTTTTACCGTCAAGGAATAATCCCAACCCAAGATCAAAACCCAGGGTCTTTAAACCTGAAATTTCCGGTTTTGCATTCTTATTGGTCGAAATATCAGCTGCACTGTTATACATGCTGTTTATGTTATCTTCAAAGTCGAATGTACTTTTTGATGTCCCTGTAAACACGTTGAAGGCAAGTACAATATCCGGTTTTTCAGATGCAGGCCTTGCTGGCTTCTCAGGTTTCGCTGGTTTTGCCTGTTTTGCTGGTTTTGCTGGTTTTTCAGGCTCCTCTGGTTTTTCAGGTTTTGGTGGTTTTACTGGCTTAGGCTTTTCTACTTTTGCAAGAACTTCAGGACATCCGTCTGCCCTGCTATAGCCTGGTTTTTTAGGGCATTTATCAATCTCATCCCATACGAAATCCCTGTCCATGTCATTTGAAAATGTCAGTGAATGACCTATTAAACGTATGGCAGAAATCCTGACAGTTTGTAAATCAGGGCTTACAACGAGATCCATTTCAATCGTATCATGATTTTCAATCCGCAAACCGTTCTGGGTTTTTCCCTTTACGATCTTCTCCAGTACCAGACTCACTTTGTTGGATGCAAGTTCAGAATAATTGATATTCGCATTTACCAAAGTAATATTTAACCCGTTGGGGAAAATAGTAGATACCAACTTGCTGTAATCTTCAACGCTCCTTGTAACAAGATTTTCAGGATCTGTAAAATTATTATCATAATATGCTGGAACAATCTCATCTATTATCATTGCATCGGCTGTAAACAGGTTTTTAAAGTCCTGCATCACTTTGGCGTCAATCTTGTCACCGGATAGCGGGTTGACAAAACGGGAAGATTTAATGTATAGAATAAGTGTGGAATCCACCTTGTTAAACAGGTTGATCAATTGGGTGTTGCTGGCAGCTTGACTAAAAGCCTGCAGTGCGAACAACAGAAGCAATCCGGTCAGTGTTAATTTTCTCATAATTTTTTCTGTTTATTGATGATACTCCAACCTTAAAGTTTAATGAATTTTATAGATTTATAATTCACCTGGCCGACACTTGCCTGGATAAAATAAATCCCCTTTACCAATTCGCCAAAATCAAGTTCTATTTCTTCTGACGTCAATAGTCCCTGGTATGTATAAACCAATTTCCCATACGCGTCATAAATGTTTATAGTTGCATTTCCCGTCAGCTGCCCTCCAAAGACAATATGCCCCTTCAATGTGACCGGGTTTGGATAAAACTCAAATCCCGGAGATTGTATATTTACATTTTGAATATCGGTTGTTGAACAATCTTCCCTGTAATAGCTTTTGGTGATACATTGTCCCTTTTTTTCATTGTTTACAATCACCCAATAACGCCTGTTCACTGTATCCTTAAGGTTGAAATTATAATCCTGGCTGAATCCCAGGTCATCTCTTATCACCGTATTCAAACTGTCGTAACCCCATCGATAATAACTCACATTGTTCCGTAAACATACCAGTCCTGTTTTATTGGGTTTAATGACAATATCTGAACACAAATTCGTTGTATTGGGAGTCACCACATATATTTTTTCGCTTGTATCCTTGCAACCGGCAAAATTGCTGGTGATGCACCAGATCCTTGTCTTTCCTTGGTTCGGAAAGTATATGATACTGTTGTTATCGCTTGCTCCATTCCTGATTTTTGCGGAATCGCCCGGACTTTTCCATTCATAAGTCTGGGTGCCTGTTTTCGGGGTTTGAAAATTCATGTTGAAAGTCAGCTGGCATATACTATCCCGCGTAACATGTGGAGTTGAAATGACCGGAGGAACCGGTTGAGGATTTACATTAATGTTGATATCAACAGTCGACCCTATGCATGAACCGGTGACTGATGTAGGTGTCACACGGAATACAATACTGCCAGCTGTAAAATTACTTGGATTGCTTAGCACCTGGTTAATGGCTGAACCTGACCCGGCGGAGGCACCGGCAATATTACCGGTATTTACACCCAATATCCACGAAAAATTACTCGCGGTACTTGCTGTCAGGTTGACATTAGGACTCCTGCCACTGCAAATACTGACAGATGTTGAATTCGTTAATAAAGGTATTGGATGCACAGTGATGGTTATGGGGGTTACAACAGCTGCACAATTTCCCGAGACGGCTGATGGGGTGACATTGTAAACGATGCTTCCGGAGCTTGAATTGCCTGGATTCGTAAGCACATCGTTAATGCTTGAACCGGAACCTGCTGCTGCACCAGAAATACTGCCTGTATTTGTGCCTAATGTCCATGAAAAATTACTAGCCGTACTGGCTGTCAGGGTCAAATTGGGACTTGTTCCACTGCAGATGCTTAAAGTTGTTGCGTTGGTTATTGCAGGTGTCGGGTTCACGGTTACAGTGATGGAAGTCGGATTGCCTGCACAAGCACCCGGAGCCGAAGTTGGCGTGACAATATAAACAATGCTGCCGGCTGTTGTACTGCTTGGATTTGTCAGGGTTTGATTGATTGTTAAACCGGAACCTGCTGATGCACCGGTAATACCTCCCGTATTTGTGCCCAATGTCCAGGTAAAGGTGCTGCTTGTGGTAGCAACAAGTCCGATATTGCTATTGGTGCCACTGCAGATACTTAATGTTGTTGTATTGCTTACTGCCGGTTTGGGGTTCACGGTTACAGTAATTGAAGCGGGATTGCCAGCACAACCTGCAGGACTTGAAGTGGGTGTGACGATATAGACAATGCTGCCGGCTGTTGAATTGCTCGGATTTGTCAAGGTCTGATTGATAGTTGAACCGGACCCTGCGGATGCCCCGGAAATACTGCCGGTATTTGTGCCCAATGTCCACGCAAAATTGCTGGTCGCACTCGCAGTTAAACTGATATTCGTACTTGTGCCGCTGCAGATGCTTGGTGATGTATTGGTGACAGCAGGGGTTGGGTTCACGGTGACCGTTATGGAGCTTGAATTGCCTGCACAACCTGCCGGGTTTGTAGTGGCAGTGACAATATATACTATGCTGCCGGCTGTTGAATTGCTTGGATTTGTCAGGGTTTGATTGATGCTTGAACCGGAACTTGCGGATGCACCGGAAATACTGCCTGTATTGGTGCCCAATGTCCATGCAAAAGTACTGGTCGCACTGGCAGTCAGGCTGATACTGGGACCTGTGCCACTGCAGATACTTGAAGTTGTTGCATTCGTAACTGCAGGTTTTGGGTTTACGGTAACAACTATTGAAGCGGGACTGCCGACACAACCTTCCGGGCTTGTAGTTGGTGTGACAAGATATTCAATGCTGCCGGCTGTTGAATTGCCCGGATTTGTCAGGGTTTGATTAATGGTCGAACCGGAGCTTGCTGATGCACCTGAAATACTGCCTGTATTTGTTCCCAATGTCCAGGCAAAAGTACTGGTCGAACTGGCAGTCAGGGTTAAATTCGGACTTGTACCACTGCAGATACTTACAGGTACGTTGGTGACTGTAGGTATGGGATTCACGGTGACAGTTATTGGAGTCGGACTGCTTGTACAGCCTGCAGGCGTCGAAGCCGCTGTGACAATATAGACAATGCTGCCTGCTGTCGTACTACTTGGGTTTGTAAGAGTCTGATTAATGCTTGGACCTGAACCGGCGGATGCACCTGTTATGCCGCCGGTATTTGTGCCCAATGTCCAAAGAAAAATACTTGTTGTACTGGCCGTCAGGGTGATATTGGGACTCGTGCCACTGCAGATGCTCGGCGATGTATTGGTTACGACAGGTGTTGGGTTCACGGTCACGGTTATGGAAGTGGCAGTGCCTGCACAACCTGCCGGGGTTGTAGTAGGTGTGACAATATACACTATGCTGCCGGCGGTTGAACTGCTCGGATTTGTGAGGGTTTGATTGATGCTTGAGCCGGAACTTGCAGATGCGCCGGTAATACTACCTGTATTTGTGCCCAATGTCCAGGCAAAATTACTTGTGGCACTGGCAGTTAAACTGATATTGGGCCCTGTGCCGCTACAAATCGTGAATGCTGTCGAATTGGTCAGGGCTGGCAGAGGGTTCACTGTTACGGTTATGGAAGTTGGACTGCCAACACAACCCGCAGGGGTTGATGTAGGGGTGACAATATAGACAATGCTGCCGGCTGTTGAACTGCTCGGATTTGTAAGGGTTTGATTGATACTTGAACCGGAACCTGCAGATGCACCTGTAATACTGCCGGTATTGGTGCCCAATGTCCAGGCAAAAGTACTGGTCGTGCCTGCGGTCAGGGTTAAGTTGGGACTCGTACCACTGCAGATGCTTACTGCTGTTGAATTTGTTACTGCCGGTTTGGGATTCACGGTAACAGTGATGGAAGTGGCATTTCCTACACAAGCACCAGGATTTGATGTTGGGGTGACAATATAGACAATGCTGCCTGCTGTGGTACTGCTTGGATTTGTAAGAGTTTGATTGATCATTGAACCGGAACCTGCAGACGCCCCGGTAATACCTCCTGTATTTGTGCCCAGTGTCCAGGCAAATGTACTGGACGTACTTGCGGTCAGGCTGATATTGGGACCGGTACCACTACAGATACTGAATGATGTAGAATTTGTTACTGCAGGTTTAGGGTTGACGGTGATAGTGGCTGATCCGCTCTGTGATTGAGAACATGTTGTTGAAGAGGCGTCCTTTACACTGACCAGGTTATAAGCAAAAGTTCCGGCACTCGAGGTTGGTGCCGCTACCGTGACACTGCTGCCGCTGACTGTAGTTACGGTTAGATTTGAACCGCCGTTTATATTATAGGTAAATGTATAGGGGATGGTGGCACCTGCACCTGTAAACGTAATATTGGGAGAGCTTGCGTTCTGGCATACAGTGATAGTACCGCTTATGCTTGCTGTCGGCAGCGGATTGACGGTGACAATTACGCTATTTTGATTGGTGCAACCGGTAAGTGTTGTGGTCTCAACCAATGTATAGGTCGTTGTGACTGTCGGACTGACACTCGGGTTTGAAGTTGAAGACGTAAACCCTGCCGGAGAAGAAGTCCAGGAATATGTATTCCCACTTACACTTGATGCCCCGATAACGGTGCTGGCCCCATTACATATAGCCCTATTAGTACCGGCACTGGCATTAGGGCTTGCGTTAATTGTTATATTCTTGATCGTATCCGATGTTCTCACAGGATTACTCGATTTAACTATAATTTTGTATTTCGTACCCTTTAAAGTAGTTTTTTTAATAGTGCACAAAATTTGAACGGAAAATTTTGAAGTTATTTTTCCGATTGTATCTGTTCCAAAAGAGCCGGAACTGTCCGACAATAGAACTGTAAAAACGTTTCCATTGCCAAAATTAGCGGAAAGGTCTACATTAACATTTAAAGTATCACCGGCACAAAAAATAGTCCTGTATATGTTCACCGATGATATATTCTGACCAGCACTAAAACCATAAATCAATGTAAACACCAAAGTAAAAATTGTTTTTTTCATTGTACTATTTGTTTATTTTTAACTGCTATCGAATGTCAATCACATTCATTTGATTTGATGATCAATTCATCTCTAGAATTCCCAATATGCTCACTTAGCTTCTGCTTTATTCATGTCTGCCTTCATTTCCAGCAGATCCATCTTTTCCTTATTCATCTTTTCCTGTTCGAGACTTTTATTCTTGCTTTCATCCAGTTTATCCTTGTATTCCAAAGCCTTGACTTTTGCGTTCAGGAAACTGTAAAATGTGGTATTCAATTTCATCAATAAACTGTTGCCGGTGGTATCACTGCTCAATTCCTTAAAATCGATCTGCTTGGCCACCTGGTCTTTTTCAATACTCCAGTCTTTACTGCTATTGCCCAAATTCTCAATCTGGTGGTTCAGTGTATCAATCATTTTCGTTATTTTCTTTTGATTCTGGTTAAAGGAATTATACGCCTTTAACTTCTGCCTCTGGGCATCGTTGAGTTTCGCCGGAAGTTTAAAATCAAAAAATATGGCAAAAACCGTAATGGATACGGTAATCGTGAATAATAACAGGAATTTTAGGTATAGGTTATTGCGTTCTGCCTGGTTGAGTGCTTTCATGTATAGTTTGTAATTGTTTGTTTGTGGTTATGTGTGATATTTCGTGATGAGTAGGAATGCTTAAAACAAAGTTAATCCAGGAGTGAAAAACCTTTCTTTTTCGGAGTGCTTTGATTGCCTGAAATTTCCCTGACAAATGCATTGCTTTCTTTCCTCCTGCCAATGAGCTCGAGTTCATCCAGTTTTTTAAACAGGTCAGCGCTCACACTCAGGAATTCCATAAGCGGAACAATGGTCTGGCTTATATTTTCATGATGATAATCCACCTCAATCACTGCTGCCAGCATTTCATCAAACTTGCCGGGTGAAATCTCTATCCACTCCTTAAAATATAATTGCAGGTCTTCCTTCTCTTTTTCCGGCAAGAAATCAAGGGCCATTTTAAACTGGTTGCCGAGTATGACCACACAATTGACCATTTCAATCGGTGGTAGCTGGAATATCTTGAAACGAAAAGGGAAAAACAAGGAGGAAACCGTATAGACTATTTTTTCGCATACATACTTGATATTAAAGGCCAGCGGCGAATTCTGGTTTTTATTGATTACCTTCTGGATAATGCTGTAAGTAGCAGTCTGTATAGTGTTTAAGTGATTGGCTACCGCATTGTAATGCTGGCGCAACAAAGGAAAACTCTGCACCGATGTACAGGGTGGAATATAGGTGGTATCCCAACTGAGTTCATCATTTTTAACCTTCAGTTTTCCAATGCATAAATGGTGTTTGCCCAATTCCTTTTGATTCAATTCACTGGCTTCGAGTATGTGTAACTGGTATAAAGGACCTGCAAACGGATGACGGGCCGGCACTTCATCCGTGGAAGGGGGACCGAATGGGACCCTGCCTGAATAATCTGCAGAAATCAATAGAAAATACTGGGGATTCGGGTTATTCTTCAAGGATGCATAATCCACCTGTTCATTCAAGGTCAACTCTGCACTTACCTCCGGACTCACGTCAATCCTTACCCCACCTGAAGTGATGGCCCTGCAAACCGTCAATTTAATCAGGAAATTATCTGCCTGGGATTTTATGACTTCAATTTCGAGTGAACTTTTCCGGTTCTCATCAGGCTTCATCAGGCCATAATTAAAATTAGTCAATTGGGTGGCCATTCCCTCGTGAATAGCTCCAAACAATGCTGTTTCGCTATTGATGAAATGCTGACGGCTTATTTTCATTCCGTCTGACCAGTTGGTTGGTAAATTGTTTTTAGTTGACATAACTCTAGTTATATGTAATGTGTACGCGTTTCGCTATGATCGTGAGCTTTTCATGAAGGCGGTTTTGCTCAATGGACATATCCGGGTCTATGTAATTCTTGGCTTTAAAAAAAGAAGGCTTGGTATGAAATATCCATCCCATACTGCTTTGGTCCAGGTAACTGTATTGTATGGGATCATCGTCAAATCTCTGGTTATAATTCATGATAATGGATTGAAACCAATCGCCGAATTTCATTTCCAAAGGCGCTTTTAATTTAAGATTGGTCACGTCCGTCTTGTTGACATTCTTGAACAACTCCAATTCGAGTAAATATATCCTGTTCACATTTATCCTGTCAAAATCAGGCTCATCCCTGTCCTCATTTAAATACCAGACCTTGAAGATTTCCTGTGGAATAGATGCTAATATTTCAAATGTCAGCGTGAAAAAATAAGGAATGCAGAAGGTGATGATAGAGGCTGCGTATGAAAGGCCGAAATCGCCTTTGCTGCAATAATCAAATAAGAGTGTGAAACCGACTACGCCGAAAACGGAATTGATGATCAACAATGAAATTTCTGACACTGCCTTGTACTTGAACTCTCCAAAGAAATTCCGCTTGAATAGGTAAGTGATCAATATGCCTAAGCCCAAAAAGAAAAGCTGGAGTAATATGAACCACCAGAAATTTGAATCTATTGTACCTATAAACCCGGTAAAGCCTGTAAGGGTCATGGCAATCGAAAATGAGAGAAAGGTATAGATCATTCTCTTGTTTGAAATGGCTACCTTGCCCTTGTTTATATAATAATAAACAATTAGTGCAGCGACAAAAAAAACGGTGGCAATAATGTAGTGGTATATGTTCATTTTTTCAATTCATGTTAAATCCAGGAATTGTATCCCAGGAAACTTTTGTTTTCTTCGAGTTCGGTAAATGTATATTTATCGTCATCATCAAAAAAATGACAGACTTTATAAAAATAATTAACCGGCAGGAAAAAACTCATCACTTTTTCTATGATCTTATAATTGACCCCGCTTTTAAAGTAAGAGGCTACCTCCTCCTTTCTAAGGTCATGAATATCAATAATTACTGTACAGGTAAACAGTTCAACACCGCTGCCAACTACAGAATCAACATTTAACTGCATCTTATTCAATGGCTTAACCAAGTCCATCTCGTATATTTCATACTTTTTTGACAAGTGTAAGGTGATATCCTTGTTTAACAGGTTTTGAAGTATGTATTCAATCATTCTCAGGTTGCCCTTCAGCTTGTAAGCCAAGGGAAGGAAATACAAGAGTTTGGCAATTTGGTTGTCATTAAAGACGGGCAGGTATCCATAGATCTGGTAAAAAAGGTTCCTGTTGACCTCCGGTGTGAAATAACTCAGGTTCTCGGATTCCTTTAATTGCAGCCTGGTTAAGAGATGATAAAATTCATTTTCTATGGGTTGGAAAAATTTCCTGGCCTCGGCTTCCTGCCGTTTTTTTAATTTTGTTACAGTGACACCTTCCTTTTTCGCCCTTTCTTTTGTGTTTTCATCATCAAAATGAAAAAGCCCTTCCGGAAGCATATCATATATGCCTTCCCTGTTAATGTTAATAGTTACCGACTTTGGTGAATTCTTCCTTTCTTCCCTGGCCTGAATACTTTGAACATCCTTTTCAAACTGCCGTTTAAAGCTGCTTTTTGAACTGAAGCTCACATCCTCCTCCTTTACACCGTTCCTGATAATCTCTGAGGCGACAATCTCCGCCTTTAGGTCAATCGGATCAGATTCAGGTCTAAATTGAATAAATTTCATCTTTTGGTATCTGTTTTAACTGAATGTATTCTAATCAATTTGCGCCATTCTAACACTCTGTCAGCCCTTGAATTTATTTTATTTTGGACACACTTCGTGTCCCTCAGTCCCACCAAATTATATGCATAATTTGTCATGAAACCGATGGAAGCCTATGCAATTATATGTATTCCTATTTGAATTTTCCTAATAAAATAAAATAAATTATTTTTTACAATTTCACAAAACTGGAAAAAATTTGTCAAAAGTCATTATTAATGATGATGACAACTTGTCCGACTAATTATCTATTAATTGTTACTAAAGTGAAATATTTCCGCACCCATTTACCCAAATCACTTTACAATACACTATTAATCAACGAATTAAATATACACAGAGCCGCATATGGCTGTTTTTATCGATTTCACCTGATGAATAGATATTACAAAAATTAAAACAATAGCTCCAGAACCGTTCATCCTGTTTTTATTTTTTCAAAAATGACTGAACTCACTGCTGCCTGATAAAAATTCACCGGAAAAAGGGCTGGATATATAGTTAAACCTGTTAAGACAGTATTAAAATAGTGTTATTTTTATGCATTAATCGGAATACCTTAAATTTAGTCAAAAAAAATTGTAATTATTAATAATTCTCATCTATTTTTGCGGCCTATAAATAATTTTTTCATCAAATGAGTCAAACAAATGTCAAAAAATCAACAAATTGGGTAAGTATCCTGACAATCCCATTATCATTAATTGTTTCAATCTTATTATACATCTTTGTATTTGGCGATCCTGATAACTTTAATGCAGACCATTCGGCAAAAGAAGGCAACTTTTTTGCGATCATTCACGAAGGTGGTGTTATCGTTCCTATCCTGATGACTTTATTCCTGACAGTTTTTATTGTCGTAATAGAGCGTCTATATACCATATATGCTGCAAAGGGAACAGGTTCAATGGAAACCTTCCTTCAAAAAATCAAGACCAATCTCAGCAGTGGTGAGGTTAACCAGGCCATTGCAGACTGTGATAAACAAAAAGGTTCAGTTGCCAACGTGGTAAGGTCCGGTTTGGACAAATATTCTGAAATGGAGAAAAACACTGAACTGGAAACAGAACAGAAAGTACTTGCCATACAGAAGGAAATGGAAGAAGCCACCTCACTGGAATTGCCGATGCTGGAAAAGAACCTTTCCATACTGGCTACCATCGCTTCAGTTGCGACACTGATCGGATTGTTGGGTACTGTAATCGGTATGATCAGGGCATTCGCCGCTCTGGCGACTTCAGGAACACCCGATCCTGCTGCATTGTCTTCAGGTATCTCTGAAGCTTTGATCAATACAGCAATAGGTATCGGAACTTCAGCTGTTGCAATCATATTCTACAATGTGTTTACCGGCATGATTGATAAACTGACCTATGGAATTGATGAGATCGGTTTCAGTATTTCCCAGACCTTCGCCTCCAAGAACAAATAAAAGCATATTGGTAATTATCCCGTCATATGCCAAAAGTTAAACTCCCGCGTAAAAGCACATCCATTGATATGACCGCCATGTGCGATGTATCATTCCTGTTGCTTACGTTTTTCATGCTGACCTCCAAGTTCAGGCCACCTGAAGCTGTTCCTATTGATTTACCGAATTCACGTTCGCAGATCAAGCTGGAAAACATCATGACCATTTCCGTTGACAGGGATGGCAAGGCTTATTTCAGCCTGAATGAAACTGTTGCCAGGGGTGAGCTTCTTGAAAATATCCTGAAAGTAAATCCTGAGATCAAGTTGACCAATAACCAGAAGAAGGCATTCCGCGGATTGGACATGTTTGGATTTTCACTGGCCGAAATGCCGGGTGTACTCAATTTAAATCCGGAACAGTACAAGAACTACAAGCAGAATGGCATTCCGATGGATTCCGTCAATAACGAACTCTATGAATGGGTGCTGCAGGCAAGATATGTAGACCCTTCGATGAAGATCGCCCTGAAAGGCGATAAAGACAGTGATATCAAGGCAATAAAAAAGGTGATTACAACGTTGACCGAAAGGGTGCATGTCAATAAATTCAACCTGATCACCACCTTGTCAGGAAATTCACAAAAACAAGTAACTGAAGTAGAAGCAGACAAAAAATAAGGCATCAACAATGGCAGAATTAAATACCGCGGAAGGCGGCAGTAAGAAAAAACATGGCGGGAAGACCCGCTCAAAAAAAATCTCTACCAAGGTGGATCTTACGCCTATGGTGGATCTTGCCTTCTTGTTAATCACTTTTTTTATGTTGACCACCACATTGAATAAACCCAATGCGATGGAATTGAACATGCCAAAAAAGGATAAGGAACACCCACCAAAAATCAATGAAGAATTATTGCTGAATATTATACTCGATAAGGATGATGCGGTGTGGTGGTATGAGGGAATGACTGTAACCGGTCTTAAGAAAACTGTGTTCGCAAATAAGGAAGGTATCAGGGATATCATCTACTGGAAACAGAACAAGCTACTTAAGAATCCTGCTTATCACAGCAAGGATACCATGATCTGTATTATCAAGACCACCGATGAGGCCAGGTATAAGAACATGGTGGATGCCCTTGATGAAATGGACATCACCAATATTAAACGTTATGCCTTGCAGGATATACAGCCATTGGAAATTGAAGCCATCAAAAACGGTGGAAGCCCACAATTACAGAGATAATTTTTAGACCTATTTATATTTACCTTTAACCAATTATGTGTATTAACCTTTAAAAATGAAAATTATGGAGAATAAAGGAGAATTTTTCGACCAATCCATGGATGATATTGTTTTTGACCGCAGAAACAAGAGTTATGGAGCTTATTTTTTACGTGAGACATACAAGAAACACCTTTTAAAAGCCATTGGCATCGGCATCGGTGTTTTTGTTTTCAGCCTTTATACACCTAAAATGGCAAAGGCCATTGGTCTGTTTAAAGATAAACCAGCAGAGATACTAGACACCACTACAATTACACTGACAGCACCGCCATCGCTGAAACCGGATGCGCCGCCACCACCACCGCCACCACCTGAAATAGAGGTGCAGAGGCCTACGGAAAAATTCATGGAAATGCTGGCGGTTAAAAAAGAAGAAGCTGAGGATCCGCCACCGACTGTTGAGGAACTGAAGGATAAAGACATCGGAACTGAAAAAGTTGAAGGTACAGCAACCGATGACCCGCCTCCAATCGTTGAAGAGGTAGTTGGAACAGGTGAAGTGATAGACAACAAAACCTATGTCGATGTAGATCAAAAAGCCCAGTTTATTGGTGGAGAAGAAGCCATGAAGGAGTTTTTGCATGACAACCTGGTATACCCTGAAGCTGAGAAACTATATGAAATATCAGGCGAAACAATTGTTAGTTTTGTCGTGACTATAGATGGCAAGGTGGAGGAAGTGAAGGTTGCAAGATCTTCCGGAAATGCCAAACTCGATGCTGAAGCAGTAAGGGTTATCAGGAAAACTACCGGCAGGTTTAAGGCGGGTAAGATCAATGGCAAGTCTGTAAGGTCTGTTTGCAAGATCCCCATTACCTTCGAACTGGAGGATGAATAAGCACTGTAACGCAGCAAAGTAACCTTATCCATGTTCAAATTCCTGATTAAGCACCCGGGCTATATTTTCAAGTTCGCCATTTACATCCTGTTTGTCAGTTTTGCTTTTATTTTCTACTTTTCAAATATCCTGGATACACAGGACAAGAATTTAAAGCTGATATATTCCCTTTTGCTTTTCTTATATGGCGCTTATAGACTGGTTAGAACCTACCAGGAATTCCATTCCGAAATAAGAGATGAACAAGAACAGCCTTAGGCCCTATATACTACTGGTATTGGTCATCCATGTCTTCGCGTGTAGTAATCCACCGGCTGAAAAAACCGTGCAAACCCCTAAGGACACCCTTCAGATATGGGCGGATACAAGCCTGAATGTGCTCGTGAACGAACAGAAAAAGGCTTTCGAAAACATGTACACCACACCTTCTTTGTCTGTTACCTACATGAATGAAAACGATATTATTAAGGGACTGATTGACAACAAGATAAGTTCAGCGGTCCTGCATCGGAAATTGCTTGAAAACGAATCCAGGTTCCTTCAGGAGAAGGAAGATTATTTGCCTAAGCAATACATATTCGCATACGATGCCTATGTATGTATTACGAGTATTCACAACCAGGATCAAAACATAGCCTTATTAGATCTTAAAAACTATTTTTTAAAACATGAGGCGGCTGATTTTAAACTAGCTCTTGAAAACCCCCGGTGCCAAACCATTCAATTCCTGAAAACACAGTTTTCACTGGACAATAAACAGGTCTCCTTTGCATACTCCAATAACAATCTGAATGAATTACTGGCCTATTTAAAAACCAATCCTGCAGCCATCGGCATGATCCCTTTTGCCTATATTTCAGATATAGAATCGGCCAGCACTGTCAAATTGCTTGAAAACCTGAAGGTTTTGCCTATTTTGTACAAGGATTCTGCCCAAAAAACCAGGATTGTCAATCCATCTCAGGAAAGCATTACAACCAAGGAATATCCACTGATTTCACCCCTTGTTTTCGTGAATTGTAACATGGAAAAAAAATCAGGCACTAATTTTGTAAACTATCTATTTAAACCGAAAGCCCAAAGGTTGATTTTAAGGTGCGGATTATGTCCTGCAATCTTCCCGGGCAGAGAGGTCAACATCAATACGAATTAATATGAAAAAGACATTTGCACTAATTTTAACGGCAGTCATCCTGAACCTTGTTCATGCCCAATCGTTGGGAAATGGTATCAACCAGTTAAAAAACGAAAACTTCATCAAGGCAAAACAGGAACTGTTATCTTGCTATAAAGTTGACAATTCAACGCTGACTGCATTCTACCTTGGCAATGTATATATGCGACTCGCTTCTATGGATTCTGCCTATTATTATTACCAGAAAGCCGAGGCAGCCACCGACGCGTTCGGATTTCTGGCAAAAGCCAGGTTGGCACTGATGGATAATAAGGATTCGAATTTTGTAAGAACCATCACAGAAAAGGCCATAACTGTTTCCAAGCGCAAGAGTGCCGAAGTGTTTTTCCAGGCGGGATACCTGACCTTTCACCCTAAAGCCGTGAGTCTTCACCAATCTATCCAGTATATTAGGGAAGCCATTAACATGGACCCAAATAATATTTATTACGGACTTACATTGGGCGACCTGTATTTAGAACTCAAGATGACCGATAAAAACATGGGTGTTTATGGTGGTAAAGCCATGACACAATATGAAGAAGTATTGGCAAAAGACCCCAATAATGCACTGACCAATATAAGGATAGGCCGCTTGTGGTATGCTTCTAAAAATTATGAAACAGCAATTGGGTTCCTTGAAAAAGCGAATTCGATAGACCCAAGTTTCAGCATAGCCCACAAGGAATTGGGAGAATTGTATTACCTGACCAAACAATATGACAAGGCAGCCGCTGAATTTAAAATATACATTCAACAAAACGACAATGACAGCAGGGCCAAGGTTACCTATGGCTTATTCCTTTTCCAGGCTAAAGAATATCAAAAAGCGGTCGATGAGATGAACATGTTTCTTGCAAACGACAGTACCAATCATATCTATTACCGCATTGTGGCTTTTAGTAATTATGAAGTCAAAAAGCAAAAGGATGCCCAACTGGCGATGAACAAGTTCTGGACTTATGTCGGCACTAACAAGATCACAGGCCTGGATTACAGTTATGCCGGCAGGATAGCTGCTGCCAACGGAGATACATCAAATGCCATCAAGTACTTCAAGACATCGGTTTTAATGGACAGCACAGATGCTGACCTGCAATCTGAATACGCGAAAGCCTTGTTCAATGCGAAAAGAAATAAAGAAGCCATCGCCGAGTACAAAAAAAGGATGCTGATGGAAAAAGCGCCCCTGTCCCTCGATTATTATTACCTGGGACGCGCCTATTACGCCAATGGGGAATTTATCATGGCTGATACCACATTCGCTGAATTTGTGAGACTGCAACCCAAATCTCCTGATGGTTACCTGTGGAGGGCAAAATCGAACCTTGAACTTGAAGACAAGGAGCATTTGAAAGGCCTCAGTGTAGGTTATTACCAGAAGTATATTGAATTGGCTTCTACAGATCTTGTCAGGAATAAGGTGAACCTTGTCTTTGCATACAATTACCTGGCTTATGTTGCCCTGGCCGCCAAAGACCAGGAAAAAGCCAAGGAATATTTTGGCAAAATACTGGAAATTGAACCTGGCAATGAAAACGCCTCTCAGGAACTCAGTAAACTCAATAAAAACAAGGGATAATCCTCCTTTTAGTTTACTGTTTAGATATTTACTTCTTCACCAGGAGTCTTTATATCATTATACAGGATCGAGGTCGAACAGTTTCACGGTGATTTTAAAAATAAATGAGTGCCTGATACAATCCCAAAACCTAAGACCGGTCTATCAGAAGAAAGCTTTAACAAGTTCCTTCCGGAAGATTTACAAAGAATTTCCAAGATTCACTTTACGCCTATACGAATTGCCCGGATTGCCACAGAATGGCTTACGGAAGATGGCAAAAAAAATGTACTGGATATTGGAGCCGGAATTGGGAAGTTTTGTATTACGGGCGCCCTGAATTCAGATAGTTTCTTCTGCGGGATAGAATACCGCCCAAGCCTGGTCAAAGTAGCCAATGACCTGATAGAGACCTTTGAAATCCAAAATGCCATTGTATATAATCAAAACATAACGGATATTGATTTTACCGATTTTGATGCATTCTATTTATATAACCCGTTTTATGAAAACATTGTCTACAAAAAAAGGATGAACAATGAGGTTCCCCTGGCCGATTCCTTTTACAGGAACTATTTGGATTACACGGTGCAACAATTGGAAAATTGCAAAAAAGGGAGTCGAATTGTCACTTTTCACGGTGATAACCTTGAAGTGCCCGGCTCATTTGAAATAAAAAAAATATCTAAAAACGGTTTATTGAAACTCTGGATAAAAATGTGATTTTTGCAACACTATTCCTTTAATCGCCAGTTTTGATCCATTTGATGGAATGACCATTGCTATCAATGATAAAATATATTCCCGGGTTCCATCCTTCAACATTTATTTCACTGACTTCATTTACAACACCTGAAAATAATTTGCGGCCATGGATATCTAAAATCAAAACTTCAGCGACAACCCCTGAGCTTATTTTAAGCTCGTCATTAGAAGGATTGGGATAAACATTGAGATTGTATGGCACATTCACGGTTTCGATATCTGTACTAGGATCTGTTAATTTCCACAATTCCAACCCCTTGGCATCATAAGATGCAGCAAAATACATTGAACCGTTATGGATACAAAAACCAGGAAAATCTGCTATAGGATCGTTACCGATTGGGCCTGAGGGTTCTATTTTTACGCAGCCCACAGATGTACCATCGGTGGTCCAAAGTTCATTTCCATTATCGCCATCGTCTGCCACAAAGTATAATTTACCTTTATAAGCTGTCAGCCCCGTTGGTTTTGATCCACCAAATTGATAAGGATTGATGTTTTTTACCATCACTGTACCGGTCGCTGTGCCGTCAGTAACCCACAATTCCTCTCCAATGTTTGCACTACTGGAAGCATTGAAATACAATTTCCCATTGAATACTGCGAATTCACTAGGAAATGAAAACCCTCCTCCAGGGTTTATATCCTTTACCATAGTAGTTCCGTTTGCAGTTCCATCAGAAGCCCAAAGCTCAACCCCTGTTGCCTGGGTATAAGCCCAGAAATATAATTTGCCATTGAATTCAGTATAATAATCAGGAGACGCTGACCCACCGACATAAATATCCTTAACAATTTTTGTCCCTATTGAAGTTCCATCAGTGACCCAAAGTTCTCTATTATCATCGGCATCCTGAGCAGTGAAAAACAGTTTATTATTGAATACCTTATACGCGAATGGATTTGAACCGTCCCCCGCTCCCGGGTGAATATTCTTTACCAATTGTGTGCCGTTAGTGGTGCCATCGGTCACCCAAAGTTCATATCCATTCACACCGTCAGTGGCTGTAAAATAAATTTTGTTATTGAATATTACAAAGAACCCGGGAGATGAGCTTCCGGAAGGGTTTATATCCTTCAGCATTTTTGTTCCTGTTGTAGTCCCATCAGTCACCCATAACTCTTTCCCATTAATCCCATTATCTGCCTGGAATATCAATTGGTTGTTTAATCCGGTAAATCCTTGCGGTTCGGACTCACCTCCAACATTGATATCCTTTAATAAAGATGTTCCATTTATCGTTCCATCTGACACCCATAATTCCATATTGCCAACAGCATCATCTGCAGCAAAATACACTTTTCCCAAAAAAGCCGTAATGCCTGTAGGAGAACTCCCTGCATTAAAATTTATATTTCTTACCAGAATGGTCCCCGTCGCGGTGCCATCAGATGACCATAATTCAGCGCCATTAACAGCTTCCGACGCGCTGAAATATAATTTATTATTGTTTGAAACCAGGAATTCCGGCGAAGAACTACCTGTAGACCAGATATCCTTAACCATAGTTATAGTGACCTGGCCCTTTATATCAACCCAATAAGAGACAGCTAGCAGGACCAGGAAAGAGAGTTTTTTCATAATTTTTAAATTTTATTCAAAAGTACACAAAAAAATGTGCATGGTAAGATCTTATTTTCATATACCAGCTTATTAAACAAAAAATATATGCATTTTTTGTTTTGTATTATAAGTATCTATATTTGTTACGAGATTTGTTACGAGCTAAGCAATACCTTAATCCTCATTATTATGAAAAAAATTATATACATTTTACTTATTACCTTGTCATTTCAAAGTCAGGTAATGATTGCACAAACACAAACCTGCAAAAATAACCTGCTCTCGAATCCTTCCTTCAATTCCGGAATTTCTTCCGGATGGTCACAATTTGATTTTCCGACTGCCTGGATCAAAACTTCCAACCCCGGATGTATTGACACATTTATCCTTCTCGGTTCGGGTTCTTCACTGCAAGGTGGCATACAACAGGATATTTCCTTCGATACTGCTGTTTGCTACGATATTTGCTTATGTTTATCATCAGATCAATATAGCAGGGCTCGCATATTCCTGGCCACTGCTGATACCTCATTAACCGGCAAAAAGTTAAGGTATAACACCTACAATACAGGATCCGCCCAGTTACTGGATACCATCGATGTAAGCGCTACAAACACCATATACTGTAAAAAAAGCTGGGTTCCTTCCAAAAATTACAGCAGGATAATTATCCTTAATACGCCTCAGCCAAATAATAACGGCGCGGAGCTATTTGTCGACAATGTTTGTATAAGCGTTTGCGCTTCTTCCGGTATCAGGAACCAGGCATTCCCTGAGGGAATAAAAATCAATAATTCTCCCGAAAAAATTTCCGTGACATTCAACAATACCTACTTTGACTGTGAAATTGTAGAAATAACTGGTAAGACAGTCAGGCAATTCAGGAATGTAGAAAATATTGAACTATCAAAAAACGAACTGAACCAGGGCATCTACATTTTGAGGGTAATAAAGGATGGAATGGTTTATACACAACGGGTGGTGTTTTAGGAACTCCCTGCTCTTATCCTTCCTGTACATGAACATATTGGTGTCCGCCAGACATAATATGTGAATAATGCAATACCTTTTCTTAATTGTATAATACTGTTCCCTGTGAATAGGCCCAACTTTGTTCTATTCAATACTTAAGCAGGGATGTGGCTCCATATGACACCTAAAAAATTAAATCTCTTAAAATTTGCAGCATTTATTGGTTTACCGGTAATTGTCTTGTGCATGATCGCGTTTGGCTCATTGAGAGAGGTAAAAAGTGTACCTGAGGAATCCAAGAGTGTACCTGAGGCACCTGAAAGAGATGAAACCATGATCAAAGTATCCCTGGTAACCCCGATTAAAATCAATGTTTCCATGAGGGACAGTATTGTGGACTTCGCTGAGGGCTTATTAGGCACACCCTATGTTGGAGGCGCCTGCAGCGCGGATGGGTTTGACTGTTCAGGACTGGTATACTATGTTTTTCAGCATTTCAAGATCACGGTTCCGCGAAGCTCTTCCCAGTTCGAGGATTTCGGGAAAGAAATCCCGATTGACAGTGTAAAAAAGGGAGATATCCTTGTATTTTTGAGTCCTACAAGAAATGCCATAGGCCATGTGGGTATAGTTACAAATCCAAAAGGAAGGGAAAGTGATTTTATCCACTCATCATCAGGCAGTGAAATGAAGGTGATTATTTCAAGTCTGAAACAGGAAGGTTATACCCGCAGATTTGTGAAAGCAGTTGATGTCTTTTAAGATTTTCCTTAAGTTATTTTTCCTTAAACGGTTTATACCTGATGCCAATGTACATTTCCCTGCCCCTTGTCGGACCCCAGTTGAAGGAGGTGTCGAAATACGGACTATAAGGGTTCTGCCAACTGACAATAGGTTTTATTTGCCTGAAATCAAAAAGGTTCTCGCAACCACCATATATTTCAAGCTTCTTCCAGCTTTTAGTTACCTGTACATTAAATGTGGTATAAGGTTTTGAGGTCTTGGGCTGTCGGAATGCCTCGGGGTTATTATCGGTATTGGGCAATCTCTGTTTCCCAAACCAATGAGCGTTCAGGTCCACTCTCCATTTTTTGCTTTTGGGGATATAGGACAGGGACAAGAGGACTTTATGCTTCGCATTAAATGGCAACTGGAACTTCTCATTGTTTACAATCCTGTAAACATCGAGGTAATTGTATGCAATTTTAGCTTCAACCAATTTGTAAAATTTGGCATTGATGTCTGCCTGGAAACCATTTGAAACAGAGGTGCCGCCAAAATTGGCAATAAATGCTTTTGTAGGGTCACTGTCGTAATCAGGAAAGAACTGGTTCTGGAAACGTGTCTGGTAAAAATCAAAGGTCATGAATCCTTCAACAGCTTTGCGACTGAATTTTTGCAGAAAGTTAATTCCCCAGTTAAAGGCCTTTTCAGGTCTTAAGGCTTCTTTAAAGACAATGTTGCGGGAACTGACCATCAGTCCAATGTTCTCAGAAAACAAATTAACAGTTCTCCAACCTGTACCTGCCGAAGCCCTGAATATGGCTCTTTCAGTTACATCATACTTCAGCATGGCCCTGGGTGTAACCTGCCAACCAAATTGATTGTGATGGTCTGCCCTGATGCCTGTTATCAGGGTGATGATATCGCCGCGCCATTTGAAAGTGTTTTCCGCGAAAAGTCCTGGTATGTTTTCCTGCTTGATGTAGTTACCATGATAAGTCCGTTTTAAACTTGTATCAGAAAAGGAGATGGTTTCATCCAGGTTTAAATACCTGTAACTTATTCCTGCTTTTAACTCGTGGCTATTACGCCAGCCCAATTCATATTGCAGGTTTGTATAAGCGTTGTGCTGTATGGCATCATATTTTACTGTACCAAACCACGAATTCTGTGCATGCATGAAGCCTGATGCGATCAATGTTATTTTTTTGTTTTCGCTGAACCGGTATCCCGTCTTGGTATAGGCTTCAGGTTGTTGGTACCGGATCTTCTGACCATAAATAGCAGTACTTCCCAAATCCGTTTGCGGGTTATAGTCTTTCTGGCCACCAATGCGCTGTTCCCAAAGGTATCGCAGCCCGATGATGGTACTGAAGCCATTCTTGTTCTCATCTCCATACTTTATCTTGTCATACAGCATATAACGGGTGAGTTTCGGCAGGTCTAAAAAGCCATCATGGTCCCTGTCCCATTTTTGGGCAGGTTGCACCGAATGGGCTGATACAAGGTTACTCCATTTGCCTTTGCCAAAATAATAATTGACGTTATAATGATTCTCCCCAAAACTATTGACGTAAGCATTCAGTAATAATTTATCGCCTTTGCCCGGACTTTTGGGAATCACGTTAATCTGGCCTACCATGCTTTCATAACCCTGCAAAACTGAAGTAGTCCCTTTCGCTATATAGATGTTTTCAACCAGGGTTCCGGGAATACTGCTGATGCCATATGTATAGCTCAGCCCTTGTATCAGCGGCATGCCATCTATAAGTACCTGGTTATAGACCCCTGACAATCCCAAAATGCGCAATTCCTTGGAATTGGTGATGATATTGGTGGTCATGGGTTGAACTGTGCCCTGGGTTTCAAAGCATCCGGCAAGATCACAGCATGCGGCCTTTTTCAATTCACCGGATGTTATCACTTCCGTTTTCATGGTCTGCAGGCCTATATATGCATTCCGCTGCTCTGAGATGCCTTTGACAGTAACGCCTGCAATTGACTGCAGAATTTCCAGTCTGACAATGATATCGGTCTTGCCTATAATATCAATTGTATCCGCTAAATAAGCTTCATGAAAGATGAGCAGGCGGGTATGGCTGTTATCATTGGAACTCAGGCTGAAATTACCAAACGTATCTGTAAGCGTTCCTATATTGGAATTCAGGAACGATACCGCAACGCCGGCAATGGGCTTCATGCTTTTATCAGTTACCTTCCCGTTCACCTGTATTTGAGAAAATACGATGCATGGGAATAGCAACATTATTGTCATTACAATAAGTTGTTTCATTGATTTTGAAATATGAATAAACTTACTGAGTATTGATCTTTACCTTGTGCACTTTGGCATTCGGGTCTTCACAGGTGCCGGTATTTTCAATGACAGCCTTTAATTCTTCAGGCTTGACCTTGTCAGGATTATAGACAACTGTGATCAACTCTCCCTCTACCTTGACACTCTTTACCCCTTTTTTCCGGTACAGTGCCGTCTCCACCATTTTGGTGTCGGTTTTGCAACCCATATCCGAGACCGTAAAGGTTACAGTACTTGTGATGGCCTTTGCCGTATCTTTTTTTGTTTGTGCTTCGGCGCTATTTGCGAAGATCGTTATGCTTAATATGGCGAGCAACCTGCCCGCATTTAATATGATATTTTTCATTATTTATTTTTTTAAAATGTTGTAAGTTAAGTGATTAATAGTTTTAGTCTAGTAATTAACTTATCTTAGGTGGTTGCCACATTTTATTAAAATATTCAGAATCAAACTGAACTCTATAAGAACAATAGGTTATTTTAGAAGGGAAATCCAGGTCAGTTAATCTATATGCAAGAGACTGGAAGGCAAATCCGATACATGAACCACAAGCGAAAAAAGGGGAACATGAACCGCACTCCTCCTTTTCACCTGAATTTTCGGATTTGCTATTATCCTTGTCGCAACCTTTTTTATGGCAGCAATCAGATGTATTTTCGACATATTTTTTTTCAATTGTCTGCGATCCGGGAGAACAGCATGGTATAAGCGACAAGCCCAATACAACAAACATTACAAATATTGTCAATATCTTCACAACTACAAAGTTAAGTAAATTTGTGGCAAAAAACCAAGAGTTTGACCTAGTTTTTAACCAATTTAACATATGAGATATTGCCGCTCATGTTTATTTCTAAAAAATAAATGCCGGATTCATAAGCAGAAATATCCAGTTCATATTGTTTAACTTTAATATCAGTTTCCTTGATCAGTAGTTGAGAAATCACATTATACAACTTAAATGAGATATCATCTGAGGCGTATTTGAAAGATATGGTTATTAAGCCCTTGGATGGATTAGGATAAACACTATATGAATTAAAGTTGCCGATAGATTCCTTGACAGTCACACAAGAAGAGGTATCCTTACAGACACCCTGTTGGATCATTACGGCGTATGACCCATTGGTGGAAGGTAAAAATTTCTGCCCATTTTGTCCATTCACCGGTTTCTTATGATCTCCGCAATCCAACCATTGATAAACAGCTCCGGGTAAAGAAGCAGTTATCGTTCTGCCCGACAATGAAACTCCTGTATTGATGCTGAATATTGATAAATTTAAGGTGATAAAGGAATCGCAGCCCAGGTAATTGAACAATGTGTCCAGGTAGGTCCCCGAAGCCGTCAGGTTTTTACCATTGAAAAAATAGCCTGAACCTTTGCAAACAGTTTCATTGATAACGGAAAAGGTATTTGGGTTAACCCCAAGGTTTAAGGTTATGATTGAATCACATCCATGAAAATCCGGCAAGGTATCGAAATAGATACCTGGATCTTTAAGGGCAGTTCCATTGAATACAAATTCATCCCCCTGGCAAATGACTTCATACAGAGATGTTGTCCGTAGTGTATAAACAGTTAGGTTTAAAGTGATGACAGAGTCACAGCCTTTCGTATTCACCAGGGTATCCTTATAGGTTCCCTGAATGGTCCTGTTGACACCATTGAACTGATAATAATCTCCCGTGCATATCGCCTGATACATTATGCTATAAGTTTTTTTCTTTATGGAAAGCGCCAGTGTCACGACCGAATCGCAACCATAAATATTGGTGAGGGTATCCAAATAATTGCCATCTACAGTTCTATTTGAGCCATTGAAAAAATAAGCACTTCCCTCACAAATTTCCCTATATAAGGTGGAATCGCCAGTTGGTTTTACCTTCAGGTTCAATGTGACGACAGAATCGCAATTCAGGTAGTTCCTCAAAGTGTCTTTATAAATTCCGGATATGGATAGTTTGTTTCCGTTAAAAATTAATGGATCGTTATCACAAATCTCCCGATAAAGCAAGGTATCAGAAACAGGATTGACCGTCAGGTTTAAAATGACTATGGAATCACAATTCCTGAAGTTGAATAAAGTGTCGCGGTAAATTCCGGTGCTGATCCATTTTGAGCCATTAAAAAAATAGAAGTCACCGGTGCAAATGCTGACATTCCTGAAAGAATAGACTTTAGGCCATATTTTCAAATTCAAGCGGATAATACTGTCGCAACCCTGGAAATTATCGCGTACCTGTTGATAGTTGCCACTGGCAGTATAGATTTTGCCATTGAGTGTATAACTGCTGCATGCCGATACTTTCAATGTTGAAGCAGTAGGTGGGCAACCTTTTATCTTATGCATGTATGCCGCAAGGTCACCAGTAGGACCACCGTCCATTACGTAGAATCTACCCTTGCCAGGGTCAAAGTCGGTGGTATCGGAATAAAAGCCTGTAGTGAAAATATCAAGGGAAGCATCGATGAAAAAATCGGCACCGTAATCTATGTTGCGTCCCCCTATTGAACCAGCCCATAAAAAATTACCGGAAGAATCCAGTTTTTCAAAAAAGACATCCTGGGTCCCTTCACCCTTGAGCATAAATTTGCCGCTTCCGGGGTTGCCATCAATCGAATCCTGGAATTCCCCTAAAAGATATACATTCCCTCTAACATCCGTCAGTATTGATTTACCCATATCCAACTCATGTTCCCCGAAACGTTTAGCCCATATAAAGTTTCCGCTATTATCTGTCTTCAGGATAAATGCATCACCTAAACCGGCTGAGTTCAGCATGAATGTCCCGGTATCAGGATCAATATCAATCTGACCTAAAAACCAGCCCGTCGTATAAATATTACCTGACAGGTCTACAGCTATTCCCTTGCTGCGATCTTCATCGGCCCCGCCAAAACTCTTGACCCAGGTAAAACCTCCAAAGGAATCCATTTTCGCAATAAAAAATTCATCTGAGTAATAATAAGCGGGTGTAAGGATTATTGTATTGTTCGGGTAATCAAAATTAAGGGTATTCCTATAACTGCTGGTCAGGTAGATACTGCCTGAGGCATCTAACGTGAATTCCGGAAACTCCCCCGATACTATCCCTTCAATTTGTTTGGCCCATACAAAATTTCCGGCTGCATTCAATTTAGAAATATATACATTCCAGCTTATCGGAGTTGTCAGGTTGAATGTGCTGCTGCCCGGATTAAAATCCGTGGTGCCGGTAAAAATGCCGATAGAATAGATATTGCCTGTGGAATCTACTTTTATGGAATTGCCGTAACAGCGACTATTACTATTGGATGCAAACTGCCTTGCCCAGATAAAATTTCCGGCAGAGTCCAGTTTCAGGACGAAAGCATCCCAACTGCCGCTTGCAGCAAACATGTAGAATGCACCGGCCCCGGGGTTAAAATCCGCATAGTATGTAAAATAACCTGTGACATATATATTGCCTTTTTTATCCGTTGTAATGGATTCACCAATATCCATACCCGCTCCGCCAATTTTTTTAGCCCATGCAAATTTACCTGTAGAATCAAGTTTTGAAATAAATATATCGGAATCCGAAGGCAACATGAAAAATGAATCCGGTCCGGGATCAAAGTCACAGCTGTCAAATCCGAAAGAACCAGTCGTGTAGACATTGCCTTTCATATCTGCGGTAATGCCGTTTCCATTGTTCCAGGCATATCGGCCGTTCAGGCTTTTGGCCCAGGAAAAAGCAGGTGTCTGCGCCTGAATGACTACAACAGCAAAGGTAATAATAACAGAAATGAGAAGTTTTTTGGCAAAAGCGGAGAACATAAAACGGACTCAAATTTAGGTTGAAATCCTAACTTATCAAAGATTAATTGAATTTTGCCCAAGGCATCTTTAAAAAGACCCTATGTCTTATCACGGTTAGAACCTATAACCAAGCGTAGCGAACAGTGCCCTGCCATCTGAAGGGATAATGCCCGGGCCCGGATATCCCGTCGCCCTGCGTGCAAAGTACATATTGTTTGTAAGATTGTTCAATGTAACTTCAATTTTAAGCCTGCGAAACTGGTAAGATACACTTGCATCTAAAACACTATAGGCCGGAATCACTCCTACCACCGCTGAAACACCACCATCCACTGCATTCGTGGCATCTGTAAACTGATCCGACAGATAGGTAAACTGAAGTGACCCTTTCAGGTTTTTATTTCCAATTTTCAGTCCTGACTTAAGATTCAGCATCGGTACAAACTCTACCTGGTTCCCTTCAATTCCGGGCTTCATGCTTGAAGCATAGGTTGAATGGATGAATGCCATATTCAGGAACAAAACCCCGCTGCAGGATTTTTGTTCAGGACATAGCAATTGCAGGACATCTGACTCAATATAGGTCTCAACACCGGTCATGACCGCCCGGCCGATATTTGTCCTGAGACGCAGTACCCTGTTATTGGCATCGTAATATTGTATTTCACCTATCCGGTTGTTGTAATTCAATAAAAATCCGGATATATCAAATGCATAATTTTTTGTGTTATTGCTTCTTACCCCGACGTCAAAAGAATAGCCATGTTCATCATGGAGGTTGGGATCTATCATCTGGGATGGGTTGGTGATACGCATATCACTGAAGGTAATGGATCGGTAATTCTGGGAGATGTTGCTGTATAATTCAATTTCCTTGGATCGCTTATAGCTCAGGCCTATGCCTCCTATCAGGAATTTCCGCTCACTATTCCTGCTCTCATTTGTCTGGGTGGAATTGATGATATTTCCGGCCAGATCGAATTGTATAGTATTGTAAAAACCACTTGCCCGCGTGTGTATGTATTCAAAACGAAGTCCCGGAGTAATTGAGAAACGGTTGTTGACATAGATAATGTTTTCCGCGAATACTGAAACATTGTCATTCGGGAATACAAAGTCATTTGCAATTCCCGTTTGTGTATTGATGAATTTAAAGTCAGCATCCTTGCCCTTGCTGCCGAGTCCCTGTTTGCTGTGATTGAAGCCGTGGTAGTAACGCACACCTGCCAAAAACACCATGGGCATTCTGCTGTGGGGATAGTGTTTCAGGTAGCGCGCTTCTGCACCATAGTTTTGGAATTCTCCTTTTAAGAGGTCCCTTTCACTGTTGTTGTCAATAGTAGCAACCCTGTTAGGCCTGAACCCAAGCGCAAAACGATGTGCATGCAATCCGAATATCCTGACATTAAATTCACTGTTGCTATCCAGCACATGGTTAAAATGCAATGCAAATAAATTCCAGTCCACATCAAACCAGTTGCGTTCCCTGTTGCTTTGTCTTGGATTTTCCGCAAACATGGCATCTGTTAGTCCTCCTGGTTGCTGGGCGAGGTAGTTCATCTTGGTGTAATCAAGACCAATGCTTGTCCTTTTGGTAAACTGATAGTTAAGGTTTGCATAGAATGTATAGCTTTCCAGTCCTGAGTTATCACGCCAGCCTTTCATTCTTTTGTATTGAAAAAAAGTATAATAGCTGAACTTCTTGACCGTACCGCTCAGGCTGCTGAAGGCATTGTAAAATCCAAAGGAGCCGATACTCTGCCTGAGCTGTATTTCCATTTTCTTGTCTTTTACCGGCTTCTTCATGACAAAATTAACGAGACCTCCAAACTGGGTTCCGTATTGAAGTGATCCGGCCCCTCTTATGATCTGTATCTTGCCAACCGCCTCCAATGGAGGTGTATAGTAACTCTCCGGATAACCCAGGGCATCTGCACTGATATCATATCCGTTCTGCCTGACATTAAAATTCGAGCTTCTGCCGGGATCCAGTCCACGGCCTCCGATATTCAGTTGCAAGCCGGCTCCGTCATTTTCCCAGATATTAAGTCCTGCAACCCTTGAAAATACCTGTCGGGCATTATTGGTGGCAAGATTCGCTACCAATTGGTCGGGGATGATAACTTCCGTTTTTTTTCCTTCATAAATTCCCATGTTTTCAAAAGATTTCATGCGTGTAAAGCCAAAATCCGTTTGTTTTCCCTTAACGGTAAATTCAGAGAGTACAAAGGTGTCCTTGTCTGCAGTTTTCTTTTTGTGGACTTTGGGTTTATGAATGCTTGTGTCCCGATCCTGGGCAAGCGCCGCGCAGGATAATCCCATGAGCAGAATGATACTAAAAGCCTTTGATCTCAGCATTGAATGGGGTTATCCAGGTTTTATGTTGCAATGATTGGGACTGTTGCGAAAGGTTGACTGTGGGTTGGACCAGTGGCTTGCCAATTCTGCCATTCAGGGCCACATAGGAGTCTATGTATACCTCCGCATTTTTATATCCATGTTGGTTATAATAGTCTCGCAGGATGTGACCATACTGCAATATCATGTCAGGTTGTGTCGCCATCATTTTTTCCTGTAGAGGAGTCAGGAATTGCGAATTGTTCACCACCGCATATTTGCCTGTTTGGTCTTTTATGGTAAACTGTGCGTATCCTGCTTTTTCCATTAACATCACCCTCCATGAAAAGCGGTAACCTTCTTCTGTCCAGAAAAGTTCTCCCGAATAGGCAAGATGCCTGAAAGGAAGTAGTATCTGAACCGTAAAAAAAGCAATGAAGAACCAGCGGACCATCAAAGAACCTTCGAGTATGCGGCTGTTTTCAACGCGGTCTTTTTGCCTGCCTGACCATGATGATATTTTATCAAGTATTTTCTGGTGAAAAGAGGCCGGAAAGAACACAAGTGCCGCAACCATCATGATATGCGGGAACATGCCTATAGGGAAAAGCAAGGCGGTAAGCACATGGAAAACGATGACAGCCATGTAGGCAAAAGGCCTGCTGCGCCTGTTAAGCAGTAAAAAGGGTATACAAAGGTCATAGGCACATCCAACCCAGCTGAAAATATAGGCAACAGATTCATGGTTGAACAAAGGACCGATAATAGGCATATCATTTCTGGCGGGCAGCCATATTTTTAAAGGAAGCGCATTCAGTAGCCAGTCGCTGTTGAGCTTTGCCATTCCTGCATAGATATACACAATCCCCATCATGAGTTTCAACGCATCAATATTCCAATTAGGCACGAAGCCAACTTCAAGACGCCTGTTGCGCAATACATCAAATGAAAAACTGCGGTTGGCAGGCAGGAACACCAGAAGCAAGCTGATAAGGCTGATGAAATAATAATGGTTGAGGTAGGTGGATTTATCCATGAGCTCAATATATGTAAAACTCAGGAACAGGATAACA
>JANWHK010000168.1 GCA_025450395.1 Bacteroidia bacterium
AAATGCGCTCCAAAATCGTTGGCAGGACCAAACTCAACACGATTGGTAAAAAAATGGGTATACACCAATTGCTCAAATACGACCCAAAACTCAAAAGCAATCCTGTTTTCCTGGACGGCATTACCGGTAATGCATTCGAATCACTTATCGGTGCTATTTATCTTGACAAAGGATATATATTCACCCGTAAATTCATCAATGACAAGATACTCGAACAGCATATAGATTTCGACGAATTGCTGATACAGGAACTGAGCTATAAGGCCAAACTCGTCAAGTGGGCACAGAAAGAGAAAAAGAAAGTAGATTTCATACTGAAAAATGTGGAAGTCGAAAACAAGAGAAAGATCTATGAGATCTGTATTTCACTGGATGGTGAGGAAATGATCTTTGGCCGCAACCATTCCAAAAAGATAGCGGAAGAGATAGCGAGTGAAAAGTTTTGTCTTCAGATGGAGCTGTGACAATTTACAATTGACAAATTACAATTGACAATTGAAAGCCAAGAATTAAGAAGATCTTAAATCTTATATGCCAGATTCCTTAGCCTTTTAACATCAACTTCTTTTTCAATAGTGCCTTCATTGTATATATGCTTTGATAATATGTCGCTGTAGTAAGGTGCCAATGCCACACCTTTTGACCCAAGTCCGTTAAAAATATATGCATGTTCCATAGCGGGGATCTTGCCGATGATAGGCCTCCTGTCCTCGCTTGAAGGACGCAGTCCTGCTTCATGACCAATAATTTCGAAATCACCCTTATACCACTTGCGGAATTTGCGTAGTATTTCATCTTTAGCCTTTTCCGTCGGCAGATAACTGAGGTCATCCCATTCAAAATTTGATCCCACCTTATATATTCCATCTTCAAGAGGCAACATGAATACCCCGTTCTGGGGTATGATATCCGCAATTGGGTCAGAGATTTTTATCAGCAGAACCTCACCTTTTGCAGGTTTCAGTGGAAGATGTTGGGTCAGGCGGTTATGGTTCATTCCCGCACCCTGGCAAAATATGACCTGTTGAGCTGAAATATCACTGTAAACAATGCCTTCTGATGTAAACTCCAGTTGCTCCTCATCAAATTCGGCCTCAATGAAGCAATTGGGAGCCGAAATAAGGCGTTTAAATGCATTTACCATGGTCAGTATATCCACGCGCCCTGAATGATTGATTTCAAGGTAACCGAATTCAGACTGTATCGCATTGGAAAGTTTATTGTCCCTGATACTTACATAGTCCCTGAAATCAGGTGATGCAGCCAGGACAGACCAGTCATTCAGGGATTTTTGATCATCGAGGATATAACAGATTTTGGGGGTAAACAGCACTTTTTCATCGATTAGCGTCTCCATTTCCTGGTATTTTTTACCCAATTGCGGGTAAATAAGGTCGGCATTATAGGATTTCTTTTGCCTTCCCGGCAGGATTGGATTAAATATCCCTGCAGCGACGGATGAACTGATGCTTATTCCGGGCTTGTCAATCATGGCAAAAGACTTGCGCATCCTTAAAAACTGAAAAGCAAGCCAAATTCCGGCTATTCCGCCACCAACAATCAGATTATCAACTTCATTTTTCACTTTTTTAGGTCTTTATACTTATTTTTATTTTAAAATGACACCTTTTTTCCATTAATTTGCAAATATAACTATTACTACACAAGTACACACAAATGCAAACACGGAGGGATTTCATTAAAAATGTTACACTGGCCCTGCCCGCCTTTTCCCTTGCACAGGTTTTATTGACTTCCTGTAATCGCAAGGATAAGGAAACAGGGACAGACAGGAAAAAAATAGGCATCATAGGGGCAGGTATTTCGGGATTACATGCAGCGCTTTTGCTGAACAGTTACAACCAATACGATATCGAGATACTGGAGGCCGGCGACAAGATCGGCGGCCGTATACAATCGGTTGAATATGCATTCAATACCTGTAATATTGAGCTTGGCGCTTCAAACATCTACGGACATAATTCATGGTACGATATTGTAAAACATACCGGGCCAAAAGTTATTCCTTTTAACCCACCGGCTTCTTATGTCATGGATTCAGAATTAAAAAGCAGTGTCGAGTTGAATTCTGAATCGGATTACACATTCATGCTACAGAAATTCAATTCCATGACCAGTTTTGTTCCCACTGCAGATATGACCATAGCCCAGTATATCAGCCTTTCAAATGTGCCTGAAAGAGTCAGGTTCATTTTTGAACAGAAAACTGAAGGATTCATAGGTACCAGTGTGGATAGGGCATCAGTCGCAGCGAATAAATCAGAAGGAATAGGCAAGATTCTAGAACAACAATACGCGGCCAATACAGATTCTTTTTCAAAGATCATCCGTCAGCATTATGCACCTATTCTTCCCATGGTGAGCAATAATGTTCCGGTTACGGAAATCGATTATTCAGGTCCAAAGATCAAGGTGACCGATGCCAGGCAAAGCAGCAGGTTATTTGATAAACTCATCATTACCGTGCCGCTCTCCATATTGAAATTAAAGTCCAACCAGCCATGCTACATTAAGTTTATACCTGAATTACCCGCTTCAAAATATGAAGCCATGGAATATCTTGGAATGGATGCAGGGGTCAAGATATTTCTGAAATTAAATGCAAAATTCTGGCACCAGGATGCCAAGACCATCTATACAAATGGCAAATATGGCAAATTTGATATTGTGAGTGAAAACAACCTGACCAATACTTTTGTCCTTTCTTCAACCTATTTCGGAAAATTTGCCGAGGATCTCAACAACAAAAGTGAACAGGAGATTGTTGACGATATTAAACATGAGTGGAAAAACACGATAAGCCTGGCTGCCGCCAATTCAATCTGCGGCCAAAAGGTTGAATTCTGGTCAAAGAACCCCTATATACAGGGCGCCTTCTCATACCACAAAGTGGGTGGCGGCATGCAATTCAGGGAAGAACTTGCAAAACAGGTAGCTGATAAACTATTCTTTGCCGGTGAAGCCACCAATTATGCCAAACAGAGCGGAACTGTGAATGGGGCGATTGACACTTCTGTGAGGGTGGTAGAAGAAGTGCGTCATTTTTTATGAAATTCCGCTTCAACATAAGTTTATTTTTATTACTGCTCTCCTTCGCTGCCTGTGATCCATTAAAGGCTCCAAAGGTGGAAGAACAAACCAGGGATCTTAAGGGTATAGAATCAGCCATACATAAAGTGATGGATGATCAAACGGATGCCTGGAATGCTGGAAGTATTGATGGTTTCATGAAAGGTTACTGGCATTCTGATTCCTTGAAATTTATCACTAAAAGAGGTGTCAGATACGGCTATGATTCTGTTGCAAGCAGGTATAAAAGAAGTTATGACACCAGGGAAAAAATGGGTATCCTGACTTTTAAAAACCTTGTATTTTCGTCATTGGACAAAGACGATGAAATAATAAATGTAACAGGTGAATGGCAGGTGAAGCAAAAGGAGAAGCTGGATTCCGGACTATTTTCACTGATTTTCAGGGAGGTTAAATCCGACTGGAAGATCATCATCGACCACACCTGGTAAATAAGGATTAAAACCTGCGCACAGCACGCACTGAATAGGTATCCTGATCAGGATAATTCATTACATGAATGGAAGGACCAAACAATTGGCCACTTGCAGTTCCGGGCTGGCTGCCTGATTTTGAAGAACTCCAGTAGATTGTCGATTTAAAATTACCAATATTTCTCAGATACAAGTTTTCATACATCAAGTTTAGCTCATTGGAAGATGGCAGAAACCAATCATCATAACCATTCCATACAAGTGCCTTGCACACACTGTCAGCTGCTGACCATTTAAAAATGCCCTGGTCATAAGGGGCTACATCCATTCCATGTTTCCTGGTCCCGTCAAGGTAAAAAATGATCCCACCCTTGTATGTCTGGCCTATATAGAGATAATTCGTATCCACTGTAGTGAGGACCATCTGATTTCCATAAGCAGTTCCTATTTTATTGGTAGCATAAGCCCTCACATAATAGAGGGAATTATTATGTAAACCAGTCACCTGGCTTGTAAACTTGCCCAGGCCATTTCCTTCTATGGTTTTAGAATCTGCAATGGTCGGGAAGGAATCGCCACTCCAGCATAAGCCCCTGGATGTGACAGCAGAACCTCCGTCCTTTATTACATTGCCTCCACATGTTGCATCAAATGGGCTGACATTTGATAAAGCCGATGTGCTAACGACAGGTATTTTCACTTTCGGCGATGTATCTATTGGTTGTGTTGGTTGCACTGGCTGATCTTCCTTTTTGCAAGCGTTTACAAGGGTCAGTAGTATTACCGCATATATCCAAATCGTGTACTTTCTTTTCATTAACAGATGAGTCTATTGTTTTGTTATTTTTCTTGTTTCTATCAGTTGACCATCACCAATAACTTTTACAATATATAAACCATTGACCTGACTGCTCAGATCAATTATATGAAATTGATTGATGCCGGTTTGTTCATATATCAATGTACCCATGATATTATAGACTTCAATATCTGTATTATTCAATGAGCCTGGAATAAGAATATTAAGCATGCCATTGCCGGGATTGGGATAAATTGACACCTTGTCCATTATTGTATTTTCTTTTACGCCAACGGTTCCGGTACTCATTTTGTGAACAAAAGCGTCAAGGCCCTTGACTGAAACCATGTTGAATGTTCCTGTCCCCGGGTCAAAATCCACAGGGTCCATATTAATTGTTCCCCCGAAATAACCTGTTGTATAAATATAACCAGCAGGGTCCAAAGCAATCGAAAAAGCAATATCATCTGAAACTCCACCTATCTGTGTTGCCCATACAAAATCGCCCGAACTGTCTAATTTTGAAATATAAATATCAAAACCTCCAAGGGAAGTATAATTCAATGTACCGGTTCCGGGATTTAAATCCGCAGCACCTTCAAAATAACCGGTCGTAAAAACATTGCCTTTTGCATCTGCTGCAACAGCATATCCTTCAATACGGGAACCCTCCATATTTTTTGCCCATACAAAACTGCCTGAGGAATTCAATTTGGAAATGAACATACCGGTTCCGCTGGCCGTTATATTAAACGCATTGGCACCGGGATCAAAATCTACCATGCCCTGAAAAGAACCGGTGGTGTATATATTCCCTGATACATCAACGGTGATCGAGTTCCCGAAATCATCAGATGTTCCCCCAATCTGTTTTGCCCACGCAAAATTGCTTCCGGCATCGAGTTTCAAAATGAAAATATCAAAACTACTTGCAGAGCTCATGTTGAAAGTCCCGGTTCCCGGATCAAAATCAGCAGTACCGTCAAAACGACCTGTGCAATAAACACTGCCTGCCTTGTCAAGCACAATGGAAGAAGCGCGGTCATCCGAAGAGCCTCCCATCCTGGCTACCCATGCATAATTACCCGAAGCATCCAATTTTGAAATGAAAATATCGTCAATTCCTGCAGAAACTAAATTTACATCGTTTGCACCCGGGTCAAAATCACTTGTTGCCTGGAACCTTCCAGTGGTATATACGTTTCCCGATGCATCCACTGCAATAGAATAAGCTTCGTCCTCTGAAATTCCACCCATTTGTTTTGCCCATATAAAATTTCCGGAAGCATCTGATTTTGAAATGAAAATATCATTCATGCCGGCAGAAGTTAAATTATAAGTGTTTGCTCCCGGGTCAAAATCCGCTGTTCCATTAAAATAACCTGCTGTATAAACATTATCCGATGCATCTAAAGCAATACAAGTTCCATGAACATTGCCACTTCCACCAATATTTTTTGCCCAGGCAAGATTTCCGGAAGCACTCAGCCTGGATATAAATTGATCCTCATCGGCACCGGCATTTAGATTCAATACAGCGGTTCCCGGATTAAAATCCACTATCCCATCAAAACCACCAGTTGTATAAACATTCCCTGATTTATCAACGGCAATGGCTTGCCCGATACTGGTGTTTTGTCCCCCCATTTGTTTTGCCCATTTAAACACAGGTGCCTGGGCATTTGTAAATAAAGTAACAAGAAGAAAGTTGATAGTGAAAAACATAGTCTTCACATTTCCATAGAATACTGTTTTCATAATGGTATGAACAAACATAAGTAAAAACACATGATAATTCCAATTTCTTTTGAAGAGCATACTTGTCTGATCTTATTTTTACCCAGTTTATTAAATCTTTATCTTGTAATATTTCAGTTACGGGTTAATATCCATTTTTTCAAAATTTCAGTTCAATAAGGGTTTTTTAGATAGAAATTAACATCCCAAATATCTTTAATGACAACTATTTGTAAATCAACAATAAATAATTTTAAAACATTGAAAAATATAGAACTTTCATACAAAATCAAAACATTCTTCAATAATAATTCTATTTTTACTTGTAAAATTATAAAATATGCTATATTCGCATGAGAATTAACATAATTCAAATATATAAACACCACTAAATCAAAACAATCATGACCACAACAACCAACACTAGCAATGCCCCGATTGCAGGCAATGTACCTTATCTCATCTTAACAGGAGATCCGTTACAAATTGCAATTCTTGATATTGATACACTTGTTCCCGGAGGACAGGAACAAGTGATCACAATACCACCCGATCCTATTAATCAACTTGATTGGTTGTTGATCCCGGTACCCAACACGTCTGATCAGTACAAGATCCAAACCACAATAAGTACCGGAAATATCTTCCTGGTTGTAATTGGAAGCCAGGTCTCAACCACTACTGCTTTAGCAGCTGCTTCCACCTGGAATATTGTAGGACAGGAAAACACGTCCCTGGAAATTATTTTTAATAATGAATTATTAACTACACCCGACAACATGGGCAACCCTGTCACAATTGCAGCCCGTAGAGCAACCGGAAACACTCAGAAATGGAAATTTGTTAAAAACATGAGTTCCAGACCATAGAATTTGCCGTTCAAAATTCCTTTAAATTGTCTGTATACAGCATGCTTGCTATTATGGGCAACCACCCATTTACAAGCACAAAAATCTGATATCTGGGCCGATAGCACCTTGGATGCAATAGCAACAGATGCCAGCAAGGAAAAGTATATAGATACCCTGCTTAAAATTTATCAAAAAAATGGTGATGATTGCAAGTGGATCAGGACTGTTCTCCATAAGTATTACAGTCAGGCTCTCGTTGGCAAATTCAAGGAGGCTTTGCAGTCAATCACCCAGGCTGAAAACAAATACCGTCAAGCAGCCTGTAAGAACAAGGTTATACTGCCGAAAATATACCTGGCGTACAGCAATCTTTATATCCGGATAAATGAAACGGAAAAGGCAAATTACTACGCCCAGTTGGGTATTGACATATGGCCATCGGAATCAATAGATAAAAAGGGGCTGATACACCTCTATTTGGCGAAGGGCGATGTATTTACTTCTCTTGACAGCCAGATGACATATTTTAAAAAGGCTTATGGGCTTGCAAAAAAAATTGCAGACTTAAAACTGCAGGAAGAATGCCTGAACAGGATTGGTGTAGCTTATGCCATGCAAGAGAAAAATGATTCCGCTATAGTTTACCTGAAAAAGGCCTTGCAGATTGACTTGAAAAGAAAAGATTATGGAGCGCTCAGTTCACTTTACAATAATCTTGCAGGCTTGTCAACGGATTACAAGTTTGTAGACAATTACCTCGATTCAAGTTTTTATTATGCAAAATTATCAGGGAATTTAGTTGACCAGCAGGCTGCAACACAGAACAGGGCCCTTTTTTATTACCAGAATGGAAAATACCAGGAGGGCTATGATAAATTGTGGGAATCCACTCTTTTAAAAGACTCCCTTTTCAACCTGGATAAGATACAGGCATTCGCAGAAATGGAACAAAAGTATGAATCCGAGAAAAAGTCAAATAAAATAACCCAGCTACAGCAGGAAAATCTCATCACAGAACTTAAATTCTTTAAACGGGGTGCACTGAATTTTGGCCTGATCGCTGCGTTGATAGGTCTCGTGATCATCTCTATCATATTTTATATTCAAAACAGGAAAAAGCAGAAGTTAAATATTGCCTTGAAACTTGAGAAGCAAAAATCGGATAACCTGCTGCTCAATATCCTGCCTGAAGTTATAGCTGAAGAATTGAAAGAGAACGGCAAGGCTGAGGCCAAACTGATAGATGAGGTGACCGTATTGTTTACGGATTTCAAGGACTTTACAAGTCTGACCA
>JANWHK010000169.1 GCA_025450395.1 Bacteroidia bacterium
AGTCAGGTCATTTTCTATCATGATCTCAATGGCATTTAATCCATTCACTTTCGCTTTTTTCTCGCTTAATATCTTTAATTTTAAACTTGAGTCCAACAGCCGGTTTTGTTTCACAAGATTTAAATACTCATTTAAATTCATGCTGTCATAGCCATACGATTTAAATGTGTCCCGGGTTTCATGCAAAACCATGCAATAAAACTCCCTTGACTTGTTAACAAAACCCATGGTGGCTTCTGGAGACAATAAGCTGTCCTTTTCAAGATAGTCGGGATATTGAATGACAAACACACCTTTTTTCACAAACGTATTCCACTTGACTTCCTTTTTATCCAGCAGGTTGCACCCATTGAAAAGCAACAACAATAAAACAGCAAGGTATAATCTATTCATCATTCAAATACTTCGGTCCGATTGTACACGATAAAATCCGATACCATGGCTGCCTTGCCTTCCTGTACCAGCAGTTGGTTGATCTGTCCACGGTGATAGGAACTGTGGTTAAAGAGGTGCAGGAACATTTCAGATATGCTGTTCCTGAAACGCTGTCGCTTTGTGTTTACATAATTGATAGTCTCTTCCAAACCCCTTGCTTCAATGATCTCCTGCGTAATGTAATGGTTTTTTTCGCCCTGTTCCAGTAAATCGCCGTAAGGCCTTGTATCAAATACCTTGACAGTCATGCTTTTTCCCTGCATCCTTTCCAGCCATATCTGGTGTGCATTCACGATATGGGACATCAGCAGGTTAACCCTTTCATTAGTGGGGTTGGCCAGTTCCAGGTGGCGGATCATGTCGGCATTCACCTGCCGGTTGTAATCATTCAGTTGGTATAAAAGCTGTTTTGCAGTTTCCATCGGAGAAGAAAATTATGAGTGATGAGTTATGAATTATGAATTATGAGTTCTAGGTTATGGGACAGTAATTACATAAAAAAGGGGCTCTCCAATTCATCATTCCTCATTCATAATTCATCATTACTTCAGGATATCCCTTGAAATCACCACCCTCTGCACCTCACTCGTGCCTTCATATATCTGGGTGATCTTGGCATCGCGCATCAGTCTTTCAACGTGATATTCCTTTACATAACCATAGCCGCCGTGTATCTGTACTGCTTCAACTGTGGTTTTCATCGCCACTTCACTTGCAAACAGCTTCGCCATACTGCTGGTCCTGCCGTAATCCATATGGTTGTCCTTCAGCCAGGCCGCCTTCAGGCACAGCATCCTTGCCGCCTCTATCTCAGTGGCCATATCCGCTAGCTTGAACTGTATTGCCTGGTGGTTCTTGATCTCTGTGCCGAAAGCTTTTCTTTCTTTCGAATATTGCAGTGACAGTTCATAAGCGCCACTGGCTATTCCCAAAGCCTGGGAAGCAATACCTATCCTTCCGCCGGTCAGGGTTTTCATCGCAAACTTAAAACCAAAACCTTCTTCACCAATCCTGTTGGCCTTAGGCACTTTTACATCCGTGAACATCAGTGAGTGCGTATCGCTGCCCCTGATTCCCATCTTGTCTTCTTTCTTGCCAACCACAAAACCTTCCATATCCTTTGTCATGATGAAGGCGTTAATGCCCTTATGACCAGCATCCACATTGGTCTGGGCCATCACAAGATAAGTTGACGCAGTCCTTCCGTTGGTGATCCAGTTCTTGGTACCATTTACAAGGTAATAGTCGCCCATGTCAATGGCTGTAGTCCTCTGTGAGGTAGCGTCACTTCCCGCTTCAGGCTCACTCAGGCAGAACGCCCCGTGCACTTCGCCCTTGGCCAGTGGCACCAGGTATTTTTGTTTTTGTTCTTCCGAGCCGTAGGTTTCCAAACCCCAGCAAACCAATGAATTGTTAACAGATACAACCACTGAAGCAGAGGCATCCACCTTGCTCAGCTCTTCCATCGCCAGCACATAACTAACAGCATCCATGCCGCTTCCACCGTATTTAGGGTCAACCATCATCCCAAGAAAACCCAGCTCTCCCAGTTTCCGTATCTGTTGTTCAGGAAATTCCTGCAGATTGTCACGCTCTATTACACCAGGTAAAAGTTCCGTCTGTGCAAAATCCCTTGCCGCCTGTTGTACAGCCAGTTGTTCTTCTGATAATTCAAAATTCATCATTGTGGCTGCAAAAATACATGGTTTATTGATTTTATAAAAATCAATATCAATTTGTTTTATTAAAAATAATCCCCCATGAAACCTTATCCTTTAAATGATTACCCATAATACATTAATTTTGCGCCAATGTTAATTATCAAAAATGCCGTCACAGACCCCTATTTTAACCTGGCGGCTGAAGAATATCTCTTAAAACATTTCGACGAAGATATTTTCACCCTGTGGCGCAACGAAAATGCCATCATTGTGGGAAAACACCAGAATACGCTTGCCGAAATCAACCTGGACTATGTGCAGGACAAACATGTAAAAGTCGTGCGACGCCTATCCGGTGGAGGTGCGGTATTTCATGACATGGGCAACCTGAATTTCACCTTTATCAGCAATGCCCATAATGCAGATGAGATCAAGATTGATTTCAAGCATTATACCATGCCTATACTCGAGGTATTAAAAACATTGGGCGTCAACGCGGAGTTCAGCGGCAGGAACGACCTCCTGATAGACGGCATGAAGATCAGTGGCAATGCCGAGCATATTTACCAGCAGAAAAAACGCACCCTGCACCATGGTACCTTATTGTTTACCAGCCAGATAGCCGACTTATCGGCTGCGCTCAAGGTGAACCCCCTGAAATTCCAGGACAAGGCCGTGAAATCGGTCAGGAGCAGGGTCACCAATATCAGCAGCCATCTTGCAGAACCTTTAACAGTCACTGCTTTTTACGACCTCATCATCGATTATATGTCCAAAAAATATGTGGACTTTAAATTCTATGAATACAGTCCGAAAGACATAAAAGCCATTGAAAAACTGGCAGAGGAAAAATACAGGACCTGGCAATGGAATTTTGGTTATTCCCCCAAATACACATTCCGGAAAATGATCAAGACAGAAGGTGGTACCATAGAGATCTACCTGTTTGTTGAAAAAGGCATGATAACCGACTGCAAGTTTTACGGTGATTTTTTCAATGTGAAAGACAAGGAGGAGATTGAAAATGCGATATTAAATTGCAGGCATCATCAAACAGATATCCAGGATATATTAAGCCGCTTTGAAATTTCGGAATATTTTAACAATACAAGCAGGGAAGAACTGTTGGGAGGAATGTTTTAGGAGAAAGTACGAGGTACGAGGGACGAAGGAAGTTACGATTTACAAATTACAAGTTACAATTAGGGGATGGTTTATAAGGAAGTCTTATTCGGTTTCGGTCTTTTCCAAGGTTTCAGAAACCATAAGATTAAGGCAATGGTCAGCCCCACACCTGTAATCAAGGCAATAACATACCAAGGCACCCGCTTCTCATCCGGGTGAGGAGTGAGTCTGAGGCAGGCACCATCAATCCCAATATAAAGATAATTGGTTGGAACCATGCGAATTTTAACTCTGGAGCTTGTAGGGGTAAATGAAAAACATGCAGACTCCCAGGTAAACTCTGTGTTATCATCCGGTGAAGTAAAAGAAAGCACGTCGTTTAAATATACATTTATGCCAATCGGCCCCACTAAATTATAGCTATCAAGACTTAATACACCGTTATCCGTTATTCCATGAGCAGCATATTTGAAACAAAAAGTATAAGAGAGTCCCGGCGTTATATTAACAATTTGTTCAACATATTCTGTACCAGTTATATTTTGCCATGTGCCTCCATCAGGCGATGCAAGTGGTGTACCCGTCCAAACAAAACTTCGCGTAGAATTCAGGGGTCCATTTTCATCATTCACATCCGGAGTAGAATTTCCAATCCAACCGGGAGCCGTAACATTTTCGCCTTCCCTGCTGGTGAATGAACCATTCGTTATAAGGTTCCCGCTGCACTGCTGCTGGCCAATTATATTGCCGCAGCAAATAATACCAACGATGAAGGAACATGTTTTTCTTCCTATTCTTTGAAGAACATTCTTTCTGAATAATGATAAGATTTTTTTCATGGAATTGTTTTTTAAAGGTGGCGCGCTATTGCAAAGTTAGCGGAGAAATCCGAGGTTGATTCATAAACTTAGAAACATTCCGGCAAGGTCCAATCAGTCAATGATAAATGCATCAAACATCTTACATTCCCCATACATCGTATGCCGTAAATTGCCCCTACCGATCACCGATTACTGATCACCGATTACCTGCCTTCGCTCTCGGGTGATACAATGCAATCGTTTCCTTCAGGAACTTCTTGTCAAGGTGTGTATAGATTTCCGTTGTGGTTATACTTTCATGCCCCAGCATTTGTTGTACGGCGCGCAGGTCAGCCCCGCCTTCCACGAGGCAGGTCGCGAATGAATGCCTGAAGGTATGCGGACTGATGCTTTTGCGAATACCGGATTTAGCCGCAAGGAATTTGATGATCTTGAATACGGATACCCTGCTGAGTGAACCTCCAAGGTGATTTAAAAACAAAGTATCGGTATGTTTTTTCTGCATTTTCTGGTGAACCCTCACGGTATCAATATAAATGTTGATGGCTTTTAAGGCAGCCCCGCCTATGGGCACCAGTCTTTCCTTGTTGCCCTTGCCTCTCACCTTGATGAACTCATCTTTCACATAGATCTCGGAAATATTCAGGCCAACAAGTTCACTCACACGCAGACCGCAACTGAACAGTGTTTCGAGTATCGCCTTATCCCTGTGACCCAAAGGCTTGCTGAGGTCAATGGAATCTATCATCTTATTGATCTCCTGCAGACCCAGGACTTCCGGCAATTTCCGCGCTTTCCTCGGCAGTTCCAGGAACTGTGTCGGATCGTTGACAATAATATCCTCGAGCAAAAGGTATTTATAAAAAGCCCTCAGCCCGCTGACCATGCGCGCCTGGCTCGCAGAGGCCACACCAGCCCTGGTCAGTGATTCCACAAAACTGAGTAAATGTTTGTATTCAACCGTCAAAGGACCGGTTCCGGGATCTGAACCTTCTAAAAAATTTTCAAAATAAATTACATCATGCTGATAAGCACTGATGCTGTTTGCAGAAAGCGATTTTTCCAGTATTAAATATTGCTTGAAACCTTTCCTTGCACTTTGCCAGTCCATTATTGCAGTTCAATTTTCCTGACATTTACAACTTCTTCAGTTGTAGCGTCCAGTACTAAACATACGACATGACAATTTTCAATCTTGATAGGGGAATTGACCGGTAGTTGATATTCATAATGCCTGTCATAAGTCTTGCCTGGAAATAAATTTCCTTTTAAAGGCCTTCCTGCAGGCAGATCAAATGTAAATCTAAAAGCATGATTATGGACATAGTCATCTTTGTCTCCAACTGGTGGTGGTGTTCTTTGTTTACTGATAATATTATCCTCGATAAGGTACAAAGCTAACTTGTGTTTACCCGAAACAAACTTGGTATAATGCAACTTGATATCTATGCTGATCTTTTTACCGGCAACGGATTTTTCGAGGGTTATATTGACCGGGGTGGATAATCTCAATCTCTTGTCTACGAGGCTAGCCCAACTGTTAAAAGCATTTGGCCTTTCTAACGAGGGAGGAAAAGCATACCTGTCGACATACCCGCTTGGCAAGCCGTTTGGCACTCCCAGACTTTCCACAATCTTGCTGCATGTATCATCCGCAAGCTTTGGGAATCCTTCCCATGGATTTGTATTGATAAAATTGGAAGGACCTGGATATGGCCAGGGGTATAAGGCAATGGCAATCACACTGTCTTCTGACTTATTAGTTATGATGTCCATGATCTTTTGAGCCGCACTCGGGCAATTCACACACCTTACACCTGTGATATCCTCTATCAGCACGGCCTTATGCTGTGCAGGGGGTATTGTATCAGCTATAGTACCGGTATCCGAATCCCCGGTATCCGTAAAATCAATAAAAGGAGGCGTCTCCTCACATCCCGAAAACAAGGCCAGAACAAGACTTAAACAGATAAAAACATGTTTCATAATACAAAGATAATATTTTCACGTTAAAATCATAAAAAATCTTACTTTTGAATCGCCCAAATGTCTAAACACTCCATATTCAGGTCATTCGAATTTGCTTTCCAGGGACTGGCATTTGCCTTCAGGGAGCGCAATTTTGTGTTGCATATCCTGTCCACATCGCTGGTAGTTTTGCTGGGCTTTTTATTTCATGTTACTTCCATGGAATGGTGTATACTGCTGTTGTGCACCGGGGTTGTGCTAACTGCCGAACTCGTCAATACCGCCATAGAGAAGCTCGTAGACATGGTATCGCCGGAATTTAACCCGAAAGCCGGGGAGATCAAGGATATTTCAGCGGCAGCCGTATTGGTATTTTCCATTGTTTCAGCCATTATCGCCCTTATCATATTTGTTCCGTATACGTTCAAAATGATGCAATAATATTGTGCCTTTCAGGTAATCCATGAGATTCCGCTCCGCCTAAGGCGGCCGCGGGATTAGTTCGACTTACAATATTCAATCCACTTCGCAGCTTGAATATTGAGTCTCACTAATTTTGTTATTCGGCAAATAGCCCCTATTTTTGCCACCTGTTTTTTGCCCATGTGGTGGAATTGGTAGACACGCCACTTTGAGGGGGTGGTGACCGAAAGGTTGTGCAAGTTCAAATCTTGTCGTGGGCACAGAAGTTGGCATCGTGAATATTCATGGTGCCAACTTTTTTTTGGGCGCCTTTGCCTCGCCCTCTGGCTCCGCTTCGCTGCGGCATCCCGATGAAAACATCGGGAGTGCTTTCCCGTCGGTCTCAGGGCGCAGCATCTCGTTAAAACCAGTTATATCCACAAATCTAATTGTAAAATCAAAATAAATTGATAAATTTGCAGCCCGTTCCTGCCCGGATGGCGAAATTGGTAAACGTTGCGGTCTCAGAAGCCGTTGTAGCAATACTTGAGAGTTCGAGTCTCTCTTC
>JANWHK010000170.1 GCA_025450395.1 Bacteroidia bacterium
TTCCGAAATTGTTATCACAGTCATTACAGAAACAGGGAACCATCTTTGCTGAAATGCGCGCCATATCAGGCGGTCATTATGGCGGACTGAATTCCTTGATCACGGGTAGCAGGGTAGAAGGCCAGGGTTTAAAGGTCAGGCCAGTCAACCCGACTATTTTTGAATATGCAAGGAGGTTTGGCGGTTATAAAGCAACGGACACATGGTTTATTGGCAACACCATCAGCAATTCGGTCCCCCTGTTGAATTCCAGCAAACATCCTGATTTCGGATTGCAATACGGCGCGAATTTCTTTGCGCCCGGAATTACTTTCGGAAGTGACGGTTATGCAGCCCTCTCCAATGCGAAGGTATATCATCCGCAGGAAGAGCTGGAACCCATGTACAAAATGAAGAACTTCCTGGACAACACTTTCAATATCAAAAAAGGGGATATGCCGGGTATCAAGAATACAGATGAGGAAAAAACAAGGATACGGGAATTTATCGCCAATACCTTCCAAAGACAGTCAGCCGGACAGATACCGATGCCTCCGGTTTCAGGAGGAGACGGTTATACCATCGGTTATGCAGCCGAGGTGTTGAGGGTGTTCAAACCGAAATTACTGATGGTGAACCTCAGTAACATTGATGGATGTCACAGCAACTATACAGGTTATTTACAATCCATGCACAGGGCAGATCACGCAGTGGGTTTCCTTTGGAATTATATACAGACCCAGATACCGGAAATGAGCGGCAAGACCATCATGACCTTTGCACCTGAGTGTGGAAGGAACCTGCAGCACAACCCGATCCTGGATGAGAACGACTGGTATGGATACGACCATGGTGATGCCAACTCACTGAGGGTATTCGGAGGTATGGTAGGACAGAATGTGCCGTCTGACTTACTGATAGGTTCAGAAAGCAATCCTGTAGGGAAAGTGACGGATTTTGCGCTGACCATTGCAGATATACTTGGATTCAAAAGCGATGTACAGGCAGCGGGCCTGGTGGATGTGGAAGCTAAAAGTTTATTTGACAGGATATAAAAGAATGATCAGGATAGTCACATATTTTTTATGCCTCGTGGTTTTGCTGACAGCTTGCAAGAAAAAGAAGTCAGACAATCCCTATGATGATTGGGAGGATGGTACTAAAACGCCTGTTGTGGCTGATAAGTCAGTTGACCCCAACACCATTCAGGGATTACATAAAAATATATTCAAGCCTACCTGCTCCAACAGTGGTTGCCATGACGGCAATTTTGAGCCTGATTTCAGGAGCATTGAAAGCTCATACAACTCGCTGGTGAACCGTATGAGCACGAATACGGATCCGGCCAAGCCTGAGTTCAGCAAGCGTGTTGTGCCGGGGAGTGCCGCCACAAGCATGATATTGCACCGCATACTGGAATTTATTCCGGGAACCCAGGGTAAAATGCCGCTGCTCACAGATCCCGGAAGTGACTGGCCGGCAAAGAAGAATGAATATATACAGAATATCACCCAATGGATCAACGATGGCGCGAAGGACCAGTTTGGAAAGAGTCCTTCCTCTATTGACTTTATTCCACAACTGGCAGGATTGATTGTTTTTGCAGATGCATCTTCAACTCCCCTTCCACACAGTGGTTATAACCCGGTGCAGATACCTCCCGGAACCGGTACATTAAAGATCATGATTGCTTATTCAGATGACAAGACACCGGTGAACCAGTTTGGCACCAGTACCATCAACTTTTCCCTGAATCCCAACAGTTATGATTCAACCGTGCTGAACCTTGTGACAGAATCTTCGGCGACCATCGGAAAGGGGATTTTGGGAACCGATATCAACTACTGTCACAGCATTATTATTCCTGTAAGTGATTTAGGTGTCGCGAATGATGTGATATGGGTAAGAACAGAAACAACGGACAATGTGAACGGCAATGTATTTATACCGTCAACAACGACCTCGTTTAATTTCAAGAAATATTTTGCTATAAAAATCAATTAGAGCGCAGTGATAAATTATAAACCATATAGCCTGATCTGTTGTTCTTTCATATTGATATTGGGAGCCTGTAAGAAGGACCCGGCATCGGGTGAGGTTCCTTCCATCAAGATGCTCAATGTCAATTCTACATCCGTGCTGCAGTTCAAGGACAGCCTGGTCATTACGTTTGAATATACTGACGGGAACGGTGATATCGGCGAGAATGATCCCGATAAGAATTCACTGCAGATCAAGGACAGGAGACTTGCGAACGCTGATTATTATTTTATAAAACCCCTGGCACCTCCTGACAGCGAGATCAAGATAAAAGGAGTCATTTCAGTCCAGGTCAGGAATACATTTCTTTTAGGTACAGGTAACAGCGAAGTCACGAATTTTGACCTGAAATTAAGGGACAGGAGCGGCAATTGGAGCAATACGATAAGTACACCTGAAATTACGATTACAAAGTAAAGATGCATAGAATAAAAGCATATATTGTTCTCAGGAAAACAAGCCTTCAGGGTCTTTGTCTGATGGGACTGATCTGTGCTTTTATGATGGACAGTATGGCCCAGACGACTTACAAGATGGGCAATAACAAAGTCTATAATTGCAGGGCGAAACTCACCGACAGTGAAGGTAACCTGCAATCGGCCAAAAAATATGCGAACAATGAAAACTACACATTTACAGTTTGTGTGAAAGGTGCAAGTTCAATCGATATAAAATTCAACGGACCTTTCTGTACCGAATCCATTACAGATTACCTGAAAGTATATAAAGGCAAGGACACTTTTGGTACATTGATCAGGACTTATTCAGGCACCATCAATTCCCCGGTTGCACTCAGTATCTCTGACAGTTGTGTTACATTTTTCTTTCATTCGGATATCAATATCGTTTGTGATGGCTGGGACCTGAACTGGGAAGCGAAAATCACCTCAGTTCCACAACCAGTATTCTCACCTATAACCGACCCTACATGTAACTCAACAAAGATCAGGGTGACCCTTGACCAGAAATTCAACTGTGATTCTGTAAAAGCAAAGAATTTCAAGCTGTCAGGAGCCTTGTCTACCGCAGTCAGTTCTGCAGTCGGTGTGAATTGCGACAGCAAGAATGAAACCAATACATTTGACCTGACCTTCGTTTCCGGACTGAACAAAAGTGGTAGTTACACACTGAATTTTAACTCCTCTTTCAAGGATGCATGTGACAGTATCTGGTTGATAAATGCCAAACTGATATTCAAGATTACCGACTGTCCGATAACCGTGTTATTGTTTTCAAATAAATATGTCATATGCAAAGGAAGTTGTGCCAATCTGACCTCATTTGTTACAGGTGGCAATGTGTCCAATTATGCCTATACATGGATAAGCGGGGGACTTACAGGAGCACCTCCTAAAACTGTTTGTCCAACAGTAAATACACAATATATTTTGCGGGTAACCGATGGTGTTTCAGTGCCAGGAATGGATACAGTGGATATCGTGGTATTGGATCCACCGGTGGCACAAAATGATACAACTGTTTGCCAGTCAAGCGGGGCATTTAACCTTACAGCCTCTCCTGCGGGTGGTAACTGGAGTGGTACAGGCATCACCAGCGGACCCAATGGAACCTTTAATCCGGGTGTTTCCGGCGGTGGAACATTCAAGGTATTTTATAATATAGGCGCTTGCAGGGATTCTGTGATCATAACGGTTAAACCCATCAATGCTGGTCCGCCCCTGGCAGCCTGCCCGGGTTCTGCGCCCTTCAACGTCACAGGTTTTACCCCTCCGGGAGGTACCTGGAGCGGTCCCAATATTACAACAGCCGGGGTCATCACCCCTCCGGGAAGCCCCGGGACATTCAAGGTCACCTATTCATGGAATGGATGTACAAGTGATAAAACCATCAATATAGACGGTATCGTCATGACAAAGGCAGATACCATCTGCAGGTCGAAAGCCCTGGATACCTTCAAATTTTATCCTGTTGGAGGTTTCTGGACAGGTCCCGGATTGACAAATGCGTTAAAGGGCATCAATTCTCCACCAACAGCCGGCGCCGGTAATAAGTTATATATCTATAGCATCAATGGTTGCAAGGATACCCTGAAAAGGAACATACAGGATGTGGATGCAAGGTGGGATGAGATAGCCTGCCCGGATGCCGGACAGAGAACCTTGCCTGCCGGTCTTCCTGCGGGAGGTAAATGGACAGGTAAAGGCATCTTTGACCCTGTACTGGGAGTGTTTGATGCCGATTCCTTCAAGGTTCCCGGTAAATCCACTTTTGTACAGGTAAACCTGACATACGAGGCATTGAATGGATGTAAGGATGACAAGATCATGTATCTCCGTTACACGAGATTTTATAAGGACACGGTTAAAAACTGTGTCAGTGATACGGCCTATTACCTGCGCTACCAATATGTGTACAGCGATCCGTGGAATATGGATTTTACGGGCAGCACTGCAATTGTCGGCACGCAGCTTTATTACCAGAAATTCAGTCCTGCAAAAGCGGGCAGGGGTACCTGGCATGAGATCATCGGTGATGCAAATGGTTGCAAGGACACCATCATTATCCATGTATACCCGAGGGCAAAAATTCAAAATGACACGACGTTCTGTATCGCGGATGACCCTTATAAACTATACAATGGGGAAGGTTCAGGCTTCTTTTTCGGAAAGGGCATCACGAATGGATTTACTGGAATGTTTAGTCCCGCAGTGGCAGATACAGGCACACACCTGATATTTTTCAGCATGTTTGGAAAATGCAAGGATACTTTACGGATCAGGGTCAACCCATTGCCAAAGGTGACCATGACAGGATTACAATCCGCTTATTGCATGCGGGATACCCTGGTAACCCTCATTCTGAGTCCATTGGGCGGAACACTTACAGGAAAGGGTACCAGCGGAGCTGCCTTTAATCCTAAATCGGCGGGAACAGGCATGCATCTGATCAGCTATACCTATGGTGCCGGCAAATGCATCAACAAGTCGCAAAAAACAGTGACGGTAGGTGATACACTGAAAATGAGCATGAGCTCTGACAAGGATACAATATGTATCGGCACAACTGTGGCCCTGACGGCCAAGAGCAGTGGAGGAACCGGGAATTACGACCTGAAATGGAGTAGCGGACAAACCAATGTGGAGGCTATTTATATGGTTCCAAAAGTGCCAACTATATACAGGGCTATACTCAAGGACGGATGCAGTGATTCAGTTGAAAAAACAAGGAGTGTATATGTCCATCCGCGTTTATTTGGTTCGGTGGCTTCCAGTCCCATACAATGTTACGGCAACCAGGGTTTCACCGGTATCACAATGGGTGGTGTGGGTCCTTACAAATACCTTTGGAATACGATACCTCCGCAGACAACACCAAACATTACAGCAGCTGTGGGCACCACTTACAGGGTGTATGTGACCAATACAAAAACCGGTTGTACGTATGACACGTTTGCAACCATTCCGGGCTACAGCAGGATCAGGGCCTATTTTACAACTTCTCCCGCAGGGCAGTGTGTATACAGCAACAATGCCAGGATACAGATCATTAACATGAGTGAAGGTGGGACCGAAGGCGGCTGGGATTTTGGCGACAAGCAATCCCTGCCATATGACCCGCTTACGAATCCTTCACATACCTACGAGGGTGATACAGATATTTATACCATCAGGCTGGTGATACAGAATGAGGGTAAATGCAAGGACAGTTTCAGCGTGAATATCTGTGTGCTGGATACCATTACACTGTTTATACCAAATGCCTTCACACCGAATGATGACGCTACAAATGATGTATTCAGGATAGAGGCAACTTCAGTATCGGAGGCAACTATAGAGATCTATAACAGGTGGGGAGAAATGATGTTCTGGACCAATGATGCAAGGCAAGGCTGGAATGGGTATTACCAGGGTAAATTATGCCCGACGGATTATTATGTTTACCTGATAAAATACAAAGGCAAAAAAACACCCTGGAAATATCAGAAGGGCTATTTTTACCTGTTGAAGTAATAAAACAAGAGGTTTTCCGTTAAAAAACACTCATTTACGAATGGTTTTGATTTTCAAAAACCACAAAATAAATTCCGATTTATTTCGTTTTTAATTTTAAATGTATTATTTTCGTACTTTGTTTCTTCGTGTGTAAATGAAAAAATCTGCAAGCATTATCGTATTTTTCCTTCTCGTTGTTCCGGTTTTGACCTTCGGGCAAAAGGGACAAAAGGCCCCTCCTTCGCTTGATTTTGGCCTGTACCTGGGCGCTTCAAACTATATGGGTGAATTCACTGATGGTTATATGCCTTATTGGGCTTTAACAAAACCTGCTGGCGGACTTGTCGCCAGGTACAATTACGGCCCATACCTGACATTCAAGGGTACCGCCCTCTATGGCATGATTGAAGGCACTGACAAGAATTTTTCATCTGATCCTTACAGGCGCCGTAGAAATTTAAGTTTTAAATCTGATATAGTTGAATTTTCAGTGCAGGCGGAATGGAATATCATTGGTTATGAAAATACCAGGACATCATACGCATGGACTCCATACCTGTTTGTGGGTGTTTCTGTTTTCAGGTTTAACCCTAAAGCGCAGTTTCATTATGTGGCAGGACCGCATGACCCGACTTTAGCCTCCCAGAACGGCGATTGGATAGAACTTCAACCGCTTGGAACAGAAGGACAGGAAACTACAAAATTTAATGACAAGAGAAGATATTCACTTACACAGGTAAGTATACCGTTGGGTTTTGGTGCCAAATGGCAGTTGAATGACCATTGGGCATTCGGGATTGATTTCGGGTTGAGAAAAACATTTACAGATTACCTGGACGATGTTTCATCTATATATGTCGATGATATCATTGTCGGTGGAGCTAGCGGCCCAATGGCTAAAGCCATGAAGGACAGGAGCCGGGAATTACCTGAATATTCAAATGATCCAACATACACAGGATTTGAAAATGATTCGCCAAGGGGAAATCCTAAAACCAAGGACTGGTATATGATAGGTGGTATTACAATCACCTACAGGATACTCGGAGGCAAACAACCTTGTTTTAATTTTTAGCCTATTGGATATAGTCTACTAAGTGTTCATCCATCAAAAAAAATTATTAGCGGGTATCTGCCTGTTGATTTCATTTAGCGCCTTTTCCCAAAGATATAGGAATGGGATTTCTGAGGTCGGCCTTATGGTGGGTGCGAGTAATTATTTTGGTGATATCGCACCTGAGATCGTACCCAAGGAATCGCAGCTCGCACTGGGGATATTTTATAAATACCATCACTCCAAATTTTTCAGCAGCCGTTACCAGTTCACATATGCGAAAATATCAGGTGATGACCAGAATTTCAGGGCCAACCAATACAGGAGCATCAAGTTCGAAAGCAACATATTTGAAATCGGGTATTTTACAGAATTTAATTTTAAACCCTTTGGTATCAATGTGCTTGAAAATAACTCCACACCTTTTGTTTTTGCAGGATTTAACATGTTCCTGTTTAATCCGACAGCCAAGCTGCCCGGTGGAGATAAGGTAGACTTGCGCGATTTCGGAACGGAAGGCCAGAAGTTAGATGGCGGAGAAAAACAATATTCAATGATACAACCGGCCATTACGCTTGGTCTCGGCTATAAATTCAATATCCATAGAAAAACAGTCGTTGGCCTGGAAATCGGTTTCAGGAAAACATTCACCGATTACCTTGACGATACCAAAGGCAAGTACCCCGATTATAATGCCATGAATGCGGCCCAGGGTAGCACAGCCGGTGACCTGTCGCAACCACAGACCGTAAAGGACCAACCGGTTATAGCCACAGGCACCATGCGTGGAGATTCACATTTGAACGACTGGTATTTCATTATCGGCATCACAATCTCATTGCGGGATGTAACCAAAGACCCCTGCACGTTTTAAACACATGCCTGTCAATATAGCGGCTTGTGTCCGGAACATTTGCAATTACATCCGGGAGCCGGCAATAATTGACAAATATTCAGTAACAAATCACCCTTTTAAATCGTTATAGAATTTCAAAATAATTATTATACTTTTGCATGCTTTCTATTCAACCTATGCCCTCTAGTAGTTTATTGTCTCAAGTGGATAAGGAAAAACTTCCTAAACACATCGCCATCATCATGGATGGCAACGGCAGATGGGCAAAAAAAAGGGCGTTGCCAAGAGTGGTTGGTCACGAATATGGTGTCAAATCTGTAAGGACTGTGGCGGAAACGGCAGCCAAACTAGGAGTTAAATTTCTTACACTGTATACATTCAGCACCGAAAACTGGAACAGGCCACAGCTTGAAGTGAAGGCCATTATGTCTTTATTGGTGCGCACCATCAGGAAAGAAGTGGCGACTTTGCAAAAAAACAATATCAGGCTCAGGACCATTGGTGATATCAATGCCTTGCCTGCTGATGCTTTAAAAGAGTTGAAAGAAGCGATGGAACTCACCAGGAACAACGACAGGATGGATCTTGTCCTTGCGCTTAATTATAGTGCAAGATGGGACCTGGTGCAGGCGGCGAAAGACATTGCCCGCAGGGTGAAGAGAGGTGAGTTGGATGTAGATGCCATCGATGAAAAAGTAATATCTGAATCCCTGAATACCGGAAATTTGCCAGAGCCTGAGTTGCTGATCAGGACCAGCGGTGAATACCGTATCAGTAATTTTATGTTATGGGAACTGGCTTACGGGGAATTTTATTTTACAGATGTTTACTGGCCGGAATTTGACCAGGAAGCATTATACAAGGCGATTATTGATTATCAAAAGAGGGAAAGGAGATTTGGAAAAACAAGTGAACAGATTTAGAACTAAATGCGGGCTGTATAAAAGGATTTTCTTCTTTTTAATGGTACTTGCTACATCGAGCTTAAACGCCCAGGATACCAGCAGGAATTACATGTTGCTTGACTATAACAAGCCCAAGGAATATATCATTGCCTCGATTGAAACAAAAGGCAATAATTTCATTGATAAGAACATCATCATTTTAAACTCGAATTTATCATTCAACCAGAAGGTCAAGGTTCCGGGTAGCGAGATTTCACAAGCCATTGACAACTTATGGAAACAGAATTATTTTTCGTTTGTGAGCATCTATGCAAAAAAGATAGAGGGCAACAAGATATTCCTCGTGATAGAAGTTGTTGAAAGACCCAGGTTGCTTAAATTTTCCTTCATTGGCCTGGGCAGGTCTGAATCAAAAACGCTCAGGGAGGAACTGAGCATCAAGTCGGGGATGGTGATCAACGAGGATATGCTGAATACGCTTCGCCGGGAGATCAGGACTTATTATTACAAAAAGGGGTATTATTCCGTGGATATCAATGTACGCCAGGATAAGATAGATACCTTGCCCAACAAGGAAATACTGAGGATAGCCATTGTAAAAGGAAGGAAGGTGAGGGTTCAGGATATTGAATTTGTAGGCAATTCGGAAGTAAGCGACAGGGAACTGAGGAAAACACTTAAAAAAACAAGAAGGAAGCGCCATAAGATCAACCTTTTCGCCTCCTCAAAATTTGTGGAGGAAACCTATAGGGAAGAACTCAAGGGTGTATTGGTGAAATATAACAGCAAGGGATACAGGGATGCAAGTATTCTGTATGATTCCGTGGTCAGGATAAAACGCAACAGGGTGGCAATCAAGATAGGAGTCGTAGAAGGTAAAAAATATTATTTCAGGAGTATCACTTTTACAGGAAATAACAAGTACAGCAGTGAAGACCTCAGCAAAGTACTGGGTATAAAAAGAGGGGATATTTATGATCAGTCGGTGCTTGAGGAAAGATTGTTCTTCAGTCCCAATGGTACAGATATTTCAAGCCTGTACATGGATGACGGTTATTTGTTCTTTGGTGTGACACCGATTGAAACAAAAGTGGAAAATGACAGTATTGACATTGAGATCAGGATAGTGGAACGCTCACAGGCAGTGTATAACAAGATCATCATCAAGGGAAATACAAAGACCAGCGATCACGTCATATTAAGGGAACTGCGCACACGTCCGGGACAGAAATTCTCCAGGAGCGACATACAAAGGTCCATCAGGGAACTGTCGCAGCTGGGTTATTTTGACCCACAGGCAATGGGTGTGAATCCAATACCAAATCCGGTAGCAGGTACAGTGGACATTGAATATACGGTAGCAGAAAAAGCCAATGACCAGATTGAATTGTCCGGAGGATGGGGAGGAAATAACCGGAATGCAGGTAGCGGGCAGAACAGCGCCTATGGTTTTGGAGGATTGGTAGGTACTTTGGGATTAACGCTCAATAACTTTTCCAGCAAGAAACTGTTGCACCCTTCCATGTGGAATCCATTGCCTTCAGGTGATGGCCAAAGATTAAGCATCAGGGCACAATCCAACGGGCTGTTTTACCAGTCGTATAACTTCTCATTCACTGAACCGTGGTTTGGCGGTAAAAAACCGAACTCATTTACGACCAGCCTGTACAGGACCAACCAGTCGTTCGATGCACGGAAACGGACAGATCCATTGAAGAGTTTTATCAAGATCACAGGTGCTTCCATATCCCTGGGAAAAAGGTTGCGCTGGCCTGATGATTTTTTCTCGGCATTTTATTCCCTTAGCCTGCAACAATACCAGCTGCAGAATGCCAATGGAGCTTATGGCCTGCGCTTGAATACAGGCAGAAGCAACAATGTGGAATTCAAGTATGTATTATCAAGAAGTTCAGTAACGGAACAGATTTTCCCTACAGGAGGTTCCATTTATACTTTCAGCGTCGCTGCTACACCGCCAATTTCGGTATTCAGCAAAAAGGATTATAACACTGTTTCAGTGAATGAAAAATACAAGTGGATAGAATACCATAAATGGAAATTCGACGCGGAAAACTATACCAGGTTATTTGGAAAATTTGTATTGGCCACCAAGGCAAGGTTCGGATACCTGGGTTATTACAGCAAGAGTTTAGGTCTTTCACCGTTTGAGCGATTCATGGTAGGTGGCAGCGGATTGAACAGTTTCGGGCAGATAGGTACCGAAATCATTTCACTCAGGGGATATCCCGACCGTACCATTACTGAAAATGCAGTGGGCACTGGCAGCAATTCAGGTGCCGCGATGTTCAACAAATTTACGTGTGAACTGCGTTTTCCTGTGACCAATACACCAAGCGCTTCCATCTATCTGCAAGGATTTGTAGAAGGGGGTAACGCCTGGTTGAATACAAGCACCTATAACCCGTTTGATCTCAAAAGGAGTGCAGGTGTGGGTGTAAGGCTGTTCTTGCCGATGTTCGGGCTATTGGGGCTGGATTACGCTTATGGATTTGACTGGAAAACGCTGAACCGCGGACTGACCACCAAGCCGGGGCAATTCCACTTCTTTATCGGGCAGCAATTTTAGAGGAATATACGATGTACGACATACGACATACGATTGGATGTACGACATACGATGTACGATGTGGGGGACCGGGGAAGGGTAATCGGTAAACGGTGATCGGTAATCGGTGGAAAACGGTTTAGAAGACGTGTAGGGCAGAACATTTTAAGTGAACAACAGCTAACAGCTATATTACTAAACCCTAAGTACTAAATACTGATTACTAAGCACTTACTACTTCATAATATTTTTGGAAAATAATTTTTATCTGGTTACCTTTGCAGACCGTTTTTAAAAGGGAGGTTCTGGAAGAATGGATGTATTGCGTGAATATGATATCGAGTTTATCAAGCTTAAGGAAGGTGAACATCAGTTTGAATACCATTTGACAGAAGCGTTTTTTAAGGCGTTTAACAGTTCTTTATCAACACAGGATATCAGGGTAGACCTCTTGTTCAGTAAATCAGTTTCCACCTTTACACTGGATTTTGAGATAGAAGGTAACGTGGATGTGGATTGCGACAGGTGTTTAACCCGCATCAGTTTGCCGATACATGATGAACACAAGGTATTGGTGAAACAGACGGAATATGCGCTGGAGAGCAGTGATGACCTGGTGTATATCTCAAGCCATGATTACAAACTGAATGTCGCGCAGCATATTTTTGATTTTGTGAATGTTTCCATCCCTATCAAGAATACCTGTTCAGATGTAGGCCTTGTTTGTGACCCTTCCGTGACAGGAAAAATAACAAGCATGATAGATGTGGATGTTGAAGAATATGACATGCCTGAAAGAGATACAGACGAATTAGAAGAAGAATAGTAATTTTTTAAAAAAACAAATATAAAAAGATGCCAAATCCTAAACGAAAAATATCGCGCACCAGAAGGGACAAACGCAGAACGCACCATAACCTGGATAACAAGCAGTTCATAGCGGACCCTACAACCGGAGACATTTCTTTGTATCACCGTGTAAACCTGGAGACAGGGATGTACCGTGGTGTAAAAGTGATGAAAGGTCGTAACGACTAATAATTCGTAACGCCATGCGCATTGGTATTGATGCAATGGGGGGCGATTTTGCTCCTCTTGAGGCTGTTAAAGGTGCAATTGCTGCTAAAAAGCTTATGCCCGAAATTGTTCCTGTCCTTTTTGGACAGAAGGACAAGATATTGGCGTGTTTCAAGGAGTTGTCGATTCCTGAAAATGCACTGGAGATAGTGCATGCAGCTGAGGTCATTGAAATGAGCGAGCATGCAACAAAAGCCATTTCCCACAAGAAAAACTCAAGTATTAATGTTGCTTACAGGTACCTTGCCGAAGAGCAGATAGTCGCTTTTATTGGTGCGGGCAATACCGGCGCCATGCTGGTAGGGTCTATTTTTTCAGTTAAGGCCATTGATGGTGTTCAGAGACCTACTGTAGTCTCCCTGCTGCCCAAGGTTAGCGGGGGTTTTGGCGTATTGCTGGATGTAGGCGCGAATGCTGATTGTAAGCCAGAGGTGCTGAACCAGTTTGCGATACTCGGATCATTATATGCACAGAATGTCTATGGAATAGACAATCCAAAGGTAGCGCTGCTGAGCATTGGAGAGGAAAGGGAAAAGGGCAACCTCCTGATACAGGCGGCTTACCCACTACTTGAAA
>JANWHK010000171.1 GCA_025450395.1 Bacteroidia bacterium
CATTGAATACAATTGTTTTGAATATATAGAGTCCAACCCGGTGGAGGAGTTCGGCACACCAAAGGATGCTGAACTGGATTTGGGAATCTAGGGGGAATGTACGATGTACGACATACGACATACGATGGATGTACGATGTACGACATACGATGTGTTGGAACAGGGAATCTATTTAAGAACCACGTCATGGCGAGTCACACGGCTTTGCGTGTGATGTGGCCACCTGTCTATCATAGAACCGTCACTCCTTTATACCATTGCTGGTGTTATCACCTGCAATCAATCACAAATTATTCAACCATAAAAATCGAAGACAGGGATTGATCTACCTGGATTGTATACATCCCTTTTTGAAGCCTTGAGATATCTATAGAAATTACATTGTTTTCATACCGGAAAGAATGTATTGGTATTTCCTGTCCAAGGCTGTTGAATATTCGGATAGAACTTAGTTCTGTAAGCGATTTATGAACTATATTTAAATGGTCTGATGCAGGGTTTGGATAAACCTTGAGATGCGAATTGTTAAATCCGGGACTAAATATCGAATAGGTAAAATAACCAAATTTACGGTAAAAAGAATCACTGTCGCAGAGTGCATCCTCATAAAAAGTATTATGTATAATTTTATTGGTATTACAAATATATAGTAAATGGGGAAAACCCCACTTTACACATGATAATCCGGACCTATTAAAACCAATGCTATCAATAAAATCTTCACTGGAATTTTTGAAGCGATTCAACTTCCAGGTTTTCCGCTTATGGCCATCATAATCAATATAGACAATACTATCTATTTTAACCAGTATAGAATCAAGTGCATAAACTTTTTTTGCTGTATCCCTGTAGTCATAAATTTCAAATAAGCATATATAGAATGATTCCCCTTTTTGAGCATCCAGTTTAAATAACAAATGATAGGTAGAATCCATGGCCTTCTCCATCCTGTGATAAATGGAGTTTCCAATTATTTTAATGTGAACCGGGTTCTTAAGATTGGTTCTGCCATAATCATTATAGAACTTTTCATAATATTCCCCGCTTGAATCTGCCTTTGTAAAGCGCAGGGAGTCAAAAAAGCGATGGCCGCCCTCGAAAGGAGAGTAGTTTTGGAAATACGTATAATTCCCAAAGTATTGGGCCTTAGTCGTATTTGTAATCAGGAGGAGTACAATAATTGCGAAAGATTTAAAAACAAATTTCATAATTGTAAAAATTAACAGATTCAAAGGTAGTAATAATTTAATTCAAATGGAATAAACAAAAAAATCCGGCCATAAGCCGGATTCCTTTAAAAATATTGTTATTGGATGATTATGCGCCTAAAGCAACACGCTTAAAGCTTTTTACCACCAGTCCTGGTTCGGTATCAGCCAGCATTTTTGCGATAGTCTTGCTATTGTCTTTTACAAACTCCTGGTTCAGCAGGGTGTATTCCTTGTAGAATTTATTAAGCCTTCCCTGAGCGATCTTTTCTGCCATTTCAGCAGGTTTTCCTTCAGCGATAGCCTGTTCCTTGCCAACCTCAATTTCCCTTGCAATGGTTTCCTTCGGCACTTCACTTTCGTTTAATGCGATCGGGTTCATGGCAGCGATCTGCATGGCAGTGTCTTTACCGGCCACGAGATTTATTTCGCTTGGGGCATTGTTCATTTCCACCAGCACACCCATCTTGTTACCGGCGTGGATATAAGCCACCAGGTTTTCACCATTGATGATCTCATATTTGGAAATATCCATTTTTTCGCCTGTTTTACCCATCATGTCTGTCAGGTGTTGATCCAGGCTAAGTCCATTGACCTTTGTAGCTTTTAATGCTTCAATATTCGTTGGTTTTGTTTCCAAAGCCACAGCGGCTATTTCATATGCAAATTTGACGAAATCCTCATTTTTGGCAACGAAATCGGTTTCGCAATTCAATTCGATCACTACACCTGTTTTCCTGTCGCTGGAAGTCAATGCAATGACTGCACCTTCCTTGGCGGCCCTGTCAGCCCTGTTTAAAGAGATCTTCTGGCCTTTTTTCCTTAAAAAATCTACAGCCGCATCAAAATCACCATTGCTTTCCATCAGGGCTTTTTTACAATCCATCATGCCGGCACCGGTCATCTGGCGCAGTTTGTTCACGTCTGCTGCACTTATTGTTGACATACTATCCATTTAATTAATAATAAAAATTGTTGATTAGGCTTCTGCTGCTGAAGAAGCTTCTTTTTCTGATTTGGATTTCTCCAGTTCAGCTGAATCTTTTTCCTTCTTCCTGTCCAACTGTCCTTCTTCAATCGCCTTAACGATCACGTCCACAATTAACTTGATGGATTTAGATGAATCGTCGTTGCTTGGGATTGGGAAGTCGATATTTGTAGGGTCGCTGTTGGTATCTACCATTGCGATTGTAGGAATGTTTAATTTGATTGCTTCAGCTACTGCAAGGTGTTCCCTTTTCACATCAACGATAAACAATGCAGAAGGTAAACGTGACATGTCGGCGATACCACCCAAAACCTTGGATAATTTAGCTTTCTCACGCTCCAGCATCAGTTTCTCTTTTTTGTTGATGTTTGCATATGTTCCATCTGTAGCCATTTTATCAATGGTTTGCATTTTCTTGATGGATTTACGCACGGTAGCAAAGTTGGTCAACATACCACCCAGCCATCTTTCGGTGGCATGCGGCATGTTCATTTCAGAAGCAACCTCTTTAATAATCTCTTTTGCCTGCTTTTTAGTAGCGACAAACAGGATCTTGCGGCCGGCTTTCACCATATTCCTGACAGCTGATGCAGCTTCGTCAAGTTTATGTGCCGTTTTATTCAAATCTATAATGTGAATTCCATCCTGCTCCATGAAAATGTAAGGAGCCATCTTTGGATTCCATTTGCGGGTAAGGTGTCCGAAATGACAACCTGCTTCCAATAATTGTTCTTGTGATACTGAAGACATTTTTTGTATATAGTATTAGCGTTTGCTGAATTGAAACCTTTTTCTTGCTTTTTTCTGACCAGGTTTTTTCCTTTCAACCATCCTGTCATCCCTTTTTAATAAACCAATTGGTTTTAATGTGATACGGAACTCAGGATTGATAGCGCAAAGTGATTTTGAAATCGCTAAACGGATAGCTTCTGCCTGGCCTGTAACTCCACCGCCATCAACGTTGATCTTGATGTCATATTTGCCGACATTGTCAGTCAGTTGCAATGGCTGAACCACTTTAAACTGGTTGACCAGGGTCGTAAAATACTGATCGTAAGGTTTGTTGTTGATAAGGATGTCGCCGTTACCTGCCTGGACATAAATGCGGGCAACTGCTGTTTTTCTTCTTCCTGATGTGTTTGTAACTTCCATGTACTGTATTTATATGGATTATTTAATCTTTAATTCTTTTGGTTGCTGCGCGGCATGTGGATGCTGGTCGCTCTCATACACAAATAAACTGCGGAACATTTCCTTGCCCAACCTGTTTTTTGGCAACATGCCTTTAACGGCAGCTTCAACAAGGGCGATAGGCCTCTTGTTCACCAGGTCAGAAGCAATCACCCTTTTCTGTCCACCGGGAAAACCTGAGTAGGTGATGTATTCCTTGCTGTTCAGTTTTGAGCCTGACAATTTCACCTTGCCTGCATTGATTACAATAACGCAATCGCCATTGTCTGCATGTGGGGTGTAATCGGTCTTGTTTTTGCCAATTAATGCGGCAGCTATCTGTGAAGATAAACGGCCTAATACTTTTTCGCTTGCATCCACCACAAACCAGTTCTTCTGGAAGGTAGCTTTATTAGCGTAAACGGTTTTGTAACTTATTGAATCCACGACTTTGAGTGTTGATAAAAATTTGGGACGGCAAAATTAGTTAATCATATCTTAATAACCAAACACTCTGCCCATTTTTATTTGAATTATTGGCCCAATTCTTCGTAAACCTTTGATAGAATTGGTTTTTGACTTTCCCAATTGTAGAAATTTTTTACCGCGTTTTTCCCGTTTTTTACCATAAGTTCACTATTTTTGACATCCGTGTGTATATTTTTAACCGCGTTTTTCAGGTCAGACGGGTCCAACGGATTGACACAAATGCCGCAATGATGGTCTTCAACCGCCTGCCTGTAAAGGTCAAAATCCGAGGTGATAATCGGCAGTCCGACGGCCATATATTCAAACAGTTTTGTAGGGTAACTTTCCATGGAGTTTTTCATGGGCCAGATAACACATAATCCAATGTCCATTTTCCCTGCAAGCGCATAACCTTCTTCCAGTGTCATGCGGCCATAAAAATGAAGCCTGTCCTTGATTTCAGCGTAATATGGCAAATGCCTTATTTTCCTGTCAAGGTCTGAATATAGTTCTCCAACACAATGAAAATGAGCAATATGACCTTCCTTCTCCAGGAGATGCATGGCTTCAATGATCTGAAGTATGCCCCTGTTTTCCAGTATGATGCCGATATAATAGAGCTGAAGTGCATGTTTGTATTCCTGCTTGATAAAGGGTGTGAAAAAATCCACATCGCAGTAATTCTGGACCGTTGCACAGCGTTTCGCCAGGTTCCGGTACCGTTTTTCGTATGACTTTTCTGCAAGTATGATGTAAAAGTACCTGCAAGCGAGTTTCTCGAAAAAATGAAAGATCAGGTATGCCCTTTTCTGGTGCTTTATCCAGGGTTTGTCAAAAAGATCTTCCGCAATATTCTCGTGAATGTCCAATATCACTTTTTTACCCAGCAATCTCAACAGCAGGCCACAGGGAATCAGTTCAGGGTCGTGTAAATGGTAGATTCCGGCATTGACTTTCAAAGCTTTAAAAAACATCAGTAGCCAGCCTATGGTCACTCTCACCTGGCGGTTGTGAAACCTCCTGAAGGGTATGATGTGGATGCCATTCAATGTCTCCTTTCGCGGATGGACTGCAATGAGGCTGACTTCATAGGTCTTTGACAGGAACAGGCACATCCTGTAATAAATGCGCGTATCTAAGGCAAAATGGACAGAGCTCAGGTGGCAGACTTTTATGTTGGAGCGTTGTGACAAGTGGCGCAAAGATAATGGACAATTGATAATGGACAATGGAAATGGACAATGGATAATTGATAATGGATAATGAGCAATCAATATGTGAGGATTGCCATCAGGAGAAATGGCCTGCAATAATTGTGCGGGCTTCTTCTTGTGACATGGCTGAAAAATCCCTGTACCTGTGATGTACATCGATGATCTCTTCCAGGGCATCTGCAACCAGTTCCCTGTTCTCCCAATGTTTCAGGTCTGCCAATACTTTTTCAAGGCAGCCTTTTTTGTAGGCTATCTGGCCCAGCACATGCACCAGGGTATTGCGCACCCTTGCAGTCTTGTCATTCTGAAGTGTTTTTAAAAGCGGAAGAATGTCTTCAGGGTGTTTTCTGCCTCTCAGCTCTATGCCGTGACAGATTTCCCTCCGGATCTCCTTGCTTTCATGTTGAAGATATTGTTCTGCCCAGCTCAAAACAGGTCCGGGATTGACTTCACCCATTTTCTTTATCGACCCGATGACGGCATTTCTTGGGGAATGATGAGGGTCAAACAGGCCTTTGTCAAAAAAGATCCTCACGGATTCAAAATCCAGTTTGCCAATCTCACCTGCAGCGTTGATGCATGTTTGCCTGATCCTGAAATCATCCGCTTCCAGCAATTCCAGTAAAATCTCAATGATTTTCCGGTGCAGGCCCGGGTTTTCGGCATAAATCCTGCCTATAGCCAGGTAAGCTGCTTTGCGAATATAGGTATCTGTATCAGAAAAATATCCTATGGTTTTTACACGTGTCCCTTTCCCGCATTCTAAAAGGATGTCATTCCTGATCTCTGCTGCCAGTGCAGTTCGCTCTTGTTTTGTCAGTTGGTAAAATCCCATTGATAAGTTTCGAGGTTCTTCAATTACCTTGCAAAGTGGCAAAATTAAGCCTTGTTATATTAATTAAAATCATTTTAAATAAGAACCTTTTTTACATTTTATAAAATAAAAGGATAAATTTGCGCCATAATTCAAAATCAGAATTTACGAAACATAAAAGTCCTTTGCTTGTTCTATATCATGAGCATTTTTGTGTTTAACAAAGAAAAAATAATTAAATGAATTGGTTAACTAAATTTTTACAATCGAGCATAGGTAAGAAAGTGCTCATGTCGCTTACAGGATTATTCCTCTGCTCATTCCTGGTCGTTCACCTGATAGGCAATATGCAGTTGTTTAAATCCGACGGGGGCCTTGCATTCAATGAATATGCAGTATTCATGACCAGCAATCCCCTCATCAAGTTGATTTCATATGGCTTATATGCCACCATTTTGTTTCATGCTTTCTGGGGATTGTACCTGGTGTCGCAAAACAAAAAAGCACGTCCTGTTCAATATGCACAGGTTGACGGCAAGGCAAACAGTGCATGGGCCAGCCGCTGGATGGGGGTCCTGGGAACCATGATATTGATCTTCCTGGTGATACACATGACCAATTTCTGGGGAAGGTATAAATTCCAGGAAATGCCGTATACACAATACAAACTGGATCTTTCAAC
>JANWHK010000172.1 GCA_025450395.1 Bacteroidia bacterium
TAGTCCTGGCTGTTAAAATCTACGGTATCGACAAATACGTGTTTTTCAAAACCGGGGTTTGAAACTGCATTCTGGATATTACAGGGATTGCCACAGGTATCATTGATCCTTTGTATCGATATCCTTGTGAAACTCATCGGCACCTTCAGTGTGTCACCGTAAACGTATGCGTCCAGGTGCGTAAGGGCAGCCATCTCACAGATCCTGTAAAGATGGGCTGTTACAAGGTATTTTTTGTTGCCAATGAGTTCATAATAGATCTCACCTCCCGCCACCTTTTGTGAATAGCCCTGGATCAAGAAAAAGAAAGAAAGAAAGGATAAAGTAAGTTTTTTGATCATAGGCTTGTTTAATACAAGACACGATGACCGTGGCAAACGTGGTACACGTAAAAATAATAGAGAAATTCCCCTCCCTGGAGGGCAGGGGTGGGTTGCAGCTATTCCCCCTTTGAAGGAGACTCAGGAGGATGCTGTTCGATTTGTCCCTCCTTGTTCTTGAAACTTGTACGCCTGGTGCCTTCATACATTTCGTATTTTACAAGACGTGCGTCCAGCTGCCCGTTCGCAACCTCTATCCTTCGGGATGCCTTTAAACCCACAAATTTCAAGGCATCAAGGTTCGCAGTGATGAACCATGCATTGGTGCCAGGGTAATTCTTCTTGAGGGTACTGCCAATACTGGTATAAAAATTCTCAGTGTTAATGTCCAGACGTTCATTGTATGGCGGATTAAACAGGATGTGCAAAGGGCCTTCGCTTGTTTTTTTCGAGGTAAAAAAATCTCCTTTCCTTACCGTGATATATTTTTCGAGACCGGCAGTCCTGAAATTTTCCCTGGCTTTTTCTATCACCTCCTCATCGATATCAAAACCCGAAATCTGGTGTTGTGGTTCCTTTATTTTACTCTGGAGGGAATCCCTGATTGTTTTGAATAAACTTGGATCCCAATCCCTCCATTGCATGAAGGCAAAACTCTTCCGGTTGATGTTCGGCGGGATGTTGCGGGCAATCATGGTCGCTTCAGCCAGTATGGTGCCGCTTCCGCACATAGGGTCCAGGAAATCGGTTTGTCCATCCCAGCCCGACAGCATCACAAGTCCTGCTGCCAGCACTTCGTTGATAGGAGCTTCATTTGTTGCCAGCCGGTATCCGCGCTTATGCAGTGATTCACCTGAACTGTCTATAGAAACCGAAACCAAATGTTCATTGATATGGATATTGATCCTTAGGTCCGGATTTTGAAGGTCCACACTCGGTCTTTCATTGTATTTGTCCCTGAACTGGTCTACAATGGCATCCTTGGCTTTCTGCGCGACATAGAGTGAATGAGAGAAAAATTCCGAAGAAACGGTGGTATCGATGGCCAGTGTTTCGCTTGGCTTCAGGTGGAGCGACCAGTCGATTTTCTGTATGCCTTCATACAGTCCATTTTCCGTAAAGGCTTCAAAATCGCTAATCGGTTTGAGTATCCTGATAGCGGTCCTGCAGGCCAGGTTGAGTTTGTACATAAAACCCAGGTCACCCTCAAAACTGACCATGCGTTTGCCTTTTTCAACTTCTGTAGCACCGAGTGACATCAGTTCATTGGCAAGCAATTCTTCAAAACCGAAAATGGTCTTGGCTATCATTTTATAATTTTCTCCCATGGCAGTTTCCTTAAGGGCTGCAAAGGTACAACCTATTTACGATATACGACATACGACATACGATTGGATGGATGATGTGAATACCAATCAGTATCCGACTTCAATTGTAAATTGTAATTTGTAACTTGTAAATTACTCCACCGCAAGCACCAGTCCCTTCAGGTATTCACCTTCGGGATGGAAGATATTTACCGGGTGATCCGGCCCTTGCGTCAGACGGTGAATGATCTTGATATTGCGGCCATTCTCTATAGCTGCCGAAAAAATGGTCCTATTAAACATTTCACTGTCCACCACCTGTGAGCAACTGAACGTAAACAGAAGTCCACCGGGGTTGACTTTTTTCAAGCCTTCCATGGCCAGGCGTTTGTAAGCCATCAGGGCATTGTGCCTTGCGTTCACGCTTTTGGCAAAAGCCGGCGGATCCAGGATGACAATATCGTAAAGTGAATCATTGTCCTTGAAAAAACTAAAGGTATCGGTCGCGACGCCTTTGTGATTACCTGCATCAGGTTTGTTCATGACCATATTTTCCTCCAGCAATTGTATGGCATTTTTTGAGACATCCACCGAATCAACCTGTGTGGCACCATTCATCATGGCATATACTGAAAATCCGCCCGTGTAGGCGAAAGTGTTTAAGACAGACTTGCCCTGAGCGTATTGTCCCAGGAGTTGACGGTTGTCACGCTGGTCGAGGAAAAATCCGGTTTTCTGCCCGGTTTCCCAGTCCACTTTAAAAAGAACCCCATTTTCTTTAACAATATTACTTTCGGGCTGACCAAAGATTAAGCTGTTGACGGCATTCTCAACTGTGCCATGCAGTGTTTCGCTGCTTTTGTTGTAGATGGCTTTCAGTGAATCGCCGAGCACCTTTTGCAGGGCTTCAGCGATGAGTGGAAGTTGTTTGTAAATGCCGCTGGTATGACATTGGATGACCGCTGTGCCATTGTAATAATCGATGATAAGTCCCGGAATGCCATCGCCCTCACCGTGCATCAACCTGTAACAATTGGTGTTTGGGTTATTGAACAGTCCAAGTGTTTTGCGCAACATTAAACTTTTTTCAATCGTATGGATCCAGAAGGAGCTGTCTATCGTTTCCTGCTGAAATGACAAGGCTCTTACTGCAATACTTCCGTGCTGTACATAGCCTGTGGCCATATATGCACCATTGATATCCATGATGTTGACGATCTCACCTTCAGGTGTATGTTTGATGTCCTGTGCCAGGGCGCCGCTGAAAACCCAGGGGTGAAGTCGCTGCAGGGATTTTTCCTTTCCCGGTTTGAGCCTGAGGCTCGGGTAATTATTCATTTTCCGCAAATTTCGCCTTTTTGAAGACAATTATCTTCTTTTTTATATGTATATTTGTTATTTTATTTATGTTACGTACTGCAACGATTTTGTTTTTCGTGTGTCTTATGATTGAAACAAAGGCCCAGCCAATTCTGGAAAGCCTGGCGAAAAGCGAAATGATGAGATATGACAAGTTAACACGGGCAAATACAAAAAGATCAAATCAGGGCAACGTGGATATTCGCTTTGCCACACTCAGTTTTGAACCTGACATGTCAAATGCAGACATACTTTCCGCAAGTGTTCATTATATCTTTAAAACGGACGCATCCATCACAAATATTGAATTTGACCTGAGAAAAGAATTGACAGTAGACAGTGTCATATACCACGGTTTGCCTCTTGTGTTTGTTCACGACAATACACACTTGTTAAAAATCAATTTCCCAACGGCAATCAATGCCGGAACAAGAGATTCATTAAGCATCTATTACCACGGCGCTACCAATACAACTTCACGGGCCTATTACAGGGCGGTGACAGTCTCGGGAGCCAGTATCTCGACCTTGTCGGAACCCTACAGCTCCCATTTCTGGTGGCCCTGCCGCGAGAACCTGCACGACAAGATAGATTCGCTCAATGTCAATCTTACAGTGGATACACCTTATGTGGCGGTATCCAATGGGAAACTTGCCTCAACTTCCATTTCAGGCGGTAAAAGAATTTTCCGCTTTGAGCACCGTTATCCCATTGCAACATATCTGGTGGCAGTGTCTTTTGCAAAGTATAACTTTTACATACAACAGGCTTTTCTGCCTTCCGTGAATCAATCCCTGGATATCAGGAATTATGTTTTTTTACATACAGATTTGGCAGATGCAAAGAACAAGACTTTGGAAACTGTCAGGATCATGAGGTTGTATGACAGCCTCTTTGGCACTTACCCGTTTTACAAAGAGCATTACGGACATGCGCAGTACGCCTGGGGTGGCGGCATGGAGCACCAGACCATGAGTTTTATGGCGAACTTAAGTTATGATCTGATAGCACACGAACTCGGGCACCAGTGGTTTGGCGACAAGGTGACCTGCGGGACCTGGAAGGATCTCTGGCTGAATGAAAGTTTTGCGACCTATTCCAACCTGTTGTGTTATGATTTTTTAAGGACTGAAACAGAATGGATAGATATCCTGAAAAAGTTCAAGACCGAGGTCATGGTTTTACCTTATGGCTCTGTATATAAAAATGACACCTCCGACGTAGGAATATTTTTTGATTACAGGACCACTTACCAGAAAGGCGCCATGGTATTACACCAGTTGAGGTGGGTACTGGGAGATGACATATTTTTTAAGGCCATCAGGAAATACCTGAACGATGCCAACCTGGCATATAAATTTGTCCGGAAAGGGGACCTCAGGGCTTACTTTGAACTGGAATCCGGCATGCAATTGGGGGATTATTTTAATGACTGGATCAACCTTGAAGGTTACCCTGAATATGATATCTCCTGGACCCAAAAAGGAAAGGAACTTGCATTTGAAATTGTGCAAACCCAGAGTCATCCCTCTGTTAATTTATTTAATGTTCCGCTTCCATTGCTGGTCAAGGGAGCCAACCGGGATACGATGTTGCGTGTCGATATCCTGACCAATTACCAGACCTATAATATCATGCTGGATTTTAAGGTTAAAGAAGTGATTTTTGACCCTGAAGAATGGGTTTTGGCAAAATACAAGATAAGGTTTCCATTTTCGGATGACGTCACCATTACCACCTTTCCGAATCCGTTCAATGGGTTCCTGTACATCTCGCTCGACGATATAGATATATCAGGTTGGGAGATTGTGGATGCAACAGGTAAACTGGTATTGTCACAGAGCTATGAAACACCTTTGCAAAAAGGGGTTATTGAAAAAATCGATTGTAATTTTCTGGCAGATGGCGTATATTTGATAAAAATAAACGGGAATGACAGGACCATGGTACGAAAGATCGTCAAAAATTGAAGAAATGAATAAACGGATGAAAAACAATTAATGCATAAAAAAATGAAAATAAACGTCATCATATTTGCCATGTTCCTGATACTTGCGAATGGCTGTAAACCTAATGACCCTGAGCCACCTGTGATAGAGGATAAGGGGGTAGACCTAACCGTCAAGTTCAGGCCGACTTTCGAGGGCAATAATGTGATATGGCTTAAGGAGTATATCACCGGCTCAAATGATTCCGTCGCTTTTGACAAGGTGAAATTCCTGATGTCGGAATTTACCCTCGAACGAAACAACGGTGAACTCGTGGTTTTACCGGAGGCATACGCTTTTATCAGTCTCAGGGAGGGCTGGGACAGTGTGATATTAAAAAATGTACCCAAGGGCGATTATAAATCCATCAGGTTCAATGTTGGCATTGCTTCTGCTATCAACCATAGTGACCCGGCAAAATGGCCGCTTGATCACCCTTTATGTCCTTCACTCAACGATATGCACTGGGGATGGTCAGGAGGATATATCTTTAATATCATTGAAGGATATTACAAGGATAAAGGTCCGATAGCCAGTTTCTCTTTCCATATCGCATCGGATAAAAATGCGCGTTTACATAGTTTTATCTACGATTACAAGATTGAAA
>JANWHK010000173.1 GCA_025450395.1 Bacteroidia bacterium
ACGCTCTAGCCAGCTGAGCTAATCCCCCTTTTAATTAAATAATTTCAGAACCGGGCTGCAAATTTAAGGAATTGAAGCGTAATTCAAAAAATAAATATTGATGGTTTTATTCAATATGGTACATGCTGTCTAACCATTTCGCAATCACAAATTTATATTTTTATTAAAAAAACAATAATTGCAATAAACATCTTTAATAACCTATGTTTGTATTCAACCAAACAGTTAATAATATAACTATGGAAACTTCTGAAAACCCTGACAACACTATCCCTACACCCAAAATGACCCTTAAGTCCAAAATCAGGTTCGCCTTGTACCTGACGCTGGGATTTGCACTTATGGTGCCTGCAGGAGCATTTATAACAGAGAAGGTGAAGGAAGTTGTGGCGCACGGACTGGGTTATAAAGCACATTACAGGCCAGGTCTGGGACGCAGTATGTATTATAGTCCCATGATGGGAAAAGCTTATAATGACATTGAAGAGTTGTATGCGCATGATGCGGAAAAGTATAAGGTCACACCGGAATGGAAGGCCCTCATGGACAAGCACAATTGGGATCTTGCTACTATACAATTGTCCGGACGGATATTCTCCTTGCTTGTAAGCGCCGTAGGATTGTTTATATATTTCTCCAGGCGAAGGAAAGGCAGATCTGTTCTGGCTGTGGACTGGATATGCATACTTCTTGGACTTTTCTTCATGCGGGACGTAGTGATTGATTCAGCATCCTTTTATTTTAAATTCACGCTTTGTGATGAGAATGCGATTTGGACCTTGTTGGGCTGGCCGGTTTGGACAACCTTAGGTGTATTGATTGCTCTTGGACTGATACTTTTCCTGTTTATATTGTATAAAATCCCAAAAAGATATCTTCTCCTGTTCCTGCTCAGTGGATTCATAGGCACCTGTGCGGGAACATACATTTGGCTGAAGGGTATGAGCCTGGGTACTGAAGCGTGTAATATCGAAAGGACCAAAACCATAGATTAAGGTGATCCAGATATCCTTTTAATGATATGTCCCGATAAAATATTTATCCTTAGGGATATTCATCATGGTTTTGTTGTGATATTCTCCGAAAATCCCTTTCAGGGTTTCCAGCCATTCATGCAGGGAGTGAGCTTTCCTGATATACAGGTTGGCACCACACCTATAGGTTTCATCGATATCCTCCAGGGCGTTTGAAACAGTAAACATGATGATTGGCACATGGCAAAATTTAACATGACTCCGGATCTCCTTTAAACACTCTTTGCCATTCTTGCCGGGCATATTGATATCCAGGAAAATCATATCGGGCGGAGGCGGTTCCTGGATATGTTCCAGATGTACCATAAGTTCCTCACCATTCTCAAACTCGGTGAGACTAACGTGTGGGAATAACTCTATCAGGGCTTCCCGAAAGAACTCCCTGTCATCGGCATCGTCATCTGCCAAAAGTATTTCCAGCTCCCTTGATTCCATCATTTGTATTGTAGGGCAAATCTACAAAGTTCAAATCATGTAAAAAAAATTAATAACCTGATATACAGCATGTTTCTGTCAGCACAATAAGTAAAAATTGAAGCCCAATAATTAGAAAAAGCCTGCCAAAATATTCGAATGATGCAACTTATTAGTTAAATCATGTAAATGAAATGGGTTTTACTTTTTTTAGTTTGCAAGCTTTATTATATAGTTTGTATGATGTACATTTTTTACACTTAATGGAGAAAATAGTCATTCCAAAATCGGAACTGGATAAAAATCTACAAAGGATAGAGTACCTGGAGTCACAATCAGAAGAGCTATCGGATTTTATAGAAAATGCAAATTTGCCGCTGCATTGGGTGAATGGCAGTGGAATTATTGTATGGGTCAACAAGGCAGAACTGGATTTCCTTGGATACCGAAAGGATGAATTTTTGGGTAAGCATATCAGTAATTTCCATGCTGACAGGGAAGTGATAGAAGATATCCTGTCAAGGCTGATGGATAAGGAAACCTTGTTCAACTTTCCTGCAAGATTACTATGTAAAAATGGGGATGTAAAGGAGGTGCTGATCAATTCAAATGTATTTTGGAAAGACGATAAGATCATTCATTCGCGATGTTTTATTACGGATGTGACAGTCTTGAAAAAAGAGGATGCCAGGAAAGCCGGGGTAATAGTTGAACTTGAAGAAAAATTAAAAATCACAGAACAACGGTATTCTAAAATGACAGCAGAAGTAGAGGATTATGCCATCATATTACTTGACAGGGATGGCACCATACTGAACTGGAACAAGGGTGCCCAGAAAATAAAAGGTTATGCGGCAAAAGATATTATCGGGCAAAATTTCAGGATTTTCTATCTGCCGCAGGACAGGCAGAGTAAACTTCCCGAAAAATTAATTGAAGAAGCCATTATCAATGGAAGGGCTCTTCATGAAGGACTTCGGGTAAGGTCGGATGGAACGACTTTCTGGGGTACCATTGTCATTACAGCACTGCATGACGATCTTGACAATGTTATCGGTTTCACGAAAGTTACGCGAAACCTTACTGAAAGGGAGGCCGCCAGAAAGACAGAGAATAAAACAGAAACAGGTCGCAATTGAACATTTCCGCGGTCCTCGGATGTTTGCCTGAAATAATTTTTAAAATTTTTAAAAAGTGAAGCAACGGATTCTCTAAATCCTGTGTCTTACGGATAGTAACTATCCGTATGATCAGAAAAAATATATCTAAATTGCTCAGGAAAATGCATATTGCAAGTAAATCAAGGCGTTCTCACAAAAATGTTGTATTCCCAAAAGCCAATCCGGTTTTCCTTCCTGCTGAAATGGGCCGGTTGAGAAATATGAGAAAACGATTAGAAAAAGATTAGTGTTACCGGGATGAATTCCCCCTTTGAAGGGGGATTAAGGGGGATGTTGACGAAATGAGATTAAGTAGCATTACCCCCTATCTTCTTCCAAATCCTCGTGGTTATCCCCGCCAAGACTGTAATAATTGTTTTCTTCATCCTCACTTCCTATTGCTTCCGCTTCGTCATCAAGCTCCGCGCCGGGAACGTCCAGGTCTTCACCGGTAACAATATCCTGTTCAAGTTCCTTTTCTTCATTTGAGCCCTTTGTTTTATCAGAAATCTTGGTCTTCGAAGGGTCCTCGGGATCTATTTCACTTTCTTCCTTGAACTGTTTGTAAATGTCATCACCGGCAGGGTAGGATTGGTACCCTGGAAATTCCTGGTTTTCATCCCTGGTTCCGGATGGGTGTTTTGTCTTTTTGTTCATGCTGATGTTTTTTAGGAGTTTTATGTCAATTTGAAAGGATGATAATTGGTAATGGATAATTGATAATGGATAATTGATAATGGATAATTGATAATTGATAATGGATAATTGATAATGGATAATTGATAATGAATAATTTGTTATTGAAAGAAACAATTGTAACTTGTAACTTGTAATTTGTATATACCTCGTCCCTCGTCTTACTGGTCTGCCAAATTGTTTTCACGGCGCCTTAGCAGGTATTTAAAACCGTCATCCGTGAGTAAGCCTCTTAGTGTACTGACAAAGGTTGCAAAACTATCTGATTTCCGGATATACATATTGGCTCCCAACTTTGTTGAAGCTTCTACATCGGGAGAAAGTCCTGAATTGGTAAACATGATAATGGGAATGGCGTTGAATGTTCTGTTTCCCCTTAATTCCCGGATACACTGAATGCCATTTTTCCTGGGCAAATGGAGGTCGAGGAATATAATATGCGGCAATTCTTCTTCGGGAAGTCTTGAAAGGTACTCTAAAAGTTTTTCCCCATCATCGACTATTTTCAATATGGCATTTGAATTTAGCTCTTTTAATGCTTCCCTGAATAAGAATCTATCATCTTCATCATCTTCTGCAAGCACTATCCTGTATTGATCGATATTTGACATGGTATTGAGTTAAACTTAATGAAAACCTGGTGTTTTATGAAGCAAAATTAGCTATAAATCCGCAATTAAATTTACAATATTCGATATAAATGTTGTATAATTAATATAACTGCCAGAAAAGTTGGGTGATAGGTTTTCAGTATATTGACCGGGACAAAAAAAAGCGTTCCCTTGTGGAAACGCTTTTTTTCAATTTTAACTAAAAACAGTAACCTTTATTTATTATCGCGTCCTAAATCTTTTAAGGACTCTCCAATTCCTTTAAGGTCAGCGTTAAGTTCAGCCTTGAACTCTTCCCATTTTTCCTTATTGGTCTTGTCGTATTCGTTAATTTTTCTTTTTAATTCCATGTTCTTCTCTTCCATCCTGTCGATCGTATGCTTATAAGCTTCGTGGTCTTCTTTTTTCACGGTTTTCATCTCCGCCCTTAATTCGATGATACGGGCTTCGTTGTTCGCTATCTTTTGTTCAACCTCCAATCTATAGGCTCTATAATCTTCAATTGAATCCAGTTTTTCTTCCTTCAGATTCTCTTTTGCTTCCTCAAGGTTCTCTTCGGCATTTTCAACCTTTTGTTCGGCCGAATTGCAGGAGCTAAGCATGGAGCCCGCGAGGAATGTGGCCAGGGTAAAGGCATAAATGGTTTGTTTCATATTTATTTGACAAGGCAAAGATGGCATCGATTTCATATAAAGAAGTTACATAATTACCCTAATTGTTTATATCATTCACATCAACTATTATAATCTGTAACCCAGTGACAGTCCGAATCCTGTATTCTTGACAACACTCTTGTCATTAGGTATATTGTAATAGGAAGGGTTGATATTCACCAGGCCCAGTTGTACATTCAGCTGGAAAGAGAGCCTGTTGCTGAATTCGTAACCAAACATCAGGTTGGCACCTGCGTCAAAACCCTTGAAATATGTGCGGTCTGTCCTGTCCCCGGCTTCTACCTTACTTTTGTATTGTACCTTTTCTGTCCGGTTATTGCTTCCACTCGAATCAATGACGCTGTATTTGGCATTTCCGCCGATTCCATAAGCTACATAAGGTCCAAAGCCCAATATCAGGTGTCCTGTGCCCAATAAGGGTTTGTATACCAGGTTAAGGGGCAATTCAATGTAACTCAGGTTTACTGTTGCAGTCATGGTTCCGCCACTGATGTCCTGTTTTTTCATGGCACCCTTGGTGGTAAAGAGCAGTCCGGGCTGGAAATTGAAATCAGTAGCCACAGGGATCTCTAAATTGATGCCTGCGTTCCAGCGGGTGACAAGATTGTTTTTCATCGCGCTGCCATCCGAGTTCTTGCCGTTAAAGTTCTGGAAATTGACCCCCGCCCTGAAACCGAATGATGTTTTGCCTAAAGGCGCTGTTGCAGTAGTTTGTGCACGCATTGTAGATGTGGTGAATAACATTGCTGCAGTAATGAGTAATATGCTTGTTTTCATTGTCTGATGGTTTGAATTAAATTAATTAGCTTCTTTTTTGGCGTCTTCTATCATTTTTGCATTCGCGGTGATATGGAATTCAACGACCCTGTTTTTTGCACGACCTTCTTCAGTGTCATTGCTGTATTTAGGTGCGGTTTCTCCATAACCCTTGGTGGTGAGCCTTGATGTGGCGATACCTTTTTGTGAAAGGTAGTTGCTTACGGCCTTGGCGCGCTTTTCTGACAAGGTCTGGTTGTAATTGGTAGTGCCTTTGCTGTCTGTGTGGCCCTGGACCTCAATATCAGTATCCGGGTATTTTATCAACACATCCACCAGGTTGTTGAGGCTACCGGTGGCACCCGGGCTCAATACATAACTGTCGAAAGCAAAAAGTATCTTGTCATTGAATTCTACCACAATGCCTTCCCCTACACGTTCCACAGTGGCATTGGGAATTTCCTTTTTCATTTCTTCAGCCTGTTTGTCCATTTTGCGGCCTATGATGGCGCCTGTAACACCGCCTACTGTGGCCCCTATAATGGCTCCCAGGGCTGTATTACCTGAAGCACGGCCAATGACGGCCCCTGCAACTCCTCCGCCAACCGTGCCAACGGCGGCTCCTTTTTGAGTTTTAGTCATCGACTTGCATCCTACTATGAGGATGATACCTGTAAGTATACAGACAGATATGTATTTAATTTTGTTCATAATTGTTAACGTTTTGATTCATTTTAATAATACAACGGTCAAAAATGATTTCATACCGGATCTTCAGGACCCTGAATAAAAATAAGAGGATTTTTTGTTTGTTAATCATGGTACAAATTTGCAACATGAAGAACTTTCAAGTATTACACAACATAAGGTAAATTTTATATGATTCACACTATTATGTGATTCACCCTAAATGAAAAGGAAAGAAAAAACCGGCTTAAGTGATTAAGCCGGTTTTTTCAATTAACACACATTATATACCACGATTATCACATTTTCGTAAATTTATTGACAGAGCTGTTCACCTTGATGAAGTATACACCGGCAGGCAAGTCACCTACCGGGATACCATTGTTTTTATTTTCCAGTTCAAGGGAGCACACTATCTGCCCGTTGGAATTCATGATCTCAACCTGCATCGGTTCGTTTGGCAGGCCTTTAAGGCCGGCGATGAACAATTGATCAGAGGCAGGGTTGGGGTAGAGTTCATAGGATACATATTTATTGATTTCAACCAGTCCTGTACTTGTATTGTCAAATACCGCGAAAGGGCTCAGGGTGGTGATGTTGGCCCTTGTGAGGCTGTAAACACCTGCACCATGCGAAGTGGCCGAAACTTTGGCGCTTGCATCCCATTTGCCGGCAGTATGATGACCGATATAGCTTGAAGCGCGGTTAAATCCGTTTACTTCCGCAGCGGCATCCCACATCAGCTGGAGGTCCATGTTAAGGTTTGAACTGATATCGGATTTAACATCCCAGGTTGCATCTACCACATGCTGCATGATGGATAAGTCGGTGCCGTATGTGCCATTCCCATAAACATTAGGCATGACACCTACCTGAACCATGCCGCTGTTGGAACCGGCGTTCAGTTTTACTGAAGCAGGGAAATAAAGACTGGCAGTACCTACAGGGTAAGTAGTGGCTGCACCTCCGGCTGTGAGGCCAATAGCCAGGGATCCGGTGGTGCCGGTGATGATATAGGAATTTTTACTATATCCGTTAATGACCGCTGCTGAACCGAGTGTCAGGGTATTGTTTCCCATATCGATATGGCCCGAGGTAAAATTCAATATGCCATTAACCCCCATGTTGGAGGCAATGTTGATAGAGCCGCCGTTCATCACGTTGACTGAAAAATTGTTGACTGTGTTATTGCCGCTTGTGAATTGCAGGGTGCCGGTAGGAGTGGCCGGTGTATTGATCATGATGTTAGTATTTCCTGAAGTAGAAATGCTACCGGTTCCTGTACCGGAAATATTGCCCGAAATATCCAGGTCAGCCGACTGAAGCATCAATGTACCGCTGTTAAGTGCCAGAACGCCATTGATTTTAAGAGGACCTGAAATGTTTGCCTGGTTTGAACCTCCCATATTCAATGTCAGGTGGTTGATGGTATTGGAACTGCCACCGAATCGCAGGGTGCCACCTGTACCGGATACAAGGGTGATGTTGGATGTGGAATTATTGCTGCTAATGGTGCCTGTTCCACCGGAGGCTATACTGCCATTAATATTCAGGTGGTGACTGTTCAGGTTCAATGTTCCGGTGCTCAGCGTCAATGTGCCATTTGAGGATAGGTCATTGGAAAGGGAAAGCGTATATGGATTTCCAACATCAACCGTAACGTTCTTTAATCCTGAACCGCTGAGTTCCAATCCGGAATTGTAATTCCCATCTACACCTTTATATATGACGTGATAGTTTGATCCCAGGTTAAGTGTGCCCCCGCTGTTGGCCAGTTGTCCGCCTGCAATTTCAACAGTGGAATTATTGGCCAGGGATAAGGTTCCCCCGGAGTTCAGGTTCAATACGCCACTGCTGAGATAAAGTGTCTTGGTGACCAATGTATTGGCAACCACCTGTAAATTTACTGTTGAAGACTGCATGGTCTCGGCAGTAAATGAACCGGCGAACAACAATGCCGCCCCGGAGCCGAATCTTGCATCACCAATATCAATGGTGCCTGATCCGTTCAGGGTGCCTGTAATTAAATGAAGATCCGTGCCTGATGACGAATTTAAGGCGCCATTGACAGTTAATTGTGCCAACATGCCATCCATTGAATAGTCATTGTCAAGCATCACTGTGATACCGGATGGTATAGTAACCTGGTCGCCAAGATTGTTAAATGAAGGAACTGATCCTCCCCATGTAGTACTGCTGCTCCAGTCACCTGAAGCTGCAGCTGTAAAAGCTGTAGAATAAACGCAATTATTCAGGATGGTCATCATCATGAATAAAAAAACAAAACGAATGGAGTTAAGTATATTATTTTTCATAATTTATGTAATTTACCTGTGACTCAAAAATCACATTACAAATATGAAACCCCGTTGTAGCAAATGTTTTACACGAATTTAAAATTTAGTTACATGATTCACATCTCATATAAAATCATGTTATTTATTGTTTTTCAGCACTTTGTCAAACTAAAAACACCCGCATTTTTCAATGAAGGTGTTTTTGAAATATAAAAATAATGAAGGGTTGTCAGTGTTTGGTAATATTATGCTTCATACATGTCATATACATTATCATTCACCGCAGTGGCGTTGATATTGATAGATGTTTCCGCGATTTCCGACAATAATTTGTCTGCTGATTTTTCTTCAAATAGTGTTTTTTGCAATAGTGCTGCGGATTTATGTTCTTCAAGCGTTTTAGCGAAGGAACATAAAGTGCCATAAGCGGCAATCTGGTAATGCTTCACTTTTTGACTTGCAAAGATGATACCTGCATCACGCACCATGCCTTTTTCTGTTTCAATCATTATCTGTTCCGTTTCCTTGATTAGGCCTGTCATGGCTTCACACCTGACAGCTTCTGCAGGCTCATTGATATAGGCAAATATTTTTTTTAGTCGGGCAAGTTGTAACTTGCCTGTATGAAGGTAGGAAGTGAGGGAGTCTGCCAGGTTATCTGACGAGGCGTTGGCGATCATACTCGGAATGGCCCTGGAATATGCACTCTCCGCCCAGTACAAATATTTTAATTCATCTACGAATAGGTCGCGTAAACCCTGCGCTGCATTAGGTTTTACATAGGTCTCTGCATGTTTTCTGAAAAGGATATGTAATGGTTTGATAATTTCTTTTTTAAGGGCTGCTTTTTTCATTTTCTGCTAATTTATTTGTTGGTGTATGGGTTTGGTGTGTTTTGTTCTTTAGCGCTTGTTATTTTACAAATATGAATGGTTAAAATTAAACCGACTTACACAATTTCATGAAAAACTTACATCTTTCCCATTAGTTATATGCAAAGTACTTGTTCGCGGATTGTTTTAATTTCATGATATGGGTGTCATATTTTTCCATCGTCAGCCTTGCCATCAGGTAACTCACCGACGATTCTGCTCCTTGGTTAAGGTTGACATGCTTTTCCTCAAGACCGTCGTAACAACCTCCGGTACATGGATTGTAAATAGTCTGGTTCAGGTGGTTATTTCCAAGGAACCAGTTGAATGCGGTTTCCATTTTTATGATGTAATCTTCCTCCATGAACACTTCGTAAAATTTTCCGAGCGCGATAATGGTGTATCCAACGTCAATTGGCTGTTCCCCGAAATTGGATGGTTTTTCACCCCTTTGCATCCAGCTTTTATTGGAGATTACCCTGATCCTGTTGTCAATGAAAATATGTGTCATCAGGAAATCGAATGAAGATTTAGCAATGTCCCTGAAAACGGTATCTCCACTGTCGATATAAGCGCATAACATGGCTTCCGGTAAAACACTGTTGGCATATGTAAGATAACTTTCAAACCATTTCCAGGTGTCATCGGATTCGTGTTTATACATTTGCAGCAACCTGTTGGCCAGGGCTGAAATGATGGCTGAGTGTTTCGGCGATTTCATTGTAATGTTGCTGTAGTACAAACCCTTGATGGCAAAACTCATGGCCCGGGCTGAATGCATGGTGTTTAAATTATTCAGTACCAGGTTCAGGGTTGCTTCAGAATTCTCCCTCAGGTCCATGGGCAACAGGTGACCGATAGATATCAGGTAACCAAGTGCCCATATAGCCCTGCCATTGGCATCAGCCAGGTTGGCAGTATGATTCTGGGATGTGAATTGATTATCCTCGTTCACGTAATTCAGGAAATATCCTTCTGATTGCAGGCAGTGTTGAATAAAGGTGAAATAGATATAAATATATTTCAGGTCTTTAACATCCCTGCTTAATTCGTAATGCTGGCACATGGCAATAAGCGCCCTGGCATTGTCATCGATCGTGTAGCCTGAACTGATATCAGGCTGGTTGATTTTGGAGAATTGTATCATGCCGAAATCAGTGGTCATTTTTTTTATATGATCGAGATTGACTGGTGGTAAATTGTAATGTGTTATAATATTTTCATCGGAGATGTCGTTAAATAACATCGCGTGTTTTATAGCTGAATTTTCCCAGGCCGTTGAAGCCATTGTATGCAACCCGTTCAGGCTTATATTGTTCCTTTTTTCCTCATCATCCAGAAGATGCACGACCGCATCGCCAAGTTGTTTTGAATTCCTGAAATCAACAATAAGGCCAAGGTCGTTTTTCAACACTTCCTTGGCATGCGGAATAGGCGTGGATATGATGGGGCATCCACAACTGAGGGCATAGGAGAAGGTGCCGCTGACTGCCTGGTTAGGGTCAATGGAAGTAAACAGGTAAATATCAGTGAGCTGCAGGTATTCAAGCAATTCGTTCAGGGGCAGGTAAAAATTAATGAAACGGACATGCTCATTTAAATGTAAATCAGTCACCTTATCCTCCAGCATTCCGCGGTATTTTTCACCTTCACTCCTGCTTACGCTGGGATGTGTCTTGCCTATGATAAGGAACATGACATCCGGATGCGACCGAATGATATCAGGCATGGCTTCAAGGGTTGTCTCTATACTTTTTCCTGAACTGAGAAGGCCAAAAGTGGAAAGCACCATGCGATCGGTCAATCCGTATTTTTCCTTCAGTATATTCTTGTCGAGGTGTGGTACCAGGTGTGTGCCATGAGGTATCACCCTGATCTTACCGGGTTCAATGGTGTATTGTTCTTTCAGTATTTTCTCTGAATTCCTGGTCATAACCACCACTGCCTCCGACAATTCAATAAGCTCATTCACCCTGTCCCTGAACAATGCATCCGGATGAGGCAAAACGGTATGGAAAGCCATGACAACAGGTTTTTTCAATGCTCCCAGGAATGCCGCAAATTCATTTTCATTCCCGTTGAAAAGGCCAAATTCATGTTGTACCACGATGATCTCTATCAATGGGTTTCGGTTGATCTTATCCGCTGTTTCAATATATGAGGCAGGGCTGGTAGTTTCAAGTATGTAACTGGGATTTTCCGGATAATGGTATTTTTCATTTTCCGTCTCAAGTGCGCAGACTTTGATGGCAAATGACTGATCGTATTTAGTGTTCAATACCTTGATCAGGTCCTGTGAATATGTTGCTATGCCACATTCTTTTGGCGGATAAGAGGTGATAAAAAGCACTTCTGATAATTCAGGTTCACTGAGGTTTAAAGGTTCAAGCAAATTTGGAATATTAGCCTGCATCTGTTCAATCATTCCAGGCTCATGCATGGGAGTTGTCGGCATTGTGTATGAGAGTTTATACAAGTCCTGCTGACGTATGACATTTTTAAACTGCTTGATAATAAATTCGTTTTTCATTGTGTTTTTATGCGATTGAGTAATAATTCTTTGATAAGGTCGGGTAAATGAAGAGATGCAACAGCGACGTGTTCATCCGCGGCGCCGTAATAAATATATAAAGTATCCCCATATATGGAGTGGCCTGTTGGGAAACAAACGTTATTGACCTCGCCGGTCAATTCATAATCCAATTCAGGCTGGAATAGGGGGTAGGGAAGGCGGGCCAGTTCTTTGAGGGGATTATCAATATCGAGCAAGGCGGCGCAGGCTGAATAGATGTACCCGGAAGGCGTATCGTGAACACCGTGATAAATCAGCAACCAGCCGGCTTCCGTTTCAATCGGCGGGCATCCGCCCCCTATATAACTGGCTTCGTGTTCATAGTGTGGATCTATCAGTATATGATCATGAAAATGAAGAAAATATTCATCCCAGAATTCCTTGGTCAGCTCACTCAGGGCTTTGATGCCCACTATCTGTATACCTGGCTTGATGCGGTGCAGGAACATGATCTGTCCATTGATACGCCTTGGAAAGAAAATGAGATTTTTGTCCCAGATAAAGACTTTTTCATCAAATTTTGTCATGGAATCATATTGCCAGTTGATGCGGAAATATTTTTCACTGACATTTCCCTGGCATTCGGCCAAATGTTTAAAATCGGCATAACTGATGCGTGGAGCAATGATGCCGTGTTTTTCAAAATGTTTCAGGTCCCTGGAAGTAGCCAGTGCGCCAAGTGCGTTGACCTTGTCATAAGCGGTGTAGGAAATGAAATATAGGTCATCTATCTTGACGATTCGCGGATCTTCCGTTCCCTGTGATTCATAATCAAACTGTGGAAAAATGATAGGTGTTTCTTGCCGTTCAACAATGGTAAGCGGACCCTCCAGCCGGCAATATCCGATGCTGGAGTAATTGCCTTTTCGAACAGCCCTGTAAAAAACATGAGTGGTATTACCTTCAGCAATAACAGCAGGATTCATGACGGATTCGTTTTCAAAACCGTGTTCTGTCTTGTTTAATAATACGCCTTCTTTTTTGACCGAAATCATCGATATGTTTTTCTTGACTGATTTCATGAATATCCCATCAAAATTGGGTTGACAATCTCCTGTTCCTTCCTATACATTGATGTCCGGTCCTAGTATTTTACAGGTATGAGAATACGGGATTCCCTTTCCTTTGCATATTGTATCAGGAATGCATCAAAGGTTTCGTAATACATCTTCAGTTTTTCAATGTTGGAGGTATTGTCCCCAATTGTGGCCGAGGGGCGGATGAAGCGGATGGTTTTCAAGATTTTGCTGATGACTTCAGATTGAGTTTTGAGGTTCATAAAGTTTAGTTGTTGTGTTAAGTTCTTGCCCTGTGTTTAGTCCGTTCTGTTAATTTGTCTTTACGATTCATCCTTGGTTGTGCGCACCAGGCCCAAACCTGCTATGAAGAAAAGTAATCCCAGTATACCAAGTGTGAGCAGGGTCTTGATATTCTGTACGCCTGTTGAGGAATTATTGACGAATTGCACAGCGGCAACGATCAAGGCAATTATACCGAGTACGGTAAGTATGCTTCCAAAGATTCTCTTAATGTTCATATTTTTTTTGTTTTATTTTTTAAAGGATTTCCAAACCAAAATACCTCCCAGGCCAAGGAGTATAATACCGACCGCCGGCGACCATGAGAGACTGTGTTCCTTGTCCTTGGTAATCTCAACCCGGCCAAGATCGAGCACCTTATCCCTTGTAAAAAAGCTGAATGTTGTATAAATGCTCAGCACAAATCCAATGACTATTAACATGATGCCTGCCTGTTTCATTTTTCTGTTTTCTTACGAAACAAAATTGACATAATTCAAGATTTAAAAGCTTACATTACTTTATCAATAAGTTATATCATTCACACATCGAACTGTATAATTCACAGCGTTTAGGCTTAAATAGGCTCAAACCAGTCATATATCCGGTCGGGTGTGAAAGCAAATATCATTGTTTACTGATTATGTAATGATGTTAATATCAATATTTTCAGTACCTGAACAATATGATAGTCATCATGTTTGTTCTAATGCAGATGTAAAAAACAAAAATTATCATATCTTTGTAATATGAAACTATACGTTAACTTTGATATGAATGTCATCTGCAAGAAAATGTTGAATGATCAATTAAGCAAGATGAACATGAATTATGAATTATTAAGCGTCAATGAAATCAAGATCAGGGAAGAACTTTCCACCCAGCAGATCAAGGAACTGAATTCCACACTTAAAGAATATGGCATTGAAGTCATAGAGAACCAAAAGAATGCCCTGGTACAGAAAACAAAGGATACAATTGTTGACATGGTCTATAACGAGGATAACCTGCCAGCGGTGAAGATATCATCCTATCTTGCCGACAAGCTCAATCACAGTTATGGTTATATTGCCAACCTGTTTTCAGAGGTGACCTACACTTCCATCGAGAACTTTATTATTCTTCAAAAAATTGAACGTGCCAAACACATGATTACCAATAGTGACCTGACCCTTACAGAAATCTCTCATAAACTCAATTACAGCAGTGTGTCACACCTGAGTAACCAGTTTAAGAAAACAACAGGTCTTTCACCTTCTGTTTTCCAGAAAATCATTGTCAAGAGGCGCAATTCCGCAGCAAATAGTTGAATCCTGATAAAATAAAAAATTTATTAGTCAGTATTTATTACATTTGTCCCTGAATCAACACAAATAGCGTATGCAACACGACCCATTATTTATACTTCTTGCGGATGATGATGAAGATGACCGCCTTTTTTTCAAGGAAGCTTTTGATGAAATCAAGATGAAAACAAAGGTACATACCGTCAATGACGGCGTGGAACTCATGAAGTATCTCAACAGCAAGGATGTTGTATTGCCACATATCCTTTTTCTTGACTTGAACATGCCGCTCAAGAGCGGACTGGAATGCCTGAAGGAAATCAGGGAAACCAAGGCCTTGAAGGATCTGTCTGTGGCTATTTACTCAACTTCAGGATCTGAGGAAGATATTGAAAAGACCTTTGTCAAGGGTGCCAATGTGTATATCAAGAAACCAAACGATTTTTCAACCCTTAAGCGGGTTTTATCGGAGGTGATCTCCATCAACTGGCAATACCACACCAGCGGTCTTAATAAGGAAAATTTTCTGCTAAGCATCTAGGGGAATATACGATTTACGACATACGACATACGATGTGGATGTACGATGTACGACATACGATGTGACATTTAGAAAGGTAGTGGCATTGTATCTATAACGAAATTCTATTTATGATCCACGTCATGGCGAGTCACACGGCTTTGCGTGTGATGTGGCCATCTGCCGTCGCTTAACTTAATTTGTAAATACCTCATCCTTCAATTAACCAGGTAACTAGTTTTCTTGTCGGTCCTGGGCAGGTAAACATAAAAAACCGACCCTTTCCCAACTTCACTGCGCGCCTTGATAAAACCATTGTGGTTATGGACAATTTTCTTGCATATTGCCAGCCCGATGCCTGTGCCGGAATATTTATCCTTATTGTGGAGGCGTTGAAACAATCCGAAGATCCTTTCTGAATTCTCTTCGTCAAACCCGATTCCATTGTCTTTCACCTGCAGCTCGAAATAATCCTTGCCAGCAATGGCCCCGGAATCACCTATTTGGTCACCGGTGACAACCCTGCTTGAGATTTTGATTCGTGGAATGGTGTTTTCCTTTGAATACTTGATGGCATTGCTGATCAGGTTCAGCAATAATTGCTGTATCTGGAACGGTATAACCCTCAATGTAGGCAGATCCCTGGATTCTATGACTGCTTTTTTCTCTTCAATCAGTGTAGATAAAATGATCTTGACCTCATCGAGTAAATGGTTGAGATCCGATAACTCAAAATTGTCCTCATTCGCCGTTGTCTGTGAAAACATCAACAAGTCTTCTATCAATAGTTTCATGCGCGAGGAGGAAGTCATGATCTTGTTGAAATATTCCATGGTGCCAGAGGGCAACTTGTTCTTGCTTTTCTCAAGGATAAGTTGAATGAAGGTCTGTATCTTGCGCAAGGGTTCCTGCAGGTCATGGCTAGCGATATAATTAAATGATTCAAGTTCCTTATTGATCCTGGACAGTTCATTGTTTTTCACCTCAAGTGAAAGATTCAGTTTTTCGAGCAGCAGTGTTTTGGCCTGCAGGTATTCCTCCTTTTCCTGCAATTCCTGGTTAAGCTTATACTCAAGCGTGATATCCTGACAGGTACAGTTCAATGTCAAAGGCGCGTTTTTCTTGTCCCGTTTAAGCTCCCCCTTGCCTTTTAACACCTTGGTTATGCCGGCCGGGGTAACGATGTGGATGAGATAATCTTTTACTTCCCCGGTCTTGAGTGATTCCTTGATTTCACTCAGGCGCCTGTCACGGTCATCAGGATGTATCATGGAAATATAACGGTCAAAAGTAATCTCCGACTGAGGCTCAAGGCCATAAATGCGGTACATTTCATCCGACCAGCTGATCCTGTTGGTAGTGATGTCCCACACCCAGGTGCCCATATGGGTAAGTGACTGTGCAAGCTTGTTTGCCTTCTCGCTTTCCTGCAATTGTGCCAAAAGGCTGTATTTGCCTGTTACATCCATAACGGTGCCTTTCATGCTGATGGCCTTTCCATCCTCAAATTGAACGATGCCGCGCGACCATATCATTTTTTCATTTCCGTTCTTGACTAAGCGGTATTCACATTCGTATAATCCATCCTTTTCAAGCGCTTTTTGCAAGGCTTTTTTCAGCATGTCACGGTCATCTTCATGCACATCTGTCATAAATGCCTCCAGGTTGCTTTTTTCCTCCAACTCGAATATTTTCATCACACCCGGGGTAAATACCGAATTTCCATGCTTCATGTCCCAGAGAAAACTTCCCAAATCTGCCAGCTCCTGGGCTTCCAGCAAGTCTTCCTGTCTCTGTTCAAGCGCACTGTTGATACGGGCGATATTTTCCTGCTGGATCTTAATAAAGGCATTAAAGGAAGATGTCTCGCTTTCAGCTACGAAACGGTCAACTTCTTCCATTACGTGCATGAATTCTTCCCAGTCATTCGAATAGGATGTCAGGAGTTTCCTGAGGGTCTTTCGCCTGATGAATGAGACGATGGTAATATCCTCGGCCACTACCTGTTCCCTTTCTATAATGTTGATGCGGTTTTTTATGAAATCGGCGCTTGATTTTTCAATGTATTCCCTCGACCTGTTCTCAGCCAGTACAGTCAGGAATTCACGACTCCCTTCAATAGCCAGTGCCAGTAATTCATCTTCTGACAGGTGAGCCAGGAATTTCATCAATGGAACTTCTTCTTCAAATGAATATTTCAGTTGTTCTCTGCTATATTCCTCCAGCTTGTTTTTCAGGATAAATTCAGCAAATCCGGGGAGATAAGTAAAAAATAATTTATCTTTCTCCACAGATGCGTTTTTTTTATCCTTATGGGTGCTGGGGGATGCCATGCCTGGGTTTACCTGGTTTTATGTGAAAAGACGAAGTTTGTTTTTGAAGCTCTTGGCTTGTAATTTTCCCAGTTCAGCGATAACACCATGCGGGCCATATTCAGCAATTCCTTATAGGAAGTAGGTTTGCGCACATACAGGTTAGCTCCTTTTTCAAACGTCTCTTCAATATCATTATGAGAGGATGAGGTTGAGTAAATAATGACGGGAATATTCTTGAGATATTCTGAAGCCCTTATCGCATCAAGGCATTCCTTGCCACCTTTGTTAGGCATATTCAGGTCCAGGAATATCATGTGTGGCAATTCCCTTGAAGCGGAATTAAGCATCTTGAGAAGTTCCTTTCCATCTTCAGCATAATCCAGTTTTACATTTAAGCCGGTCTCATCAATCACTTCGCTGAACAATTCCCTGTCATCTTCATCATCGTCTGCCAGAATAATATATAAGCTGTCCTTTTTTAATGGCCTGTTCTTCTGGACTGATTTATTCTTTGCCTTTTCATCCAGGGGATGTTCTTTATTGGAAAGAATGATCAGGGGATTATAATGATCTCTCCAGGGAAGGTAATTGTTAAAGTTTTGCTGGATATGTTTCATGGTTTTGTTTAGATTTCTAAGAGCGTTTAGTTTGGTGTCAAAGGAAATTAAAATTATTTAATAATACAAGTATTTGAAAATTAAAATTTACCGGCCAATATTCTTGTTTGATTTGTTAATTAAATGAAATACAGGCAATTGCACTGTATGAAAAAAGCTAATATATATCATTCAGTTTGTTGTTTTGCTTAAAACGCCGTTAAGATGCAATATTTTCAGTAAATGCTATAACTGTATTTGTGTAATAAAAAAGCATTTTTGTTGTGATAAATACGATGAAAATGAAAGTTTTAAAACCTTCGGACAAGACTTCGGACATAAAATTAAATGAAGCAAAATCAAAAATAACCGGGAATAAGAAAAACAAAAACGGGTTTTTTGAAAAATTTGCAGCCAGGGTCACTAAGGTGACAGGCAGTACACCTGCCTTCATACTTGCGCTGGCAGTGGTATTGATCTGGTTGTTTACCGGTCCGATATTTCATTATTCACAAACCTGGCAATTGGTCATTAATACCGGCACCACCATCGTCACTTTCCTGATGGTGTTCCTGATACAGAAAACGCAGAATAAGGATTCGCTTGCATTGCAACTCAAGCTCAACGAACTGGTGGCTTCCCATGAATTTGCCAGCAACCGCCTGGTGGATGTAGAAAGTTTGACAGAACAGGAACTTATGATCATACAGGAATATTACAAAAAACTTCACGACCTGACAATAGGTGAGCATAACCTTCAAACAACGCATTCAATTGATGAAGCCGTGAAAATGCACAGTTATAAAATGAGGGCCAAAAAATCGACTTTCAAAGATGCACCTGTAAAACCATAAAAATGACAATCCATATATGAAGAATTCCAACCTGATAACGCTCCTGATGGTCATGTTGATGCTTCTTATATTGCGCTCATGCAATGTCATAGAAACCATTTCAAGGAAATCCATGGGTATTGGTGCACTTGCATTCATATTGGTTATTATTGCAGTGATTATTGTGGGATTTGTTTCGACAAAAAAATAGGATATTCCGGAATGTTATCAAGCGTGAGAATAGATAGCTTCTATAAACTCAACATGTGAATTATGTAACATTTAATTGTTAATGTATAACATTTGAGTTTCTGTCATTTAGAATCTTTACCGAAGAATATCTTTCGTCGGGATTCTTGGTGTTTCAGGCTTTTTGTTTAGATATAGCTGGATATATTTTATGAAATAGATGCAAAACGCAACAAATATTAACACAACAATTATTGAATACTATTAACTTTTAATTATATGAGTACCAAAAAATCCCCAACCAATGGTTCCGTAAGTGACACGGAAACATTGACGCCGGAAAAAATCAAGACCCTTAAGACCTCCAAAAACCGCAAAAATGAAAGCGGCAACCCGTCTGAAACGGACCTGAGCAAGCAATTGTCTGGAGATGTCGATCTCAAGGAAATGCTCAGGACATTGACAGAAGTCCGAAACGGTAATTTCGGTGTGCGCATGCCAATTGACCAGGTCGGTTTGAGCGGCAAGATCTGCGATGTCATGAATGAGATCATTTCCATGAATGAACAGATGATGGAAGAGTTTACCAAGGCTGGAAATACCATTGGTAAACAGGGTAAACTGACCCAAAGGATTGAACTCCCCCATGCGAAGGGTGCGTGGAGTACCGGTGTCGAATCGCTTAACACCCTGATATCCGACCTTGTTCACCCTACCATTGAGATTGCACACGTAATCAGTTCGGTGGCCAAGGGTAACCTGACACAGGAAATGCCGGAAGAGATTGGAGGGCATGTCTTGCAGGGAGAATTTGCACGTATCGCAAGGGAGGTGAACGACATGGTAAAGCAGTTGAACCTGTTCTCGATGGAGGTGACACGTGTTGCCCGTGAGGTGGGTTCAGAGGGAAAACTCGGTGGTCAGGCGAAGGTCAAGGGTGTGGGTGGTGTGTGGAAGGATTTGACAGACTCGGTGAACCAGATGGGTAGTAACCTGACAGCACAGGTGCGTAATATAGCAGAAGTGACAACGGCCGTGGCCAAGGGTGACCTTTCCAAAAAAATCACGGTGGACGTAAAAGGAGAGATACTCGAGTTGAAGAACACGATTAATACGATGGTTGACCAGTTGAACTCCTTCTCATCAGAGGTAACCCGTGTGGCACTTGAGGTGGGAACAGAAGGAAAACTCGGCGGACAGGCGCAGGTAAAAGGTGTAGCCGGAACATGGAAGGATTTAACGGATTCAGTGAACCAGATGGCCTCAAACCTGACAGGCCAGGTGCGTAATATTGCGGAAGTAACAACTGCGGTGGCGAAGGGTGACCTTTCAAGGCAGATCACGGTGGACGTAAAAGGAGAAATCCTCGAGTTGAAAAACACAATTAATACCATGGTTGACCAGCTGAATTCATTCTCGTCAGAGGTGACACGTGTTGCCCGTGAGGTTGGTTCCGAGGGAAAACTCGGCGGCCAGGCGAAGGTAAAAGGTGTGGGTGGTGTATGGAAGGATTTGACAGACTCGGTGAACCAGATGGGTAGTAACCTGACGGCGCAAGTGCGTAATATAGCAGAAGTAACAACGGCCGTGGCGAAAGGCGACTTGTCGCGTAAGATCACGGTGGACGTAAAAGGAGAAATACTGGAATTGAAGAATACCATCAATACGATGGTGGACCAGCTTAACTCATTCTCGTCAGAGGTAACACGTGTGGCACTTGAGGTGGGAACAGAGGGAAAACTCGGTGGACAGGCCCAGGTAAAAGGTGTGGCCGGAACCTGGAAGGACTTGACAGACTCTGTTAACCAGATGGCCTCCAACCTGACAGGCCAAGTGCGTAATATAGCGGAGGTGACAACGGCGGTTGCCAAGGGTGACTTATCGCGTAAGATCACAGTGGACGTAAAAGGAGAGATCCTGGAATTAAAGAATAATATCAATACCATGGTGGACCAGCTGAACTCATTTGGTTCAGAAGTAACACGTGTGGCGAGGGAAGTGGGTTCCGAGGGAAAACTCGGTGGGCAGGCTGACGTACCCGGTGTTGGCGGAACCTGGAAGGATTTAACGGATTCGGTAAATAAGATGGCGAGTAACCTGACATCCCAGGTGCGTAACATTGCGGAGGTGACGACGGCGGTTGCCAAGGGTGACTTGTCGCGTAAGATCACAGTGGACGTACAGGGAGAAATATTGGAGTTAAAGAATACAATTAATACGATGGTTGACCAGTTGAACTCATTCGGATCCGAGGTAACGCGTGTTGCCCGTGAGGTGGGTTCGGAAGGAAAGCTCGGCGGACAGGCGACAGTGGAGGGCGTCGGTGGTGTATGGAAGGATTTGACAGACTCTGTAAACCAGATGGCTTCTAACTTAACTGGCCAGGTGCGTAATATAGCGGAGGTGACAACGGCGGTTGCCAAGGGAGACTTGTCGCGTAAGATAACGGTGGATGTAAAAGGTGAAATCCTCGAGTTAAAAAACACCATCAATACCCTGGTTGACCAGTTGAACTCATTTGGTTCTGAGGTAACGCGTGTTGCCCGTGAGGTTGGCTCGGAAGGAAAACTTGGAGGCCAGGCGGACGTACCGGGTGTTGCGGGAACATGGAAGGACTTAACGGATAGTGTAAATAAAATGGCGTCCAACCTGACATCACAGGTGAGAAATATTGCTGAGGTAACAACTGCCGTGGCAAACGGTGACCTTTCGAGGAAGATCGGTGTAGACGTAAAAGGAGAGATTCTCGAATTAAAAAACACGATCAATACCATGGTTGACCAGCTGCGTGGTTTCGCATCAGAAGTAACACGTGTGGCAAGGGAGGTTGGTACGGAAGGAAAACTCGGTGGACAGGCCAATGTGCCGGGTGTTGCAGGAACGTGGAAGGATTTGACAGACTCGGTGAACCAGATGGCGGGTAACCTGACAGCCCAGGTGCGTAATATTGCCGAGGTGGCCATTGCGGTGGCGAATGGTGACATGTCCAAGAAGATCACGGTGGACGTGCGTGGTGAGATCCTGCAATTGAAAGAAACACTGAATACAATGGTTGACCAGTTGCGTGCATTCGCATCAGAGGTAACGCGTGTGGCCCGTGAGGTGGGTACGGATGGAAAACTCGGTGGACAGGCCTTCGTGCCGGGTGTTGCAGGTACATGGAAAGATTTAACTGACTCTGTAAACCAGATGACAGGTAACCTGACAGCACAGGTGCGTAATATTGCCGAAGTGACAAAAGCAGTGGCCAGCGGTGACCTTTCCAAAACCGTTGCCATAGACGTAAAAGGAGAAATATTAGACTTGAAAAATACCATCAATACCATGGTGGAACAATTGAACTCGTTCGCATTTGAGGTGACGCGTGTGGCGAGGGAAGTGGGAACAGAAGGAAAACTCGGCGGACAGGCGGAAGTGAAAGGTGTGGCAGGTACATGGAAGGATTTGACGGACTCAGTAAACATGATGGCGTCCAACCTCACAAGCCAGGTGCGTGGTATTGCAAAGGTGGTAACATCAGTTGCAACAGGTAACCTGCGCCAGAAACTGTCCATCAATGCAAAAGGAGAGGTGGCACAACTGACAGACACCATTAACGAGATGATCGAGACATTGGCGGTATTTGCCGACCAGGTAACAAACGTTGCGCGTGAGGTGGGTGTTGAAGGACGACTTGGAGGACAGGCAAGTGTACCGGGTGCTTCGGGTATTTGGAAAAACCTGACTGAAAACGTAAACCAGCTTGCTGAGAACCTGACGACCCAGGTGCGTTCCATTTCTGAGGTGGCGTCTGCGGTAACCAAGGGTGACCTGACACGTAATATCCGTGTGGATGCCAAGGGTGAGGTGGAAGCCTTGAAGGATACCATCAACCAGATGATCACCAACCTGCGTGAAACTACTTTGCTGAACCAGGAACAGGATTGGCTCAAATCCAATCTCGCGAAATTTACCCAGATGTTGCAGGGACAGAAAGACCTGAATACGGTGACAAAACGGATATTGTCCGAGCTTGCCCAGGTGGTATCTGCACGTTTCGGGGCCTTTTATATTTTGAAACAGGATGAAGAGACACAGAACGTGAAACTTAAACTCTTCTCAGCCTATGCCTATAAATCAGATAAGAACGTTCCTACTGAATTTGCAATCGGTGAGGGAT
>JANWHK010000174.1 GCA_025450395.1 Bacteroidia bacterium
AACGTACGCTAAGGGTTGGATCATGGTTATTTTTTTAGTTTGTTATTATTACAATTTTCAGGGGCTTACCCCCCAAATGAATTTATTTTATTTTTACTATTTGTGCCATCATTTCCGCTTCACTCACGAGTTTTTCTCCTACATAAGCCCTGCCACGCATCAGGCAAATACCTCTCCTGATGGGTTCCAGCAACTCCATCTTCATTACCAGCGTGTCGCCCGGCACTACCTTCTCCTTGAACTTGGCATTGTCTATTTTCATGAAATAGGTGGCGTAATTCTCCGGGTCAGGCACCTCGCTCAAAACCAATATCCCGCCAGCCTGTGCCATGGCTTCAAGTTGCAGTACTCCCGGCATGATGGGGTCGCCCGGAAAATGTCCGGCAAAGAAATACTGGTCACCGGTCACGTTCTTGATCGCCACAATATGTTTAGGCGATTTCTCAATGATCTTGTCCACCAAAAGGAATGGATGCGCATGTGGCAGGAATCGGTTGATATCCTTGTATTCAAATATCGCTTTTTGGTTGGGATTATATACTGGCGCGTCGTTAGCCGATTTTTTCTTTGTTTTTTTAATGATGGCCTTGATCTTCCTGGCAAATGCCACATTGCTCTGGTGTCCAGGCCTTGCAGCCATGATCTGTGCCTTGATCGGCATGCCGATAAGTGCCAGGTCACCCAGCAGATCCAGTAGTTTATGCCTTGCAGGCTCGTTCTGGAACCTCAATTCCACATTGTTCAGTATACCTTCTTTCCTCACTTCCACCTTGGGTTTGTTGAATATCTTGGCAAGGCGTTCCATTTCATGGTCTTCCACTACCCTGTCAACGATGACGATGGCATTGTTCAGGTCACCGCCCTTAATGAGGTTATTGTTGATCATCATTTCAAGCTCGTGCAGGAAACAGAATGTCCTGCAACTCGCTATCTGCGTCTCGAATTCATTCAGGTTGGTGATAGTGGCATGCTGACTTCCAAGCACCGGACTGTTATAATCCACCATCACGGTCGCCCTGTAATCATCCAGCGGCATTGCTACCATTTCCACATGGTGTTGCACGTCGTTGTAATGGACATTGGAAGGCACTATAAAATACTCCCTCTCAGCATCCTGTTCCACTATGCCTGCTTCGAGCAACTTGTGAACAAATTGTATAGCGCTGCCATCCATGATGGGCATTTCGGGACCATCTATCTGTAAGAGTACATTGTCGATTTCAAGGCCCACAAGTGCTGCAAGCGCATGTTCCACCGTACTCACTTTTACGCCATTCTTTCCAAGGGTTGTTCCCCTTGAAGTATCCACCACCAGGTCGCAATCCGCATCAATTATAGGGTGGTTCTCCAGGTCTGTTCTCTGGAATTTATACCAGTGGTTGATCGGCGCCGGGGTAAATGTAAGATTCACAATGGCTCCCGTATGTAAACCGACACCCGACACTGTCACCGCTTTCTTTAATGTAGTTTGTTTCATTTATTCGTATTCAATAATCGTTTGTTTTTCCTTTTTTATTTCAATTCCTGAAAGGGAATCTCATGCTCCGTCTTTCTTCGCCAACTCCTTCACCAATTGCTCTAGTTCCCTTACCCTTTTCTCCAATGCAGGCAAATTCCTTAACATCACCTGGCTCTTAAACGCATCCTTCAATGGCATGGCAGGGGAACCGATAAACTGCTGGTTGGGTTCCTTGATGGATTTGGGAACACCTGTCTGTCCGCCGAGCTGGGTACCTTCTGCAATTGTAATATGTCCTACAATACCTACCTGTGCACCGAACACGCATCCCTTACCTACCTTTGTACTCCCGGCCACACCGCTTAAGCCGGCTATGACCGTATTTTCTCCCACATCCGCATTGTGTGCTATCTGCACCATATTGTCAAGCTTGACACCCTTGCGGATGAAGGTACTTCCCATGGTTGCCCTGTCCAGGCAACAGTTGGCACCTGTTTCTACATTGTCTTCAATCACCACATTACCGATCTGCGGTATCTTGGCATACGTGCCATCAGGAGTTTGCGCAAAACCAAAGCCGTCAGAGCCAATGGCTGTTCCGGCGTGGATGATACAATCATTCCCAACAATACAATCGGAATATAGATTCACTCCCGGATACAGGATGGTATTCCTGCCCACCCTTGCATCCCTGCCTACATAGACATGGGCGTACAACTGTGCTTTATCGCTTATTTCTGCCTCCTCCTCTATCACCACATACGGCCCGATATATACATCCTTGCCAATCTTCGCATTCCCTGCAATGATGGCCGTAGCATCTATGCCTGTCCTGTCCTGGTGCGGGTTAAAATATTCATTCAGCACAAGGCAGAATCCGTAATAGGGCATTTTATGCCTGATAATGGTACACTTTACAGGTTTTTCAAGCACAAGGTCATCGCTGATGATCACTACCGAGGCTTCTGTTTCATAAATATAATTCAAGTATTTGGGGTTGGCCAAAAAAGTGACTTCACCCGGCCTGCCGCTTTCAATCTTGCCGGCTTGCGTGACAGATACTTCAGCATTACCCTCTAATTTCCCATTGATTAATTGTGCTATTTGGATTGCGGATATTTGCATACAACAATGCTGCGAAGATACAATTTAGCGGTAAAAGCTTAAATAATATTTTTTTACGGTCTGTCTTAAAGCTTTAAGGTTATAATTATCACTCGCATCTGTTACATCAAGCACCTCCCCGTTCTTCATCAATATCTTGATACTGGTGCTTTTCTCCACCTGATATGCATCATTTTTAATCATGTTCATCGTCGCAAAATACACCGATTCACCAGCCTTGAGCTGGAACAGGTGATTTACCTGGTCCTGCTTCTGTTTCAATTCATCATTTGAAAAGGGCTTGTCTGACAGTATGATCTTGGGCAATCGGCGGTTCACAAGGTTTCGCGACAACAGGCTCAGGACCTTATCCTCCGCATATTGCCAGGTCTTGATGGCTGAAAAAATATCGGAATCATCCAGCTGCACAAATTTCTGCAGCACTTTCTTGTCTTGCAGGAACATGGTTTCAGTGATAGGGTTTTCCAGGAAAAACTCAAGGGCAGGCGTAGCAAACAGGTTGCGTCCTGCATTTGAAAGTTCGGAGGCCCTTTTCATGGTATTGGTAAGCAGTATATCCGCTGCCACCACCGTTTTATGCAGGTAAACCTGCCAATACATCAGCCTGCGGGCAATGATGAATTTCTCAATGCTGTAGATACCCTTTTCTTCCACCACGAGTTCATCATCCACCACATTCAGCATATTGATGATCCTTTCCGAACCCACCACACCTTCCGTAACGCCTGTAAAAAAACTATCCCTGCCCAGGTAATCCAGCCTGTCCATATCCAATTGGCCTGAGATCAACTGGTGCATAAAGGTCTTGTGGTAATGGTTATTGAATATCCTGATGGCCAGATCCAGTTTACCCTTGAATTCCACGTTCAGTTTCTCCATCATCATCAATGAGATCTTTTCGTGGGCCACCTGTTTTATCAGTGAATGTTCCAGTGAATGACTATAAGGCCCGTGGCCTATGTCATGCAGCAGGATGCCGATATAGAGCGCTTCAGCTTCCCTATCCGTAATTTTCACATCCTTGTTGCGAAGCGTCTGTACAGCTTTCATCATCAGGTGCAATGCGCCCAGAGCATGGTGGAATCTTGAATGCGTGGCACCCGGGTAAACATATTCTGACATCCCAAGCTGTTTGATGCGTCTTAACCTCTGGAAATATGGATGTTCGATCAACTCATAGATAAAGTCTCCCGGCACTGTAAGGAAACCATATACCGGGTCATTGATGATCTTGTTTTTATTCATTATAAGTATTGCAAATTTGCTGTTTTAAAGCAACATATCAAAATTAGTGAGACTCAATTTTCATCCGCCTTAGGTGGATAGGAAAATTGCAAGTCGAACTAATCCCGCTTCGCCTTAGGCGGAGCGGGATCTCAAGGTTTCCTGCACGGCATCCTTTTATTCGACCAAACTCAATTTCAAGCCCTGATACCATTGGATATTAATTTTTTTGTCAGTATTAAGTCACAAACTTTTATTTGTTAATATTTTATTTTATTATTGTTCAAATTTGAAAAAAGCCTTACTTATACTACTTTTTTTCGTCCCATTCTTCATGTTCAGCCAGAAAACCAATTCCGGCACTGAATTCTGGATGGGTTTTATGAAAAACCTAAGCCAAAACTCGACTGGACTAAGGCTGTATATTTCTGCTTCAAATAATTCCAAGGTCAAGATTTCAATCCCCCTGCAGAACTATATTGATTCCATTTACGTCCCCAAGGACAGCGTGAAAGCGTTCATTATTCCATTTAATTTAGGATATACCCCTGAATTTGATTCACTGGTCAACAGGGCTATCCGTATCACTTCCGATTTCCCTGTATCAATCGCTGCAATGAACCTTGCTCCCGCTACCACGGATGCCAGTATCGTATTGCCAATTGCCAATATCCCTAAGAATTCCACTTATGTCACCGGACATCCAAATGGCAATGCCAGGAATAGTGAAATATTGCTGGTTGCAAGTGAGGATTCTACTAAAGTCTCTATAACTCCTACAGCGTTAGCCGGTACACATGCTGCAGGCGTAACATATTTCAAGACATTAAAAAGAGGGCAGATGTACCAACTCGGGTCTAATGGCCTTGATCTGACAGGGACTCTTATCAAGGTTCTTTCACAGACTAAACTCGTGGTTTTCTCAGGTCATGAGTGTTCCAATTGGCCTTGTGGGGCTTGTGATCATCAATATGAACAGGTACTTCCGATAGATGTGCTCGACACCGCTTATTGCAGTCCGCCACATTTCGGGCACACAAAAGGTTACCTGCTTAAAATTGTTACTCTTGACACTGCCAAGACCACGATCAAGGTCAATGGCATCAACTATAACAATGTAACAAGGCTCAAGCCTCTGGTCCTGGATATTAAGGCTGACAGTGGATATTACCTTTCATCCACCAAGCTGTTCCACTGTTACCAATTCATGAAAGGTGGGGGATGTAATGGTTATATTACCAACGGATATGGCGACCCTTCCATGCTGGAACTGGTGAGCACAAAATATTTCGGGGAAGCTTCCATGTTCAGCACCGTAAATTCCACCAATTTGAGGGATCATTTTGTTAGCATTGTCATCAAGACTTCCTCAAAAAATTCTGTATACCTCGATAAAACCAAGATTGACACCAGTGAATTCAGGATATTCCCATATAACAAGAATTATTCTTACGCAGGTATCAAATTAAGCCTTGGACAACACCTTGTGGAATGTTCAGACGGTATGTTGGCCTATAGTTATGGACTTGGCAGTTATGAATCATACTTATACCTCGCAGGTTTCAGCCTGCCGAATTTTGACCTGGATTATAAAGATACTGTTTTGGCTTACGACTGCAAAAACCAGAAGATCAAGATGCAATTCAAGGCCAAGTCTGACAAAATACTTAAAAAATATACCTGGTATTTTGGTGATGGAACCATTGGCACCGGCAACCCTGTCCAGCATCTTTACAACAGCCAGGGAGTTTTTGATGTCAAGCTGGTGGGTGAAGATTTCGGTGGTAAAAAGGATTCCATTACACGCAAGATTAAAGTTGACTGGCCTGCGTTTGACCCTGTGCGCGATAAAATCATCTGCGGTTTTGACACGGTTACTTTTGAAGAAAAAAACCCGTTTTTCGCCAATTTCAAATGGCAGGACAGCAGCAGCAAGCGATATTTCAGGGCATGGGATAATACAAAGGTATGGGTCAGGGCCACCGACACCTCAGGGTATTGCAAATTTATAGATACAGGCATTGTTGGAAAGATCAGCATCTTTTCAAATATATTGGTGGATACAATTGACAATTGCTGGAAGTACAATTTATTCAAGTTCAAGAATTCTACAACCATCACGGCCGACCAGATATACCACAAGGCCTGGGTATTCCCGTGGAAGACAGACTGGGATGTATGGGATACAGAGGCCCATTTCCCAATGCCCGGTAAATACAAGGTGTATTTTGATATTTATACCCTGCAGGTCAATTGCAAAGCCCGATATACAATAGATATAGTGGTGAACCCAATGCCTAAGGTATATCCGAAACTCAAGGGAGAGGAGTTTTGTTCTGAAAAGCCCATTTTATTCTGGGACAGTTCCCAGATTGTCACCGGATATATCCAAAAAGCCAAATGGCTGTTTGATGATAACACTGTCATTGTGAGTGATTCACTGAAAACATACAAAACCCTTGTATATAATCCTGACAGCGCTCTGGTCACACGTTTTTACAGGCATATCGCAATTTCTGACATGGCTTGCAGTGACACTGCACTTAACGCAGCTACTGTGTGGCCAAAACCGAAAGTGGATTTCACGCTAACTACTTCAGATACCATCAAATGCCTGCCTTCTGCACGCTGGACCTTTACCAGCACCACCAAAGTTGAGCAGGACACCTTCAGCCTGCTGTGGGATGCGGGCAACGGGCAGAAAAGCACGGCAAACTCGATGAAAAACATCCGGTATACCAGTCCGGGAATTTACAAGATCAAACTCAAGGCATTCTCTCCGTTTAATTGTCACGATTCCACTTTCAAGACAGTTGAAGTCATACCTGTACCCAAAGCAGGATTCTATTCACCGGACACAGCACAATGTTTTGAATCACAATCTTTTAAATTTATCGATACAACCAAGGGTCAATACCTCAAGTATCAATGGATGCTAGGCAATAATTCCACTTCCACAAAGTCTGTTGTCGATTCTGTAAAATACAACAGTCCGGGGCTGAAACAGGTCAAGTTGAAAATCAACTCACTGTATGCAGGTTGTGAAGATTCTGTGGTGCACAATGTGCTTGTATTAAAGGAACCAAAGGCTGGCCTGAAGGTTAACAGCGATACACAATGCTTAATCGGCAACAATTTCAACCTGCAAAATATTTCTGTTTTTTATCAACCTTACCAATATGCAAATTTGGCTCCGGGAGCACCTACTGACACCAATTTCCAACAAGTTTCATTAAACATGCTGGACAGTGGAAATTATGCCTATAAATTGATTGTAAAGGATAAAGAAGGATGCGTGGATACCGCAACAACTCTACTCCGGGTTATTGAGCAACCCAATGTTAGCTTAAACATCAATGATTCTGTGCAGTGTTTTAATAATAACCGCTTTGTTTTCAGGACTGTTAAACAGTCAAATGAAACCTACAACTGGAAAATCAACAACATGTTGCTGCTTTCAGGTGCCCAGGACAGCCTCGTCCACCAATCAGGCAGCCCGGGCTTACATACCATCAGGCTTATCAATCAAAACGCAGGGGGATGTAAAGACAGCCTCAGCAAGGTTTTCCGTCTCCTTGACCCGCTGAAGGCGGACTTCAGCATCAATAAGGACAGCCAGTGTTTTACGGGCCACCAATTTTATTTCAATGATGCATCAGTGGCCCTTAACGATGTCATTACCGAATGGACTTATTTTGCCAATAACCTGGTTTATACAGGGCAGGCCAATAGTCCCGGCATCATCTACACAACAGATGGCACAAAGAATATTCGCTTTATTATCAAGACAGAGGAAGGATGTATAGACAGTACCCAAAAAGATGTTGTGGTATTGCCAATCCTGGATGGTATCATTATTGGAGACAGTATTTGCCTGTACACCGAAGCCAACCTGAAAACTCTGCAGACAGCAGGCAATCCCATCACCAAATGGGCCTGGGACCTGGGTGATGGCAATGCGGCCAATACCCAATCTGTAAAACACACTTACAATAACCTGAAAAACTATGATGTAAGCTTGACCGTATCGGATGCAAACGGCTGTACAAAAGTGCTGACACTCAATAACGGAGTCGTGGTATACCCGCTTCCGGACCCTTCGTTTACGTATAAAGAAACCACTTTCGGAGTTAACCAGGCAAGGATGGTATTCCTTCCACAATTGGACAATACCTCGCAATATTATTGGAAATTCCCTGACGGCAGCACACATACAACGGATACCCCTTCCCTGGTGGTTGACAATCTCCTGAAAGGCAAGGTCAGTCTGCGCATCACCAACCAGTTTGGTTGCAAGGACAGTTCATCCCAGGACATGTATTTATTCCCCAACAACTTCAACGTGTATATACCCAACACCTTTTCTCCTAACAACGACATGCTGAATGATGTCTTTAAACTGGAAGGACTCAGTAATCCCATTGACTTTAAATTACAGATACTGAACCGTTGGGGTGAGGAACTTTACTACAGCACGGATGCTTCCAAAGGCTGGGATGGAACATACCAGGGTCAGGCCGTGCAGGAAGGTGTGTATGTATATTACGCCAGCTTCAGGTATTTTGACGGCAAGAACTATGCGTTTACGGGAACGGTAACTCTTATGTATTAGAACCGTGATCGGTAATCGGTATTCAGTAATCGGTTTTCAGTAATCGGTTTTTCCACATCACAAATTTTCTCAAATTGTCCATTATCAATTGTCCATTATCAATTATCAATTGTCCATTATTAATTGTCCATTGTCAATTGTCAATTGTTAATTACCTTTGCCCCACAATTTTAATCTTAAACATAATAAAACATATGAAAGTTACAGTAGTAGGCGCCGGAGCAGTTGGCGCAACATGTGCCGACAACATTGCACGCAGGGAACTTTGTTCTGAACTGGTTTTGCTTGACATCAAGGAAGGTATCAGCGAAGGCAAATCACTTGACCTTTTCCAGACTTCTTCCCTTCTCGGTTTCGACACCAGGATCACCGGCAGCACGAACGATTACAGCAAGACTGCCAACAGCGACGTAGTGGTAATCACCAGCGGCATACCGCGCAAACCCGGCATGACCCGTGAAGAATTGATAGGCACCAATGCCAATATCGTAAAAGGTGTTACTGAAAACATACTGAAACATTCCCCGGATGCCATTATCATCGTTATCAGCAACCCGATGGATACCATGACATATCTCACATTAAAATCAAGCGGAATACCTAAAAACAGGATCATCGGAATGGGTGGTATACTCGACAGTGCCAGATTCAAATGTTATTTATCACTGGCAACCGGCGCATCCACCAATGATATACATGGTGTGGTGATTGGCGGTCACGGTGACACCACCATGATACCTTTAACCAGGATGGCTACCATCAATGGTTTGCCTGCAAGCCACAGACTGGATGCAGCGGCACTACAAAAGGTTGCAGCTGACACCATGATAGGCGGTGCTACACTGACCGGATTATTGGGTACAAGTGCATGGTACGCCCCGGGCGCTGCTGGTGCGGCACTGGTTGAAGCCATTGTAAGAGATGAGAAAAAACTGATGCCATGTTGCGTATACCTTGATGGTGAATACGGACAGAAGGATATATGCCTGGGCGTTCCGGTAGTAATTGGCAGGAACGGATGGGAAGAGATTGTTGACTATAAGCTGAATGAGTCTGAACTTGCTGCATTTGCAAAATCTGCAGAAGCAGTAAGGAGCATGAATGGTGTCCTCTCCACTATGAGCATGTAAACTGCTTTCATCAAAAAATACATTTTTAAGAGGTGCTGCAAGGATTTGCGGCACTTTTTTTGTTATAACGAATATACCTAAATATATTTGAAAAAATGAAGTCCGGTTTATTGTTGCTCATCCTCTTCCTGACTGCCTACAGGCAGGATGCAAATGCCCAGACTCTCAGGGCCATATCACCCGATTCCGCTCTGGATATCATCAATGACATGCCTGATAGCGGCACAGTGGTCATTAATTTCTGGGCTACCTGGTGTGGTCCATGCGTAAAGGAAATACCATTCTTCAACAAGGCTGATTCCATACTCAAAGGAGAAAATATTACGTTTATCTTTATTTCGTTTGACATGCCGTCAAAAGGCCTGGCCGTCCAAAAATATATAAACATGAAACAAATACCGGGCGCACATTACCTCATCAATTCCGCCGACCTCAATATTTTTATCGACAAGGTGCAAAAAAACTGGGAAGGCAGTATTCCATATACCATTGTATTGACCAGGGACGACCGCAAGAACCATGAGGGTGCATTTGAAACCTTCAAGGACCTATGGAACTTTATACGCGAATAATCACCGATGAATAAAAAATCAATAAATTCAAAATAAATATCTCATGAAAAAAACATTGTTTTACGCCGCATTCGCATTGATCACCTTATCGATCGCCGCCTTCACATTTTCTGTTTCAGGTTATGAACCGGGAACTGCCGCCACAGATTTCAGGCTAAAAAACATCGATGGCAAGATGGTCAGCCTGGCTGACTATAAAAGTGCCAAGGGCTTTATCATTATATTTACCTGCAACCATTGCCCTTATGCCAAATTATATGAAGACAGGATTGTAGCTATTGACAAAAAATACAAGGCTTTGGGTTACCCTGTCATCGCCATCATGCCAAACGACACCATCAATTACCCGGACGATGCACCTTCTGAAATGGCAAAACGCGCCAAAGAGAAAGGTTTCACTTTCCCTTACCTGATAGATGAAACCCAGGATGTAGCCAAAGCCTATGGTGCTATTAAAACCCCGCATGTTTACGTGTTGCACAAGGAGAATAAACAATTGCTGGTTAAATATGTTGGTGCCATTGATGACAACTACGAAAGCGCCGAAAAGGTGACCAAAAAATACCTTGAGGATGCGATGAATGAACTTGTGGCCGGCAAAGAGATCACTGTGAAATTCACAAAGGCGATCGGTTGTGGTATCAAGTGGAAGAAATAAGGGGAATGTACGACATACGATGTACGATGTAAGGGAACCGGTGGAATCCACTTTTTAAAAGAAATATCGCTTTTAGCGAATAAACCCAATTATTTTGCCTATCTTTGCAGCTTAGTAAAAATAAAATGAGTACAGGTACAGTAAAGTATTTTGATGAAACCAAAGGATTTGGTTTTATTAAAGAAGACAATTCAGGAACAGAAGTTTTTGTTCATGTTACAGGTTTGGTTGACAAGATCACAACGGATGACAAGGTTCAGTTCGAAATAGCAAGCGGCCGTAAAGGACCAAATGCTGTGAACGTGAAATTGGTTTAATCCAATACAATCACCATTACAAATGCCCGGAATACAATGTATTTCGGGCATTTCTTTTTTAGGGCGCCTGTCCGTGCCCTGCGGGTTCGCTGCGCTCCGCCCCGTGTCACGTGACACGGGGCCAGTCCCTGCAGGCCTGCCTGCGGTCATCGGGGCGCGGTCCTTTAAGTGTATTCGTTAACCGAATACAGTTCACCACGGCCTGAGTACAGGCCTCGTGATGACCGTTTCCAAAACTATATTCTTCTTAAGAATGATAACGAAACCCCTCATTACACTTTCCAACCATTCTCCCCTACCAGCGGCACAAAATTAAAGTCGTCAAACAATTCGGTCTTGATATCCTTTTCACTGACTTTGGTAATCCGCACCATTCTCTGTACTTTTTCCCCCACCGGTATCACCAATATCCCTCCAATGACGAGTTGTGCCAGCAGGGCTTTGGGAACAGACGGGGCTCCTGCGGTCACGATGATTCGGTCGTAAGGGGCCTTATCCTTCAAGCCCCTGGTGCCATCACCTATAAAGAGGCTGAGGCCCGACAAAAGGTCGGCAGGTAAAGCATTTTTAAGCGTCCTGACCGCCCTGTCCGACAATTTTTTATGCCTTTCAATACTGAATACCCGGGCCCCGCACATCAGGAGTACCGCCGCCTGGTAACCGCTTCCGGTACCTATTTCAAGCACCTTATTGCCTGGTTTTATGTCTAGTAACTCTGTCTGGTAGGCAACGGTATACGGTTGTGAAATGGTTTGATCTTCACCAATAGGGAAAGCTTTGTCTTCATATGCGTGTGATTCGAAGTCATCAGGCAGGAAAAAATGTCTTGGCAGCTCCGAAATGGCCTTTAAAACGTCCGGATCGGTGATGCCCTTGACTTTCAAGAGCGCCACCAGCTGGTTGCGTAGTCCCTTGTGTTTATATGTATCGCGGTATGTATGCAAGTAGTGGAATGTATGTTCTTTAGTACACGGTTAATAACAAAATGATGTTACAAATAACTAACTATTGCATTTTTGTACCAAATTTAGTTGACAACAATTGTTAAAAATTAAAATAGGATTAGCAGGAAACCCACAGGCAATTAGTCAGTATCTGAACTATTTGCAAAAGAATGATTCCCTGAAAATCATTGGTTCTTTCGACTCTACGGATGC
>JANWHK010000175.1 GCA_025450395.1 Bacteroidia bacterium
CGAATATCAGTCATTTTAGAAGTATTTTGAGATACTTACGTAATCGCCTTCAAGCATTAATAACCAGACGAAATAAGACAGGAATATGATGGCGGGAAGTATGATCATGTAACGCAGGAATTTGGTCTCGTAATTCAAGTGCATGAAAATACCGACAATCAGGACAGCCTTAAAGATACCCAGCGTGATAAAGACGATATTCTTGGTCATGCTGTGAGGCGCCATGAAATAAATCGCGAAATCTATCACTGTCACAAATGCAAGGACCCAGAATGTCCTCCAAAGACTTTTGGTGCCATGGGATACCGCATGTGGTACGTATGTTTCCGGGATATAGTCTCCCTCTGTAGGTGTATGATGCTCGTTACTCATTTTGATATGAATTGTTTTTTAAATTTTGTTAGATTAAGTAATAGAAAGTAAACACGAATACCCATACCAGGTCAACAAAGTGCCAGTATAAACCAACCTTCTCAACCATTTCGTAGTGTCCCCTTCTTACGTAGGTACCACGAATCACATTTAACCAGATGATGACATTGATGATCACACCTGTGAATACGTGGAAACCATGGAAACCCGTTACAATAAAAAACAGTGAAGCAAATGGTACAGGTCCGGGGATATGGTCGGCAGCTGTAAAATGAACAGGGTCTCCCAATTTCAAATGCCTGGCATGTTCGTAAGCTTCGCGGGTAAACCCGAAAGTGTTGGAATCCAGTCTACCACCCTCGTGAATGAATTGTGTCCACTCCCAGGCCTGGCAACTCAGGAACATGATTCCACCGATTATGGTGTAGAACATGTATTTGGCAACCGTCTTATTCGCTTTCCTCTGTCCTGCTTCCACGGCCAAAACCATTGTAACGGACGAACCAATCAGGATAAAAGTCATCAGGGATACGAACAACAGCGGCAAGTGAACACCGTGAAATCCGGGAAAATGATTGAAAACGAGATCCGGACTTGGCCACGGAGTGGTGCTGCCTGTATAACTGAACCTGATCGCGCCATAGCCGATCAGCAGGGAAGAGAATGTAAAGGCATCTGACAGGAGGAATATCCACATCATGAGTTTACCATAACTCACATTGAAAGGGGAACGCCCGCCCGCCCAGGTACGGCTTGTTGATACTGTTGTTGTGTCTGACATTTGTTTAATTAATGTATCTAAAAATTACTTTGCGAAATAAAGAAATAAAATCAAGAAAATCCAGACAATTCCTAAAAAGTGCCAATAAGTTTTACAAATATTTATAAAAATGAGATTTTTCTTGTGAACCTCCAATCTTGAAGACTTAACGATACCAACGATGATAAGCACAATTCCGCCTAAAATATGCACGAAGTGAGCTCCTGCCATTACATATACAAATGAGGCTGAGATGGCACCTGCTTCACTGTTTGAAAAGAACAGGCCCCTGTCAACCAGGTCCAAAATGGCAAATATCTGTGAAACACAGAAACTGACAGCCAATAAAAGCGTGATGGTCAGCAAGGAAGGTATCTTGTAAACATCATCATTTTTGGCCGCCTTATAGGCCAGTTGCATAAATATGCTGGAAACAGCCACAATGACTGCACTGATCCAGAATTGTACAGGCAATTCAAATTCCAGCCAGGCATTGTTCTGAACCCCGTCCGTCTTATGCACCCAGTAGGCACTTGAAAAGGCTATAAACAGCATGGAACTGGCCACTATGAATAACCAGATGATAAATGTTTTTTCGTTGAATATGTTCTTTTTGTCAGACATGGAATTGGGTATGGTCATCTGCATGATAATTATATTATAATAAATAGCTTAATAAAACGGAAGGCATGTACAAAAGTGAAGCGAACATCAGTGACTTGGCGCTCTCCACAGTCATGGTCCTGTATAATTGAATCGCCTTGTAAATCAGGAATACACCCAGCGGTACGATAACGAAGAGGCTGTTAATGCTGCTGAACTTGATCATCAGGGGATACAGGCTTATCAACAACAGCATGATGCTGTATATAATAATCTGGGCTGCATTCCGCTTGCTTCTTCCTTCATACGACGGCAATAAGGTGTATCCCGCCTTGCGGTAATCGTCTTCCAGCATCCAGGCAATGGCCCAGAAATGTGGAAACTGCCAGAAGAACTGAATCAGGAAAAGCAAGATAGCGATATAATCGATATTTCCGGTTACCGCTACCCAGCCAATGGCTGGAGGTAATGCACCGGGTATAGCTCCTACAAAAACCGCCATCGGGGTCTGTTTTTTAAGAGGTGTATAGCACAAGGTATAAATAAACAATGACAATAGGCTTAAAAGGGCCACCCTGCCATTCACGAGGAAAGCCAGGGCAAATAATCCAAGGGCGCCACATACGGCACTGAAAGTGAGGGCATCATTTACGCTCATCCTTCCATCAGCCACCGGCCTGTTTTGGGTCCTCGTCATCAGCTTGTCAGTATCTTTCTCTATGACCTGGTTAAAACCGTTCGCGGAAGCTGTAACAAGCATGCCTCCCAAGGCCAGCCCAAACAGGATAAGCCAACTGAATTCAACGGGCGTTTTGTAGATACCGAGGTAATAGGCAATAAGGGTTGTACCTACAACGGTTGTGCTCAGCCTGAATTTGCTCAGCATCATGTAATCCTTGAAAAGCGCTTTACTTAAGGGCTCGGGTGTTGTATAGGTAGATAGATTCGTCAATGTTTTAAACTGGTTTCCTGGACCTGAAAATCGCGATGCAAATATACAATGTAATACCGAAAACTAAGCCTGCAAAAAATATATGTGATACCTGTGGAACCATCGGGAATGCTGATTGAAGGTTGATGACACCGCTAAAATACTGAATGACAAGAGTCACAGGAAGCATACAGACAATAAGAAACCATTTGCGCTCGAGTTGTTTCCTGAGAAAAAACAATGGCACCAGGCTTAAAAAGATCAATCCGATGGCCAAAAACCAATGGGTTTTAAACACCGTTCCGAGATAATCATAATTTACTTCACCGGATTTGAACAATTCCCCGGTGGCAACTCCCTCTTCGGCCACCTGCCTGAGTTGTGTTCCATACATCACCTGTATCAATGACATCGAAACAAAGAACACAAAAAACCATTTGTACCTGGTCAAGGCGAAGTTTTGCCCATTCAGCCTTGTATTCACTATGCTCAGCATGAACAATGCAAGCACCGCATAAGCGGCAAGGTAATGTATGGTCACAATCACCGGAAAAAGGTTTGTAGCGACCACGATACTGCCAAGCCAGGCATTGAACAACATCATCACAAATCCTGCAAAACCGGTCCAGAACCTGGTTTTGGAAATATGCTTGCGAATCCTGACCAGGCTGATAAAAAAAACAAGGGAAAACAGGCCTGACAACACACCGATAAGACGGTTGACGTATTCTGTCCAGGCCTTTTGGGTATTAAATACTTCAGGTTTCAGCAGGTCAGGGTCTGACACGATCAACTGCGCCTGTTTTTCCATTCCAAGCGAAGACAATAAGGAGGCAAAACGCTGCGCTTTTTTAATCCTTTTTTGGGCATATATCGCCTGGTAATCTGATGGCAACTGGCAGGAACATGTAGGCGGAAAATAACTGCCGTAACATTTTGGCCAGTCGGGGCAACCCATTCCACTGCCTGAACTGCGCACCACCCCACCTGCGAGTAACAATAAAAAAACCGAAGATATGGTTAGTATACCAAATCTTCGGTTCATCTTCATATAGTTCATTTTAATTTTAATGTATTTAACTGTTTGTTAGCAGTTTTTAATTTTCTACATTTTCATCAAATTTCAATAAAAAAACATCTAATTTGTCACTATTAATTGAACAATTTTCAAGTAACTTCTCAGCAACTAATCTTTTAATCAATAATTTTTTTGTATAAATATAGTTTTTAGAAGTGAACGATTTTTTTTGTTCAAGGAAAGTTATTTTACAATATACACTGCCATATTTAGTATTATGGATATATTTCAAGAATATTATTTCCTTTCCATTCATATCAAGAAATGTAATATTATTTGGATCTGAAACATTAATTTTCAAACATTCCTTTCCATCTACAAAGACAGTATTATCCTTAATTTTAATTTCCTGACCAAATGCAACAATACTTATACAAAAAATTGTTACTGTAAATAAAAGTTTTTTCATTCTATAGTTTTAATTATTTCGCCTACTTTCTAAAATCCGGGTTTGGCTTTTCAGTTCGGCCAAATTTTTATGTTTTTAGAGATGGCGTCCAAATTGCTGCCAACAGTATACTTATGCTTTTGCGCGCTTTAAAAACAGGTGTGCAAATGAAGAGAAAAATACAGTTGATGCTTTTTCCTTTTTCCCGTCATAAGATGTATCCACTGTAGCCGGAGCATGGTAATACTCAGGTTCACCATTGCCTTTTTCATATTGCGGGAAATAATCAAGTTCCCTGTCAGGCCTGCTGTATTCATGAGGACCGCGGTATACTGTTGGTATTTCACCAGGCCAGTTTCCATGCAAATGCTTGACATCTGTGCTCCACTCCAGGGTATTGGATCCCCATGGATTTTTAGTAGCTTTTTCACCCCTGAAGATGCTATTGAAAAAATTGTAAAGGAACAGCAGTTGCGCAACACCACCAAGCAGGGCGGATACAGTAATCATTATGTTCACATCCATCCAAATGCCAAACTCAGGTAACAGGGAGAATTGGTAGTACCTTCTTGGCACACCTGCAAGACCCATGAAGTGCATAGGGAAGAACACCATGTAGGCAGATGCGAAGGTCAGCCAGAAGTGAATGCTGCCGAGGGTGCTGTTCATCATCTTGCCGAACATTTTTGGAAACCAGTGGTAAATACCGGCAAACATTCCGAAAATAGCCGCGCTACCCATTACAAGGTGGAAGTGCGCAACAACGAAATAACTGTCGTGCATTTGTATATCCAAGGCTGCGTTACCAAGATAAATTCCTGTTAAACCTCCTGAAATAAAGAAAGACACAAGTCCAATGGCAAACATCATCGCAGGCGTAAACCTGATGTTACCTTTCCACAATGTTGCGAGATAATTAAAGGTCTTGACCGCCGATGGCACTGCAATAATGAGCGTCACATACATGAACATCGTACCGAGGAATGGATTCATTCCCGTGATGAACATGTGATGCCCCCATACAATGAAAGACAGGAAGGCTATACCGATCAGGGAGATGACCATCGCAGAATAACCGAAGATAGGCTTCCTGGCATTGGTGGAGATCACCTCTGAAGAGATACCAAAAGCCGGCATGATGATAATATACACCTCAG
>JANWHK010000176.1 GCA_025450395.1 Bacteroidia bacterium
AAATTGCGCCATATTCTTTAACTAAACTGCAAACCTACAGCATTTTTTTGAAAATTCACAGGGGGATTTTTTGGGCGCCCGTGCCTCTCCCTCTGGCTCCTCCGCCTGAGGCGGATGCGGTGTCCCGCATGATGATGCGGGAGTACCAGGCCGCCGGTCTCGGGGCGCGTGTCCTTTGTAATTTGTAAATTGTAAATCATCATCCCCCCTTCGTACCTCGTACCTCGTCCTTCGTACTTTCCCCAATTGTAACTTGTAATTTGTAAATTGTAAATTTCTTATATTTGCCCCTATGGCTGAAACTACCCTACCTGAAAACTCGTCCAAAAAACAATTAACTCTCATCTTCATCACCCTGTTACTTGATGTCATCGGATTAGGCATAATTATTCCCATCATTCCTACCCTGCTGATGGACCTGGGTGGTTATACCCTTTCAGAATCCTCGGCCGTAGGCGCCTGGTTGATATTTGCCTTTGCACTTCCCCAATTCCTGTTCTCACCGGTCATGGGCGGACTCAGCGACAGATTCGGCCGCAGACCTATCATACTCATATCGCTTTTCGGCCTGGGGCTGGATTATATCTTTCACGCTGTGGCCTGGACCATTCCAATGCTCTTGATTGGAAGGATCATTGCAGGCATCTGCGGTGCCAGCTTCACAACTGCAAGTTCATATATCGCCGATATCAGTTCACCAGAAAAACGGGCCCAGAACTTCGGCTTAATCGGTGTTGCTTTCGGGGTTGGATTTATTCTTGGGCCGGTTATTGGCGGTTTAACATCTGCCTGGGGTACACGTGCCCCTTTCTGGGTCGCTGCAGGCCTGTCCATGTTGAATGGATTGTTATGCCTGATTTACCTGCCTGAAAGCCTTAAAAAGGAAAACCGCAGGAAATTCGAGTGGAAAAGGGCCAATCCCATTGGCACCTTGCTGCACCTTAGAAAGTACCATACAGTACTCAAGCTGATGATACCCTTGTTCCTGCTTTACCTTGCCTCCCATGCCGTGCAGTCCAACTGGCCGTATTATACCCAATATAAATTCGGCTGGAATGAGCGCATGGTGGGTATATCCCTTGGTGTGGTAGGACTAATGATAGCCATTGTACAAGGTGGACTTATCAGGGTGATAGTTCCTAAACTGGGTAATGAGAGATCCATAGAGTTGGGATTCTTCCTTTATTTCGCCGGGATGCTTTGCTTTGCACTCGCCACCCAAACCTGGATGATGTATGCCTTTACTGTGGTGTATTGCATGGGTGGTATTTCAGGACCCGCTTTGCAAAGCAGCATGTCACTCGCAGTCCCGCCGAATGAGCAGGGCGAACTCAGCGGGGGCATGACCAGTATCATGAGTATTACGATGATTATCGGCCCGCTGGTCATGAACAATATATTTGCAGTGTTTACAGGTGAAAATGCAATAATGGAATTGCCCGGTGCACCGATGCTGCTTGGAGCCGTTCTTATACTGATTGCCGTGGTCATGGTGTTTTTCATTTTCAGGAGCAGGAAGGAACTGTCCGCAGAGGCTCCTATTGATGCTGCAGAAATAGCCAGGGCAGAACAAGGGCAGTAAGTCAGCGGTATAACACAAGATACAGGAGAAAAATTTTTTTATATTCCGGTGATTGCTTAATTTTGATAGGATAGTAAAATGAAACAAAACAAACGTGTGAGAATCTACAAGTCGTTTGAGGAACAGGAAGAAGCCGGTAGAAAATATATGGCATCACTAACTCCTGAAGAGCGGATCCGACAAGCCGTCTTGTTGATTAAACAGGTTTATGACTATGATAATAAGCCCCCGTTAAATTCAAAACGAATCAGGATCACCAGGTCATCATGAATATTTTTTTAAAAGAGCACCAGGACTTTCTGGATTTAATGCTGCAAAATCATGTCGATTTCATGTTAGTGGGAGGTTATGCTGTTATCCACTATGGTTACAAGAGAACTACAGCGGATTTGGACCTGTGGTTAAAACCGACAAATGAAACCAAATCAAGGCTGATAAAGGTATTAAGGACATTAAAATACGATGCTGAAGAGATAAAGACGCTTGAAGAACTTGATTTTACCCAACACATTGCATTTAGCATCGGAGAAGAGCCTGCCATTATTGATTTCCTGACTTATATTAATATGGTGGATTGGGAGGAAGCTGATGCTCAAAAAACAATTGCAGAAATAGATCATCTTAAAGTTCCGTTCATACATTTTAACCATCTAATTCTTTCAAAGATAAATAATAACCGAACCAAGGATCAACTTGATGTTGAAGAATTGCAAAAGATCCGTAAAAATCTTAAAGACTAGGAATTTATACGCCCTTTACTGAAATAAGTTTCCAATGTATGGGCAATCGTTTCCCAGCTGAATTTGCGGGTAATGACCTCAGTTCCCTTTTTACCGGTTGTTTCCCTTAATGCACGGTCTGCCAATAAAGCACATACCTGCTCTGCAAAGCCATCCTTATCCATGCGCATAAAGGCCCCTTCCCCATCTTCAATGCCCAAACCCTCGAATCCAATATTGGAACAGACCACTGGAATTCCCATGGCCATGGCCTCCAGCACTTTGTTTTGTGTGCCTGCCCCGAATCTGAGCGGAGCAACTACAACACTCGCATTATTGTACATTTCAGATAAATCCGGAATAAAGCCGGTGACGGTAATGTCCCTACCATTGTCCAGGGCTTTCACCTTGTCAATCGGTCGCTGGCCGGCAATTATGAACTTCACTTCTGGGAACTTCATTTTTATCAATGGAAATACTTCTTCCGCAAAATAAAGCACGGCATCGACATTGGGTGCATAGTCCATATTGCCTGTGAACAACAAGGTACTGCTGTGACTGTAATCATGGTCCATGGGCTTGAATTTTGACGTATCCACACCATTCGGCAAGAGCTCAATATGGCCTGTGCTATGAGCCTGTTTCAAAAACGTGAGATCTTCTGAAGAACAGACAAGATTCAGGTTAAATTCATCGAGTATATACGATTCATATTTCAATACCCTGGCCGATTCGATATCATCCAGGAGTTTGGCAAAAATATTGCGTTTAACCCCTTTCCTTCTCTGCCAGTAAAGCGAGAATGCATCCGGCAGGTCCAGTATCCTGTACTGGTCTTTATAGTCAATGGCATATTGTGCCATCCGCAAATGCTGCACATGTATGGCATCATATGTATTAACCGACAACAAGTGCTTCAACTCCTTCCTGAAACGGCGGGACCTGAAATAATTAACCTGCAAAGGTCTTGACCCAAACATGCCAATCGCCACATTGAGTATGCTTTTCCATTTGGGAAGATCAATGATGTTGATATGCGAAAAAATATGGCTGACCTCGGGCACATGTTCATAGTCTGACGCCTGTTCTGCAAAGGTGATCAGATGTATTTCGTGTTTTTGCGATAAAACACTGGCAAGATTATAAATTTTCAGCTTATCGCCCCTGTAAGGTGGATATGGGAATCTGTTGGCGATAAATAGTATTTTCAAAATCGGTCAAAAGTTATAACGGTAGGTGATATGTTTTTTAATCTCCTGTGCCCCCATGGATTCAAACATGCTCAGCATTTTAGGATTGAAGTCGCCGATCCAGGCCAGCTCATTATCCTTGAACCATGATTTTTTCTGGGTGGCTTCCCTGAATTTCATGATCAGGGCGATTTCCAGTCCTAAATTATGGAATTTAGGTATGACACCGAATACGATACCCCTGACCCTGGAAACACGGGATTTATAATACAGGAATTTCAGCTTTCCAAGCAGGTTCATCTTGCCGTTTACATGCTTGAACACCTGGTTGACATCCAGCACGGTAATGTAAAAGCCAACCGGCACCCCATTGGCATATACAAAGATGTTGAGTTCCTCAACCAGTATGGGTTTCATCTGGTTCATGTGAACCATTATCTTCTCAAATGTCATTGGTATGAAATTCTCATGAAACTCCCAGGCCTGGTTATAGATCTCAACAAAGTCCTTGGCGTATTTTTCTATATTGTTTTTATGGAGATAATCAAACGTATACGTAGGATTGGCAAAAACCCTGGAGGACAATTTGCTGAAACGCTCAAAATTGAAAATGCCTTCGCTTATCAGTGAAGTGGTCTGGCCTATCTCGGGCTTGAATCCATACCCCTCAAACAATTCCCGGTAATAGGGAAAATTATAGTTTTCCCTGTAACTTGGATTCACAAATCCACCGACCATCAGTCCCCAGAAACTATCGCGTTCACCGAAGTTGATGGGTCCATCCATAAAATCACATTTTTTTTCCTTCAACCAGTTTTTAGCGGCATCAAACAGGATATTTGCGGCCTCCTGCGAATCAATGCACTCAAAAAAACCGCATCCGCCTGTCAGTACACCTGTTTTTTCAATCCGGGTATAAAAAGCGGCTATTCTCCCGACAGTTTCGTTATCCTTCCTGAGCAGCCACCTTGTGCATTCACCTATCTTAAAAGCTGGATTATGGGCCGGATCGAATGTTTGTTCAATATCCTTATCCAAAGGCATAATATAATTCGCATCGCGTTTATACAACCTCTTGGGAAAGTTAATAAATTCATTAGACAAATCCTTACGGTCAACAGGTACAAGTTCAAAATTCACGGTTGCAAAAATATTTGATATTTATCTAATGTCTCATTTTATTTTTCGATAAATACCTCAAAATAATTTTTACTTTAAAATATTCTTTTATATTGCACCACTATTTTCATGCTAAAAATGTTAAATACCAATTCGAAATGAAAGACAGAAGGTACATCATAAGTGGCGCAGGCAGTGGCATCGGCAGGGCCATTGCTATCAGGTTAGCTTCTGAAGGTGCCGGTATTATACTGGCCGGCAGGAATGAAGTAAAACTTGAGGAGACATTGAAAATGTTGCCTAAAGGTAATCATTTAGTGATTTCAACAGACATAAGGCTGAAGAAAAACTGCCAGGAAGTTTCCCAGATTCTCAGCGGTTGCCACCTCGACGGTATTATTGCCAATGCAGGTGTGGGTGGAGAAAATCACTACGGTGATGATGACCGCTGGAATGAGATCGTTGATACAAACCTATCAGGCACTTATTATTTCGTAAATGCTTTTCTCCCGCAATTAAAGGAAAGTAAGGGTGAACAGAAACATGTACTTCTCACCTCGAGTGTATTGGCTAAACTGGGTGTGAAACACTATACCGCCTATTGCGCCTCCAAGGCCGGTCTGCTTGGCCTGATGAGAAGCTGGGCGATGGAACTCGCGACTGAAAACATACTGGTGAATGCCATCAGTCCGGGCTGGGTGAATACGAATATGGCGCGTGAAGGTATGGAAGGCATTGCAAAGGGAATGGGCATGTCGCTTGAGGATTTCCATAAACTGGCCATGCAGAGTGTACCGCTCGGCAGGATGGCAGAACCCGAGGAAATCGCTGAACTTGTATATTACCTCCTGTGCCAGAAAGCCATGACGGGACAAGTGCTGGACATCAACTGCGGCAGCGTGATGAGTAGTTAGTGTTATTCCATAAACAAGCATTAAATTATTTTTTTAAGCAAATTACAAGGTTTACTTTTGCCGGGTATCATTTTTTCCAATCAACATGCCTGAATACAGCGAAACGCGCGCATCAAAAAGCCACCTGGCACATGAGAACCACATGAAAAACCTGGCCCATGAAAAGGAACAGAGGCTTTTTGTATTGAAAAACAAGGATTGTTATGCCTACTGGATCCATACCGTGACCCTTGATTTAATGAGCCCATTTCTCGATAGGCAGAATACCTGGCTGACAATCGGCGACTACAATGGCTTTGAGGCGCAGTATTTCAAGGAACACAATCAAAAAGTAGTTGCATCTGATATCTCTGAAACATTCCTGAAGATAGCGAGTGAAGAAGGACTGATAGATGAATACCGCAAGGAAAATGTAGAGCATATCAATCTCGAAGAAAACAGTTTTGATTATGTATCATGTCGTGAAGCATTTCACCATTTCCCAAGAGCATATTTAGGTCTTTATGAAATGATAAGGGTCGCGAAAAAAGGCGTTATCATCGTTGAACCGATAGATCCGCTAATCAGCATGCCGTTGATGATGTGGCTCAAAAATATCTGTGACAAGTTCAATCCTTTCCTGATCAATAAAATATGGAAAAACAGGTTTTCCTGGGAAACCGTAGGAAACTATGTGTTCAAGATCTCTGAAAGGGAAATTGAAAAAATGGCCATGGGTATAGGTTTGCCATGCATTGCCTTCAGCAAGTCCAATATCCTGAACAGCAATCTTGTTGAAAAGAATGCTTTTGAAGTCCCCATTAATAAAAAACTGCAAAAGAAAGCCAGGTCGAGGAATCGACTAAGGGATTTTTTCAGCATGTTGGGCATCATTCCATATAACACACTCTGCGCTGTTGTTTTCAAGGAAATGCCTGACGAACAATTGCAGAAAGGGTTAAGGGAAAAAGGGTATTCCATTATTCCCTTGCCGCCAAACCCTTACCTTAAATAATTCTCCGGCAGTTTCCATTTTTTCTTATTTTTGCACCCTAAATTATTCGACATGACTAAAGGACCCGTTTCAAACTTTATAGAACACCATTACAGGCATTTTAATGCGGCAGCACTTATGGATGCAGCCAAGGGTTATGAGACCCATATCAACGAAGGAGGCAAGATGATGGTGACCCTGGCCGGTGCCATGAGCACAGCCGAACTTGGTCTTTCTCTTGCTGAAATGATCAGGCAGGACAAGGTAGACATTATCAGTTGCACTGGTGCCAACCTCGAAGAGGACATCATGAACCTGGTGGCTCACAGTCATTATAAACGTGTGCCGAATTACCGCGACCTGAGTCCGCAGGAAGAATGGGATTTGCTTGAAAACCACTACAACCGTGTGACCGATACCTGCATTCCTGAAGAGGAAGCTTTCAGGCGTCTGCAACAGCATATCCATAAAATCTGGAAGGATGCAGACGACAAAGGCGAGCGTTATTTCCCGCATGAATTTATGTACAAGATGCTATTGAGCGGTGTGCTCGAGCAATATTACGAGATAGACCCCAAGAACAGCTGGATGCTGGCTGCGGCCAAAAAGAATATTCCCATCGTAGTACCCGGTTGGGAAGACAGCACCATGGGCAATATTTTTGCGAGTTATATTATCAAGAATGAACTCAAGGCCAGTACAATGAAAAGCGGCATCGAATACATGGTATGGCTTTCAGACTGGTACAGGAACAACAGTTCCGGCAAAGGTGTTGGATTTTTCCAGATAGGCGGCGGCATAGCAGGCGACTTCCCTATCTGCGTTGTGCCGATGATGTACCAGGATCTTGAATGGCATGATGTACCGTTCTGGAGTTATTTCTGCCAAATATCCGATTCCACCACTTCATACGGTTCATATTCGGGTGCAGTTCCGAACGAAAAGATCACCTGGGGCAAACTGGACATCAAAACACCAAAATTTATTGTAGAAAGTGATGCGACAATTGTAGCACCGCTGATGTTTGCGTGGATATTGGGTTGGTGATCACCCCACCGCATCGATAATATCATACTTGGTAATAATATGCGTATTACCACCCAGATCTGTCATCAAAACCGCCTGGTTGTTCTTGTTAATCAGTTTGGATACCTTGGCGATGCTGGTATCGGGTTTCACCATCGGGAATGGTGCCTGCATGATGTGCTTGATCTCTGTTTCCTTCAGGTCCGGTTTTTCTATCAGTTTGTCAAACAGCATGGAGTCGCTTAGAGAGCCTATAAATTCATTTTGCGAATTAACAACCGGTAACTGCGATACGTCATATTTTTTCATTAAGGCATATACATCGCTTACCTTGTCTGTATCTTTAACAGTCAATAATTTCAAGTCCTGGTGATTCCTTATCAGGTCGATTGCTGCTGCGGGCTTGGGTGTTTCGAGGAAACCGCGGTCGCGCATCCAGTCGTCATTGAACATCTTGCCGAGATAACGGGTACCGTGGTCGTGGAATATCACCACTACCATATCTCCTTTCTTGAACATGTCTTTCATCTGCAGCAAACCTGCGATTGCTGAGCCTGCGCTGTTACCCACAAAGATGCCTTCCATACGCGGGATAAGCCTGGTATAAATTGCGGCATTCTTATCCGTGACTTTCTCGAAGTGATCGATGATATCAAAATCCACATTCTTTGGAAGGAAATCCTCTCCTATGCCTTCTGTGATATAAGAATATATTTCATTCTTGTCGAATATACCGGTCTCCTTGTATTTCTTGAAGACGGAACCGTAAGTGTCTATACCAAGCACCTTGATATCGGGATTTTTTTCCTTCAGGTATTTGCCTGCGCCGCAGATGGTTCCTCCTGTACCCACTCCTACTACCAGGTGTGTTATCTTGCCTTCTGTCTGCTCCCATATTTCGGGCCCGGTGGATTCATAATGCGCCTGTGAATTGGATAGGTTGTCGTACTGGTTTGGTTTCCAGCTGTTGGGTATTTCGTTCACCAGCCTGGAAGAAACTGAATAATAGGAACGCGGATCTTCAGGCTCTACATTTGTAGGGCAAACAATGACCTCAGCCCCAAAGGCCTTGAGGGCATCCACTTTCTCCTTGCTTTGTTTGTCAGTGGTCGTGAAAATACATTTATAACCCTTGATGACGGCAGCAATGGCAAGTCCCATACCGGTATTACCGCTGGTGCCTTCTATGATGGTGCCACCCGGCTTAAGGGCGCCTGACTTTTCAGCATCTTCTATCATCTTCACAGCCATGCGGTCCTTGATGCTGTTGCCAGGATTGGTTGTTTCCACCTTCGCGAGCACGATACAAGGCAGACCAGCAACTATTTTATTGAGTTTCACCATGGGCGTATTGCCGATGGTTTCTAAAATGTTCTCGTAATAAGGCATGCCACAAAGGTAATTTTATTTCGTAAAAGATTCGGGTTTTGC
>JANWHK010000177.1 GCA_025450395.1 Bacteroidia bacterium
ACCGGTATCAAGTTTGAGGTCAGGATCAATGAGGGCAACCGCAAAATCGACAACAATGTGGCCATGTCTGTTTACCGGATCATCCAGGAATTTGTCAATAATTCCATTAAGCATGCCAAATGTAAAAACCTTGTAATCGACCTGAATATAAGCACCAACTCTCTCTCACTCAACATGAAGGATGATGGTATCGGCTTTAACAGTGAAACGCTCACAAGGAGAGGTAACGGACTCGATAATATCAATCTCAGGGTGAAATACCTGCAGGGCGAAATTGAATTTACCTCTGAAAAAAATAATGGTGTTGTTTTAAATATTTTAATACCATTGTAGTTTATTTATATATATTTGCAAGATAATAATACCACGACTTAAAGAAAACAAATTAATCCATGAGAAAAAACGTTAAAATCCTGATTGTTGATGACCATCCCATGGTAAGGGACGGATTAAAAACCATGCTCGAAATAGGTTGTGAAGACATGAACTTTACAGTGTTCGATACAGACAATACGGATGATGCCGTTGAGTTCCTTAAAAATGAGAAAATGAAGGTAGCATTGGTTGATTACCAGCTGATTGACCTGGATGGAGCATTGGTAACTGCGGCTTTGCTGGAAGTGAATCCAAAGATCTGTATCCTGGGTATCTCCAATTACAATGAAATCAACCACGTTCAGGATATGATCATGGCAGGCGCCAAAGGTTATACCCTGAAGAATATTTCTTCCGACAACCTGTTTAACGGCATCAAGATCCTGTTGAATGGCGGTACATTCTTCTCTCCTGAAGTGGCGCACTTGCTGGCTAACCAGTATTATAAAAAACTGACTTCCAAATCCAATAAAAACAAGGGTCCGAATTTCAGCACCAACATCGACCAGATTGATGGCAATGAACTTGCGGAAAAGTTATCGAGAAGGGAAATTGAGATACTCACATGTATAGCCAATGAGATGACCAATGAGGAAATTGCAGACAAACTGGAGTTGAGTAAACGTACTGTTGACAACCATCGCCAGAACATGCTCAAGAAACTGAACGCCAAGAATTCCATGGGTCTGGTACTTGCCGCAATTAAAATTGGCCTGATCAACGTATCCAAGAAAAATAAATCATCCATTAGAGAAACTTCCTGATTTTTTCCTACATTTGAAGTGTGAGATTCCTCAGTGTATTAATGATCCTCAGTGTGAATTCATATTCACAAGGTTTGTATACTGAATTTGGACAGAATACAACGCAGAAGAACAAGACGGAATACAGTTTAATCCACGACCAGGTAGAAATTATCTATTACAAGGATGGCGAAAACCTCGCAAAACTTGTACTGGAGAAAACCCTGGAATATATCCCTGAATACGAGAACAGGCTCAATTACAATCTTAGCAACGGCATCAAGATCACTGTCTTTAATCATTTTGATGATTTCAGGAAAAGCAATATCAACATCACCAATCCACAGCTTTATGCAGGTGGTTATTCTTCACTGAACGATAATTCAAGCACTGTTTATTTTGATGGCAGCAGGGTGAATTTTGACAAACAGGTCAGGAAGGCAGTAGCAGAAGTGCTGATCAACGAATTTATCTTCGGCGGTAATATCCGTGAAAGGATACAGACAAGCACCCTGCTTACCCTCCCCGACTGGTATTATAAGGGGCTGGTAGCCTACCTGGCAGAAAGCTGGAACATACAGAACGACAATTTCCTCAAGGACTTTTTCCAGAATAAAAAACAAAAATTCTTCACCTCACTCCAAAGGGAGGACGAGATACTGGCCGGTCACAGCATCTGGAGATACCTCGAGGAAAAGAACGGCAAAGGGGCCGTCAGCAATATTGTGTTTCTTACCAGGATAGGACGAAGCGTTGAAAATGCCGTGATCTATTATACAGGTTTAAATATCAATAACCTGCTAAACGACTGGCAGGATTTTTACATTGAAAAATACAAGAATGATGAACTTGTTTTTAAGTTCCCTAAGGGTCAGGAGAACGCGCCTGAAAAGCTGGCTAAAAAAAGACATACACAGTTTAAACTGAGTTCCGACGGAAAAAAAATAGCCATTGTCACGAATAACCTGGGCCGCTACCAGATCGTATTGTACCAGATCGCCACCAAAACCATCAAGGTGATTGCCAGGGGCGGACACCAGTTGCTGAACAGGGAGCTGGACTACAATTATCCGCTGATTGCCTGGAATCCGGATGGAAAGACGCTGAGTGTCATTTATTACCGGAACGACCAGACAGTTCATAACTCATACCATATCGATGGACGCCTGTTAAAAACGGAGACACTGCAGAACGTACCATTTGTAAAAGACTTCAGTTACAGTCCCGATGGCCAGACCATTATATTCTCTGTGATCAAAAATGGCCAGACCGACCTCTTGCTTTACCATATCAAAACAAAAACTGCTGAGAAATTGAGCAATGATAAATTTGATGACCTTAACCCGAGGTTTTCCCAGGATGGCAAATCCATATATTATGTAAGCAATAAACATTATAAGACATTTACCGAAACAGGTTATTACGCGATTTTTAAGGTGGATACAGAGAGCAAAATATCAGAATACCTGATTGGCAGCCAGGATGACCATATCAATACTACAGAACCTATAGAACTGCACAATGGATTGGTGAGTTATTTAAGCGACCAGAACGGCATCGTCAATAATTTTATTTACGACGGAGCGGATGGAGGCAGTAATTACCAGCTCACAAACTACAAACGCTGTATCATACATAATGATGTTGCTTCACAGGCGCCCATCGTCGCCGACCTCCTGTACTTCAACAACCGCTACAGGATCTATGTCGGAAATATTACGGAGGATTACAAAACCGAGGCCATCATAAATCCTTCCAACACATCTTACCGGAAATGGCTGATCAGCCAGGATGGACAATCGTCGAAAGACAGCGGCAGTACCACATACAAGGATACCCTTATCAGGCAGGATACGGGCAAGGTCTCAAGGTCGGCCAATAAAATATACCTGAGCGGTTATGATGACAAAGACGATCTTGAAAAAACCAGGCAGTCGGTAAGCAATAAAAATGAACCTTTTATTTCCATTGCAAAAACCAATTTCGGACTGAATTATTTTTTGCAGCAATTCGACAATTCCATACTCAACAGTTATTTATTTCCATCCGGTGTCAATGAGGTGATTTTTAATTACCCCTTATTGTCCCCACATATTCAGACCAGCATCAGTGACGTGCAGAAAAACCACGTGATCATTGCCGGACTTAGGGTACCCATCAGCATCAAGGCCTCTGATTATTATATCAACTACACCAACCGGAAGGGCCGATGGGACAAGGAATACTCCGCCTTTAGGAGGGGAAGGATCATCGATCACGAAATGGTGCCTGTTCGCATGATCAGCAGCCAGGCAAAAATCAGCTTCATATATCCATTCAATGAGAGAAGTCGTTTTGAGATCAATGTACTAGGCAGGAACGACAGGGTGATCAACCAGGCGGTTGATTCTGCTGAGATTATAAGGCCCATCAAGGATAACAGGTATCTTGGACATGGATTTGAATACGTATTTGATAATGTGAGAAGCAATGGGTTAAACCTGTTCCAGGGTTTACGGTTCAAGATCTACAACGAGAATTATCATTTATATGGCAAGTACCAGTTTATTTCCAACAACGGTATTGATGCCAGGTTTTACCAGAAACTGCACCGTCAGATCTACCTTGCCGTAAGGTTCAGCGGAGCCATTTCGGCAGGTACACAGACCACTGCATATTACCTGGGCGGGGTTGAGAACTGGATATTAAGAGCACGCTCAACCGGCAATTTCAATTATGAGATACCTACCCTTTCAGGTAATGAATACGCTTTCCAGACCATTGTATCGCCTGCAAGGGGGTTTTTCAGGAATTCAAGGGGGGGTAACAAGTATATGCTGCTCAATACAGAGGTGAGGGTACCTGTTTTTGCTTACCTGTTCCAGAAGCCTATCAGCAGCGAATTCTTTAAAAGTGTCATGTTGGTAGGGTTTATAGATGTCGGGACCGCCTGGGTGGGTTCTTCACCCTATAGCCTTGAGAATCCCTTCAACACCAAAATTGTGCAATCAAGCCAATATACAGTGACTGTTGTGACACAGAGGGACCCTTTCCTGTACGCTTTCGGCTTTGGGGCCAGGGCCAGGATACTTGGACATTATATTAAAATGGATCATGGATACGGGCTGATAGAAAAGAAATTCCAGAAAGGAATGACTACGTTTTCAATCGGATTGGATTTTTAGCCCTTGTGGATCTTGTCAAAAATCCACAGAAGTTACCGGCCGGAACGGCGAAATTTTAAGCTTTATTACTTAAAATGCAAGGATTAATGCATTTCCAGTGAATTGGAACGCGTTTCCTCATTAAGGATGCGAATCACTGTATTTGCAGGCTCATCCGATATCTGGTTCAGTTGGTGAACCATCAGGATGGATTCCTGGAAAAAAGTCAGTAATTCCGGTTGAGTGGCAATAGCCAGTTCAACCTCTGTTCTTTTTTGAGGGGTTAATTCGTTGTAAATGTATAAGATAACGTCTTCTTGAGTAAAATTTTGTTGCATAAGCTTGTAAAAGTATTTAGTATTTTAACGCAATCTTAGAACAAATATTGCATAAACCCTCAAAGTATTTTAAAAAGATAAAGGCCAAATGAAATATTTGGCCTTTAAAAAGATATTCAAAATAAATTCGTTTTAGCCCTGGAGATAGGCTGCTTTTTCCTCGATCATCTTTTTCAGGTTGATCAGTGCATACCGCATTCTGCCCAGCGCAGTATTGATACTGCATCCGCAAACGTCAGCAATTTCCTTAAAACTCAGATCCCCGTAGTGCCTTAATATCAACACTTCCTTCTGGTCAGGGGGCAACATCTTGATCAGGTCCCTCAAACCATTCTTTCTCTGGGCTTTAATAGTACTTTCTTCAGAATTTGATTCTGAAAACCTCATATTGGCAAAAATGTCTTCATTTTCGCTTGATGAGATGGTCGGCATCTTCTTGGTGCACCTGAAATAGTCCATAGCCAGGTTTCGCGCAATACGCACTACCCATGGTAAAAATTTGCCGGTTTCCTCATACTTACCTTTCTGCAGTGTGTGTATCACACGCAAAAACGTTTCCTGGAAAATGTCCTCGGCAATGTAACGGTCGTTTACCACCAGTTGAATGGCTGTAAATACTTTTGTTTTGTAGCGATTGATAAGCATATCCATACAGGCTTCGTTACCTGCCATGTACAGTGCCACCAATTCTTCATCGTTTTTTTGATACCTTTTCATACTAAAACCTCCATTTTTAAGTTAAAGGTGATTTACCTTTTGTAATCTCTGGACTTATAGGCTAATTTTTTTGTTTAGTATGATTTTTTCAATAGGCGTTTATAGATTTTTGTCGAATTAATACGCAATCTAACACAATGTTTTGAATTTTCCAAATATTTTTTAAAAAAAGGCGTTTAAATAAGCTTGATTTTCATATTCAATCGCATTCGGGCATCTTATGCAGGATTTTTATAATTTATTAAATATCAGTTTATTAAATGAACTATTGAATTATTTCCAATGCTTTGGCACGTGTAAAATTTTTTTTCGATACCGGGCCAAAAATATTTTTTTAGGACGAATAAAATCCTAACTTTGCACCGCAAGTCTGCACGACCAGCTCCCTGTGAACTCCCCCAGGGTGGGAACGCAGCAAGGGCAGCAGGTTGTAGCGGTGCGATGTGGGCTTGCATTTTTTTTCTTTCAGGGATGATATACTCCCTTATTCTCTTTCACGTGTCTCTTCTCTCCCATTTTTTATAATTAAAGACCATTCTTAAATCCACCTGAAATTTAGCGTTTTAATCAGGTTTTATTTTTACTTTTGCAACCTCAATCATTCATCCAACCCAATGACAAAACCTTCAATTCCAAGGGGCACACGCGACTTTTCCCCGGTAGTCATGGCCAAACGTAAATATATACTCGAGGCCATTGAAAAAGTTTACCGGACCTACGGTTTTATGCCCCTGGAAACGCCTGCCATGGAAAACCTCAGCACACTGACAGGGAAATACGGGGATGAAGGCGACCAGTTGGTATTCAGGATACTGAACAGCGGGGATTTCCTGAAAGAAGTACCGGTTGAAAAAAAAGATGAAGCAACAGGAAACTACAAATCATTAACGCCACATATCTCAGAAAAAGGACTTCGTTACGACCTCACCGTTCCACTTGCGCGATACGTGGTGATGAACCAGAATGAAGTTGACTTCCCTTTCAAGCGCTACCAGATACAGCCCGTTTGGCGCGCTGACAGGCCTCAAAAGGGCCGTTACCGTGAGTTCTGGCAGTGTGATGCCGATGTATTGGGAACGGATTCATTACTATGCGAAGCGGATTTCATACAGATATACCACGCCGTATTCAAGGCTATTGGCCTGAAGGATTATGAGATACGTATCAACCACAGGAAATTATTGGAAGCCGTTGTTGAAAAGGCAAATGCCTCTGCACATTTTAAAACCATTACAGTCATTATAGATAAAACCGACAAGATCGGTATAGACGGAGTCGCAAAGGAACTGGCCCAGCTTGGCTTAGGCGGGGAACAAGTGAACATTATCCTATCCCTCCTGGCGAAAACCCCTTTCAGCATGGATCTTATCAATCAGCTTTCCGACAAGCTTAAAGGTAGTAAACTTGCTGAAAAAGCGATACATGACCTGACAGAATTGTTTCAGCTTACAGGCAAAGGCAATCAAAAGGTATTTTTTGACGGCTCACTTGCGCGCGGACTTGATTATTATACGGGTTGCATCTTTGAAGTGGTTCCGACTTCCGTAAAGATGGGCAGCATCAGCGGCGGCGGCAGGTACGATGACCTGACAGGCGTATTCGGCCTGAAAGGCATTTCAGGTATCGGTATCTCTTTTGGTATAGACAGGATATATGATGTGCTGGAAGAACTTCAGGCTTTCCCGAAAGACAATGCCATATTTACAGATGTACTGTTTTGTCCCATGGATGACAAGGCCATTGCCTATAGTATACCGTTGGCGAATGCACTAAGGGGAGAAAACATCAGGACCGAAATATACCCGCAGGCCAGCAAACTGAAAAAACAGCTGGATTACGCCAATACCAAAAATATCCGATGGGCGGCGATTGTCGGTGAAAATGAAATGCAGAACAATTCAGTCATGCTAAAACATTTAACAAGCGGAAAACAGGAACTGGTTGATAAAGATAAGATTAGCATTTTTATTGATTAATTATTTTTTTAATTATCAGAATTATTTAACTAGTTTTGACCCACAGATGAAATTTTGTATTAGCGCCGGGTTGTTGTGTACATTCACTTATGAAACCTTTATTTCATGATAACTAGGGTACATGTTAAAGGCATATTATTATCCCTGTTGATTGGCCTTTCAGCCTACTTCATATCCTTGACGGATTCTTTTTTCAACAGTATTTTACTGGGCCTTATCATGGGCATGGCGATTGGAAACATGATCCGTATTCCGGGTCCATACCAGGCCGGCATCACTTTTACTTCAGGCAAGTTGCTTGAATTTTCACTGCTGTTCCTCGCTTTTGGGATCAGTTATACATCCATCGCTAAGATTGGCTGGATGAGCTTCATTTTTGTAATGCTCACCATTCTCATCGTTCTGCTTTTAACCATTTCATTTTCACAGAAACTGAAGTTCAAGGATTCCACCTGTTACCTGATCGGATTTGGCACCTCCATTTGTGGTTCTTCAGCCATTGCGGCCGTTTCTTCATCTGTCACAAAAAACAAGGAAGATATCGGCATCTCATTGGCTGTGGTCAATCTTTTAGGTGCCATCGGCATGATCTCATTGCCTTTATTATTCAATTACCTGCCCATCTCCGACCTCAAAAGCGGTTTTATGATCGGGGCCAGCCTTCATTCCGTCGGCAATGTAGCGGGTGCAGGATATGCCATGGGTAACGAGATAGGACAAACGGCGATTACCATCAAGCTTGCAAGGGTGGCACTCCTGTCCCCTGCCCTCATTTTTTTCAGGTACATGATCAATAAAAACAGTGTTAGCCATTGGAAAGAACATTTTAAATTACCCTGGTATGTCTGGAGTTTCATAGGCATTTCCATATTGACAAGTATATTCAATATTCCAAAACAGTTCATCGATATCTCTGAAACAACCGGTAAGATCATATTGACCGTAGCCATGTCAGCCATCGGCTTGAAAGTGAGTTTCAGAACCCTTTACCAATCCGGCAAAAAAGCCTTGCTTTTAGGGATTATTATTTTTGCAATACAGATTCTGCTGCTGATGATTTTTGCGTTGTTTTTATAGTCATTTTCTATAGCTTCATCTAAAATAAAATTGGCAGACAGTATGACTTTCCTTATTTTTGCGCCATCTTGAAGTTTAGAATATTAGTGATCATGATCTTTCTGTTTGGTTTGTCCCAAATGTCAAGCCTGGTCATTTCTTTATTTAATTACAACAAGGAATATGTCTCCATCCTGATCGAAGAAGAATCTGAGAAAGCGGAAAATGAAGAATTCAACCTCGACGATCCGTATTATTTACTTTCCCAGAAAATGAATGCAACGGCTTTTTTATCCGGCAACACGCACCGTCCGATGCCAGATGCCAGCTTCATAACATCTTATTCCAATAAGCCGGAAACTCCTCCCCCTGATTTCTGTTAGTTTCTCTCCGTCACAGCCCTCAAGCCAAGGGCTAAATCTTTTTAAAATTTACTAACAAAAACAACAATAATATGTCAAAAACATATCAAAGGATATTTGATAACAACAAAAGGTGGGTCATAAATAAATTAAATGAGATCCGGATTTTTTCAATACGCTTACTGAATTTTTATAATGTGCTTATATTCAATAGCATAAGCCTACTAAACCAATCAATGAATTTTCCGTTAGCAATTCCATTTACTAACAAACTAATCATAAATAAAAAACCAGGAAAAAGTGAGTTCAAATATTAAACAGGATATTCCGGCTAGTATAGT
>JANWHK010000178.1 GCA_025450395.1 Bacteroidia bacterium
CTGCCGGTTGAGATCGGCCGTTCCCTTGTAATAGATCATCACCGGCCCGTCATCACAATTCTTTAACCTGTAAGGATAGGCTTCATCAAGATAATAAATGGGTGTTATCCTGTGTTTTTCAAGTTTCTTTATTTCCTTTTCAATTTCTTCAAAGGCCTTGAAGTTGTATACTTTTTCGGCTGTGAAGGAACCAATACCCGGAATTTTCTTAAGCAATGATTTTTTCTCCATGAACACAGCCTTTGCACTGCCGCAAAAACTGATCAGGTTCTTTGCAAGGTTATTACCTACTCCTTCTACTGAGGTAAGGGCGATGCGGTATGGTAGTTCTTCGGGAAACAAATTAGGAATGATGAATGATGAGTTATGAATGATGAGTTATGAGTTATTGGGAAAGGGTATAGGGGTTAGGGTTAGTTAGGAAAGATTATTGATTGATGGTTATTCATTATCAATTATTCATTATTAATTATTAATTATTAATTAATCAAGGGGTCATTTTTGATCTCATAATGGATCATTAAAAGTAAAAGTAAATGAAAAGGTTTAAACCAATAAATGGTACCTAAAGGGAAAGTGCTTTTTTCTTGCGGGCAAGGATTGAAAAATCGCTGTCCACTGCCTTGATGGTATTCTTCAGGCGGCCGAGTCCTGTGATTTCCATTTCCACGACATCATCGGGCTGCAACCATTGCGGCTTGAAGCTCTTATCGTTCAGCAAACCTGTGCCGTTCAATTCAAGGAAACAACCTGTCCCTACTGTTCCTGAACCTATCACATCACCGGGATATACATCCACACCATAAGCGCAACGCTCAATGATCTCGGCAAATGTCCAATCCATATCTCCTACATTGCCACTACTCACTTCTATGCCATTCACCCAGCATTTCATGTCGAGGGCATGACTATTGCCGGTATGGTTCTGTTTAGCCGGAATTTTATATTGCTGCAATTCATCAGGTGTGACCATAAATGGCCCGATCACCGTTGAAAAATCCTTTCCTTTTGCAGGTCCGAGGTTCAACAGCATTTCTTCCATCTGCAGGGTTCTCGCACTGATATCATTCATGATCATGTATCCTGCGATATAGGTATCCGCTTGCTCGGCCTTGACGTTCCTGCCCTTTTTACCCAATACCACCGCTACTTCCAGTTCAAAATCAAGTTTCTGGAAATGATCAGGCATGCACCATATTTCTCCTGGGCCCTGAATGGCATTGTGGTTGGTGAAATACATGATGGGATACTCGTCAAATTCAGGTATCATGGGCACTCCCCTGTTCCTTCGCGCTGAGGCCACATGTTGCCTGAAGGCATATCCATCCCTGCAACTCGCAGGATGTGGCACAGGCGCCAATAATATCTGGTCCTGGTAATCCATGCCCTGTTCGGATGTCTTGCCTTCCCTTATCTGGAGTTCCGCCTCACGCATCAGGTCCATTCCTTTTTCACCATGGTTGAGCAGGTCTGCCATTGTATGTGGCAAGGCCTGGTTGTGTCCGTAGGCGTAATATATCTTATCGTCTATAAGAATACCTAAAGCAGGTGTTCCGGAAGCCGAATATGTAACTAGTTTCATGAGCTTATTTAAAAGTTTGAAGGAAGGTTTTTAAACCAATGATGTTGGGAACACTCATATTATCTGCTCCCTGGAATTCGGATAAATAAATAGAAAACCAGTCTGTCATATAAATAGTCCTGAACAATTCCGTGATAGATGCATTTTTAAGCGGCGTTTCGTATACCAGGTTACCCTGTTTCTCCAGCAACTGTTTCAGGTAAGCAAACCGGCCATTGTTCCTGGGATTGGTATTGCTGCTCATGAAGACGAAATTGGTAGGCAAGGCGCCGTAATAGGTTTCAAAGGCATTGTGGTTGGCCTCAGGCAATACATTGATAAAGGCCTCAACCTTGGCATTTTCCTGTATCTGCTGGCAAAACCTGATGCCGATGGCTTCAGTGGCATTGTCAGAAACAATCACGTATTTATTGTCGGGCTTTGAACTGAAATGTTCCAGCATCAGTTTGGCGTGCTGCTGGTGCAGGGAAATATTCGCATAGACCTCGGACGTTTTTTCCAGCTCAGCTCTTACATCAATTCCAAAAAGTTCACCAAGTATCAGTAGGTTATATGTCAGTGAAAATCCAAGCGCCATTCTCGGCTGGTATCCGCCTTCAACAGGAAACAGAGGAAGTTTATTGTCCAAAGCGTATTGTGTCAACGGTCCCCCGGAAGAAATGCAAAGTATTGTACAGCCAAGTTTCCTCGTATGCTCATACATGGCCAGGGTCTCTTCTGTGAGGCCGCTGTATGAACTCAATATGATCAATGTCTTTACGGAAGTATAGGCTGGCAATTGGTAATCGCTGTATATTTCTACCGGAAGGCTTCCCTTATCGGCATAATAATTCCTGGCTATCCTGCCGCCAATACCTGAACCGCCAAGTCCTCCGATAATGACATTAGAAAACTGTGAAGCCTTTAAGCCATGGGACTTGTAATTATCAAGCGCAAACTTAACCTGGTGGTAAAAATTACCGAGTGCGATTTCATGTGTTATTTCTGCCATAAATATAATTTCGGTTGCGAAAATAACAATTTTGTATATTAATTCTCTAATTTTATTCTTAAGTTTTTACCTTTGTCCCTATTTTGAACACTGAAGATTTACAGGAAGACCAGGACCTTTTCGAACATCACCGATTTGTGGCCGATAAGCGCCAGACCATGATGCGTTTGGATAAATTCGTGACCATGCGCATTGAGAATGCCACCAGGACCAGGGTGCAAAAGGGTATTGAATTGGGTAGTATACTGGTTAACAATAAAATAGCGAAAAGCAATTACCAGGTCAAGCCCGACGATATTGTCACAGTTGTTTTACCTGATCCCCCGAGGAATCCCGAGCTTATTCCGGAGAATATCCCCATTGATATACTTTATGAAGACAATGAACTCATATTGGTGAACAAGGCCGCAGGCATGGTGGTGCATCCGGGGTTTAACAATTATACCGGAACCCTTGTGAATGCGCTTTTATTCCATATACAGCAACTGCCTAAATATTCCGATGACATGAGGCCGGGCCTGGTTCACAGGATAGACAAGGACACCAGCGGACTGATTCTGATAGCAAAGACGGAAGACGCTCTTGTATACCTTGCCAAACAGTTTTACGACCACAGCATCAGCAGGGTTTACAACGCCCTGGCCTGGGGTAATATTGAAAAAGATGAAGGCACCATCACGGGCAACCTGAGCCGCGACTTGAAGGACAGGAGACTGTCAGCGGTGTTTGAAGACGAGAATATAGGCAAACACGCCGTAACCCATTACAAGGTATTGGAGCGATTCGGTTTCTGTACTTTGGTGGAATGCAAGCTCGAAACCGGAAGGACCCACCAGATACGTGCCCATATGAAACATATTGGCCACCCCCTGTTCGCAGATGAAACCTATGGTGGCATGAAAATGGTGAAACAAAGCAAGCTGCCAAAATTCGAGCAGTTCATCGACAATTGTTTCAAGATCATGCCCAGGCAGGCCTTACACGCAAGGACTCTTGGTTTTATTCATCCAAAGACCAGGAAGGCGATACATTTTGAATCAACATTACCGGAAGATTTCAGCACGGTTTTGGAAAAAATCAGAGCTTACACTAATTAAGAACCATTTACAAGTTACAAGTTACAATTTACAAATTGGAACCATCGTAGTGCCTGGATGTTTTCCTCGTGCTGCTTAACGCAACAAATGAAACGACATTTCAATATGTTGCATATCGCCTCTTAATGGTACGACATATAACCTGCAAATAAATACCCCCTCTTCACAAATCTGCCCTTGAAAAGTGCCGTCCCAGCCCTTATTGACATCATTTGTTTCAAATACCTTTTCACCCCAGCGGTTGAATATTTCCATGACATATGAATGCGCATAGAGAGCCCCAATTGGCTTAAACTCTTCATTTAGGATATTGCCATTCGGACTGAATGCATTCGGCAAAAACAATGCAAAGTCCGGTATAAGGCTGCCTGTATTCATATTAAAGGTGTCCGCACAACCTTCACTGTTTTTAACTACCAGGCTGATCTGCCTGTTATTAGAGTCTTTAAAATCGATAAGTGGTTCTTTTAAGCTGCTAGTTCCTGCATCATCAAAATCCCATTGGTTGGAAACAACATCTGAAGAAGAAAAATTATTAAATTTAAGGGTGGATACCAACGCTTGTTTATCCAGCATCCTGGTATAAGTAAAATAAGCCTTTGGCCTGTTCCTGACCAGGGCGCCATTGTTTTTTATGAAGGTGTCAGCACATCCGTAACCTGAAACTGCCAAAAGCGAAACATTGTAAGCGCCTGCCTGCAAATAATTCCTGAGCGGGTTTACCTGATTGGAATTTGTCAAATCCCCAAAATCCCATTTATAAGCATCTATACTACCGGTAGCAATTGTTGAAGTATTTATAAATCTTACAGGTTCAGGAAAACAAGGCGTATCCGCAGTAAAACCGGCAAGTGGTTGCGGATGAACCATGACATTAAGAAATGCACTGTCCCGACATCCATTGGCAGATTCAGTTGCAAGCAATATCCTGAAACTGCCTGCTATCATGTACCTGTTAAAAGCAATCGTTGTATTTGAGGTATTGCCGTCAGCAAACTGCCATTTCAGTTGATTGTATAAAATAGCAGGATCGGCACTCTGTGCAGAAACATTAAAGATATTCCCCTTCAGGCATTGCGAGTCATTGCCTGAAAGTTGTATACCGGCGTTCTTGTTCTTCTCCAGGTAAACGCTTTGAACACCTGTATCTGCACAATTAAAAGCCGAATATACACGCAATAAGATCTTGTGATATCCTCCCGTACTGAATTGTTTTGCAAAGATATTCACATTGCTGTCGGTAGTTGCATCATCAAAAATCCAAAGGGTTTTGAAACTACCATAAACAATACTACTCTTATTTGCCAGATCAAATGCGTGCCTGTTCATGCATTGTATAGAATCATTCACTGTAAAAGCCGCTTTGGGATGGGGTAATAACACCAGCTCCTTTTCAATTGAATCCATACAGTTTCGGTCAGTGGTGATCAAGAGTCTTACCTTGTACGCACTACCTGTATTGTAATGTTTAACAGGATCTTTTAAAGCACTGAATGTACCATCATTAAAGGTCCATTTGTAACCCATGTTGCCAAATGATATACCGCTTGTATTGGTTAAAGTGAATTGGTTTAAGCGCAGACACTGGGAATCCGCATCAACCATAAAATCAGGAATAGCGTGCGGAGCTGCCAAAACCTGTTGGGTGAATGTATCAGAACAATTGCTAAGTAATGAATAAGCGACCAGTTGCACCGGATAATACTGCCCCTTGGCATAACTGATATTCTGGGCATTTAAACCGGCAGATGCCTGGCCATTGCCATAATCCCATTGGTAAGCCAGGCTGTTTATAAGACTGAACGTACTCGTATTTGCAAAACTGAACATATTACCCAATAAACACTGCACAGAATCGTTTACTGAAAAACCGGCATGAGGTCTTTCTATCAGTGTGACCCTATGACTCGATGAATCTTTACAACCATGTTCAGATACAAGGGTATATTTGATGGTGTATTGAGCCGATGTATTCGCATATTGTTTGTTGACAGGTGTAAAGGCACTATCATAAGTGGCATCACCGAAGTCCCATCGGCTGACGATCTTCCCATATTTTATGGTGCTTTGATTGATTATCGTGAAATAATGCTGATTCCAGCATTGGCTGTCCCGGGGAACCGTGAACCTGGCCAGCGGTTGTGCAAATGTGATGACAGAACTTGTAAAAGTATCCATGCATCCCTTGTCTGATATAGCCACCAAACTTACCCGGAAAGTATCTTCAGTGCCATATTCAAAATTGGAAACATTGGTTTTATTTGATTTTAGAGTATTGCCCATGTCCCAGGCATATGCACTTATACTATCGTACCTGATAACCGATGTATTATTGAAATTAAAGAGATTGCCCCTGAAACACTGTGTAGCAGTGTTTACGTTAAAGCTTGAAACAGGATGCGGAGAAACTGTCATTACTTTTTGCAAGGTATCACTGCACCCGTTTTTGGCAGAGGTATACAAGGTCACTTTATAAGTTGAATCCTTGGTATAGTATTTTGTTCCGGGATTCTTTTGTATACTAGCGCTGCCATCTCCAAAATCCCATAAATAATCTCTGATGCTGTCACCTGTTATCGCGGATTGGTTGGTAAAAACAAAACTGTTGCCTCTAAGACATTGTTGGCCTTTATTGACGATGAAGGCGATATCCGTATTGGGAAGAGTCCTGACTGTATGTGTGATGGAATCCTTACAGCCAAGCAGGCTTTCTGCCACCATTTTGATACGGAAGGAATCTGTTTTATAGAATATTTTAGATGCAATCGTATCGATGGCTTTGGAACCGTCCGGAAAATAAAATGTACTGCGCTTCCATTGATCTTCTGCATATGTACTGGTGTTCTTCATTATGAATGCAGAGTTTCTGCATAATACAATATCCTTTAGGTCAAAAGCGGCAACAATCTTCGGACTATTCACTTCCATTGTATCAGAATCTATACACCCGGTTGTATCCATGGTCTGGACTATATAAATACCTTTTTTATTAACCGATATGCTATGCGTGGTCTTGGTATTTGACCATGCATAACTCAGGAAATTCCGATCAGGAGCGATCTTAACCTGAAAAAAGGAAGAATGGCAAAAAGTGGTATCCCTGCCAATATAAGGTTTAGAGATAACAATTGGGATTTCGCGGATACTCGTATCTGCAATCCCATCAAGGTAAGCCACCAAAGTAACTTTATATTTGCCTGGTTTTTTATATAAATGCCATGCGTTTAGAATTTTTGTTGATTTGTTTAAATTTCCCGAACCCGAATCGCCAAAATCCCAACGCACAGAATCAACCAAGGGATAAGACAAGTTGAACTTCACACTGTCAAGGATACAATTCCTGGTGTAATTGAATTTTACATTAAACATGGATGGAAGTATATTAGGGAGTCCGGCCGCACAAATTCTGCCCCCAAGATATACAGCATTTGAGATATAATTGCATTTTATACCCGGCGAATCCGGATATTGGATAAGGTTAAGATACCCTGTATTCCTGATAGCATGATAAATTTTTTTATCCGGTCCGATCTGCATAGCGCCTACTTTGGAAGCCCCGAGATTTGAAATTGTTGTTTTTGAACCGATTATATTACTCTTAATACCGCTTTTCAGATCAAACTGAAATACATCTCCATTCGCTTCTGAAATATATAAATATCTACCGGAAGGAGAAAATTCAAGACCGTATTCACTATATTTATTCAGGTATATAGGGTTGGAAAATTGCCCATTGGATGCATTAAAATTGCATAAAACAAACGAATCTACTCCTCCAAGAGCTATGGCTACAAAACGGCCATCAGGTGAACTTTTCATGTATCCTGTGCTTATCGGAAAATTTCTTCCAAAAACACTTTTAACAGGTGTATTGGCTACACCATTTACAGTAACCAAAAAGGCATAAGAGGTATCGGTCAAGTCTTTAATAGTCAGCACCCAAAAATCCCTCCCGTTTGCATGTTGAACAGCCGTCAGTCTTTCACTGGTCCTGCCATTCATGAGATTAATATTTTTATTGCTATTGATTGCCCCAAGACCACCGTTTAGTGTCATATCCAATTCAGAATAGTTTAAGCCATTCCCAACACCCCATTGATCAGTTGTAAAGATATAATAAATGTTCAAACTACCAGGTTTTCTCACAATGATAGCTGACTGGGTTGAAGATTGATGCCCTAAAAGCCCATTACCATTTAACATTATATTATGCATACTATCCCAAACTGATAAGCCGTTTGTATAAAAAAGCAAGCGACCATTCTTGTCGGCAATGCTTGCACATCCTTCAACGGCGTACATCTGGCTGTTTAATAGTGCTGCTGGTGTACTATAAGAAAAATCAATACCTGCTTTGTCACCAAAATACCATTTATGGGCTTCTTTTTGGGCATATGTATTTTGGCCTATTATGAATAAGAAAACCAAAATAAAACAATAATTATTCCTTTTTGCAGGCATAAAACCTTTAAAGTAATCATTAACCAACTACACAAATATAAGAATAACTAAGGAATAACCTATTTAAATAACTTATTTCAAATTGTTTTCAGTAGTTATTCCTGCTGATGCGTACGTAGTTGGATTTGTCAGACAACTGCATTCAACACATACTTCCATTCTTGTTGGCGATGCAATAAGATAAAGGTACGTAAGATAAAACTAATTCAACAAACTGGCGGCCCTCACGATGACATGTATCTTTCTGTCCAGTTGTCTCAGGGCATTATCCATCATCACCAGGTGTTCCTTATCGGTCTTGTAATCATCGTCCTTGATCATATCCATAAGTCCAAGCGCGTTGCACAATGGCGCCCTCACCTCGTGTGATTGCACATATGCGATCTTTCTCAAGGCGGTGTATTGCGACTCAATTTCGGAACTGCTTTCCCTGAGAA
>JANWHK010000179.1 GCA_025450395.1 Bacteroidia bacterium
CCGGCTTTTATATCTGCTATTGCGGATTCTATAGAGTCGAGAGGATATGGATTTGTCGTTTTAGTGGGCATTTCAACTGCAAAATTAATGAAATATCGTCTATTTATGGTTATTTAGTGTAACATTTGAGGGATAGATATATTTTATAAGAATGTTTGTCCAATTGGACATGAGTCTTACTTATAGCCCGTCAAATTTCTGTTTTTATGCCGGAAAAACCATAAACCCCAACTTTAAAAGCAATTCCCGTTCGTGAAAAATAAACGAAAAATATATAGTTTCAAACCATCGGGACCAATTTTGAAACAGGAATCACTTCTAAAGTCGGGATCTAGGACACGACACATAAATCAACTAACAGCATATCTTTTTTGAAAATGAAAGAACATAGTAAACGCACATGTATACTGTACTCGCAATACTTTTTATAATTTAATCAGGCCATCCAGTATCTTGCGGAGATCAGCTTCCATATTGCCGTTTGCTCCATCATGCCGGTATAATATCTCCCCATTTTCGTTGATCAGGATCGTACAGGGATAGGCATGGACCTGGTAAAACAGGTTGAGGTGAAGGGAATCATACACCATATCAAAGTTGATTTTACTCTTGGTCTTGAAATGGTGGATTTCCGATTTTTCATCGAAGGGACTGAAGGCGACGATCTGCAAGATACTTTCAGGGTAATCCTTCTTGATTTTCTGGAGAATAGGGAAGGCTTGGTGGCATGGACGGCATCCAATAAACCAGAAGTCTATCAGCATGAGTTTTTTGTTCTTATCCAGGAACTTTTGGATATTGCTGCTGTCGAATCTGTTCATTGTTTTGATGGGTAAGGGTACATTGACTATTTGCATAACTTTTGGATTTGTGAGTTCGAGTGGGTAAAAATCTGGTAAGGGTGAAAATGTTTTCTTTTCTGTAGACGTTTGGGTATAATAATATTCGAAACTGATACGATGAACTAGGAATTTATGATTATATTCATGTATGGAATCGACTAAACCAGTGGATTTATTGACCCAGACATGCCTTCTGTACCTTGTTTTTGGATGATAATCCTTAAAAAACCAGTAGCCATTTGCGTCTTTAAATTTTAAATTCTTTTTGTCAGAGTCTTCCGGATAAAAGCATTCTACAAGTGGGAAGGATAAAGTAAAAGAACTATAAGATGGAGGGTTCTGTAAACAGGAATAGGTGGAATCCCATTTATTGAGCTGGTAAAGGGTTTTGAATGTATCCGAATGAGAAGCGCAAATAATTTGACTTTTCTCAGACTGATAGATTGACAGATGATGGCTCTGGGTGTCTACATGGATAATATTGTAATTAATCCATTGACGTGCCTTGCTGGAATCGGGAATGCTCACCTTGTAGAATTTTTCATCAAAATATGGTTGCCCTTTAAACTTATCATTAGAGATGATCCGAACTTTAAAAGCGATCTCGTTAAGATTGAGGTAGGACTGTTTCAATTGTGAATAGTTCTGTGCATCTGTATTTATTTGAATGGCAGTCATTACAAACAGAACAAGCAGCACTTTTAAAGTTAAGATCATTTGTTTCATAAATTTTAAAATAAACCTATTAAGCCTTTAAGTAAACCAGATAAACCTGTTAATAACCTTCCTATTCCAGTCCCTGATGAATTTTCAACAACACAAGAATAACTTACATCAGGATTAGGATTAGTTGGTTGGCAAAAAGTGCAACCAAGGGTTTTTCCATTCTGATCTCTCATGGTTGCACATCCCACACAATTTCTTGCTACGCAAAAGTTATTATCCGGATTACTGTCGCTACTGCTTCCACCATCCTGTATGTCTCCAAAGTTAGGTTTTCCTCCATAATACGCATTCATTGAAGCATCGTAGACAATTGGATAAAGGAAAGAAAGTTTTAAGACATCCGGACTTCCTTTTTCCTGGCATTCTATGGTTATGCCTATGCTTGCATAGTATTCTGGATTAAATGCATTGTCACTGATGTCAAGCTTTGTGACCTTGATATTTGTGAAATTATGCAGTGTTAATTCCTGTATGATGATAGGTTCGATATAGGCAGAGCTTATATCTAAAACAGCTACCTGGTTAACGTTCCTGTGACCGATCCTGAGATGTTGTGCAGAGGCATCCTGGCCATAAGCGCACAAAAGGGTGATAAATGTAAAAATAAATGGTTTCATTTGATTTGGTTTTTTTGTTAAAATTGTTTGTACTTACTCTTTGTTTTCCGTTTTCAGTTTCCCGGGTCTCGACAAGAACAGCGCTATGCTTGCTTCAACGGTACAAAAGTGGGGACAAGGGAATTCAATCACCTCATTGCCTTAATACAAGGACGTAAGAATTAATAGGTGGACCGATTTGTAAATAAAGGGGACAATTTACGACATACGATATACGACATACGAGAGAATTTACGATGTAAGACATACGATTTACAATGTTTGGGAAATGTACGACATGCGCTTTGGCTAAAGCATGTATTTATCTTTAGTATTCCATGGCCTGAAGGCCGTGACAACTTTCTATGAACAAGGGTCGATGTTAACTTACTCAATCTTGTTAACGCCACAATGTCAAACCTACAGGGTCTCCACATCGTAAATCGTATGTCGTATGTCGTAAATGGTTCTATCCCCAAGGAATTGGTTTTTCCGAACTGATGAATCGTTGCTGTTCTATATGCCAAAACAAAGTACCGTATTTAGAAGCCAGTTCTATATCATGCGTAGAGATAATAATTACCTTGTTCCCTGAAACTGCAATCTCCCTCAGGTCTTTCAACAGCTGTATCTTTGAAGGATAATCCAGGAAAGCCGTCGGTTCGTCCATCAGTATCAAGGGGGTATTTTGTGCAAGCACACGTGAAACATTGGCTTTCTGCCATTCGCCGTCACTGATGGTGTTCAGGTATTTATCTGCTATATGTTCAATCTTCATCAGTCGCATCGCTTCTTCGACATGGGCGTCCGATTCTACGTCATTCCATATTTTCTGGCCGAAGGGAAAGCGCCCGAATGCCACCATTTCATTGACCTTGATATAATCTTCGTGTATCCTGGTGGTGCTGGCAAAAGCAATGAGTCTTGAACATTCCCTGGCATTCAATATGCTTAACTGTAACCTGTTGACCATGATACTGCCGTTGAGGGGATGTATGAGATGTGCGAGGGTTTTCAACAGCGTTGATTTCCCACAGCCGTTCACCCCGGTGAGTATCACCAGTTCGCCCTTGTTGATATTGCAATTGATATCATGGATCAAAACAGATTTCCTGCCGATGTTCAGGTGTTTTATTTCGAGTAGTTCCTCCATATCAATGCCTGTTTTTCAATAAGATGTAGATGATGAACGGTCCGCCTATCAAAGCTGTCGTGACGTTGATGGGGATATTGATGTTCGCTATGGGCAGGGAGGAGATGATATCACTGACAAGCGCCATGCAACTACCTAGGACGGCATTCAGTATCAATAGGTGTTTGAAATTGGAGGTCTTGAATAACAAGCGCACAGCATTGGGTATGGCCATGCCTATAAACGCTACAGGTCCGCAATACGCGGTGGCAATGCCGGTCAACAAACCTGTGCAGGCCAGGAGTTGCATGGAAATGCTGCGGGTATTGACGCCCAGGGTGCGTGAGACGTCATCGCCCAGCAACATGACGGACAGGCTGGGCATCATGAAAAATGACCATACCAGTCCACCCAGGGTCGCTATCATTAGGATGACGAGGTCGGCACCGATGACCTGGTTAAATGAGCCCATGCTCCAGAGTGTGAAATTCTTGAGGTCGGTAGGGATGGCGATATAACTCAGCAAGCCCTGCAAGGCCCCTGTCAGCTGCCCTATGATGACCCCGAAAAGCAGGATGATGGCACCATAACCGTAACGTGAGGAGACGGTGAGTATCAGCATCAATATGCCGAAGGCGCCTAAAAAACCCGCAAGGGAAATGCTGATGCCACTGTTGAGCATAGGGATGGAACTGCTGCCGATGATGACAAGTCCGACAGCAAATGAAGCGCCCGAACTGACGCCCAGTATATAGGGACCGGCCAGGTTGTTCTTGAACAACTGCTGCAAGATGAACCCCGAAACAGACAAGGCCATTCCGGCGAAAAAAGCGGTCAGGGTCTTGGGTATCCTGAACTGGAATAAAATATGCTGATCTATCTCATTTTCACTAAAGGGGGAGATAAAATTCGGGAACAGGAAAATCCCGGCAAGCAATAGAATAATTAACGTGGTAATAATGAGTAAGATACGTTTTGGGGACATCTATCGGATTTTGATTCAAAACAAGCACCTTTTTAAGTAAAAAAGGCGGTTTTAGCCTTAAATATATCAACAACTTAGCCATAAATCGGCTATTTTATGGTAATTTTCATAAAATTTCATAAATTTGCAACCCATATTTACGAAAAAACAAAACACTATGACAAATCAAGACATTTTATCTGGGATTGTTTCAAAAGCGAAAAATGCCTATTTAAATCTCACGCCGGATGAATTAGTAAAAAAAGCCCTGGAAGGAAAAGAGGGTGTATTGACTGATAAAGGTGCATTGGCTGCAGATACCGGTGAGTTTACAGGCCGTTCTCCCAAAGATAAATTCACTGTCAGTGATGAAAAGACTGAAAACACTGTATGGTGGGGCCCGGTGAACACAAAATTTGATCCCGCTAAATTTGACTCCTTATTGGATAAAGTGGTAGCCCATTATCAGGGCAAGGACCTGTTTGTAAGGGATTCATACGCTTGTGCACATCCTGATTACAGGTTGAATATCAAGGTGGTGACCGAAACCGCTTACCAGAACCTGTTTGCCAACAACCTGTTCCTGCGCCCGGAAAAGCCTGAAAGCGCTCCTATTGACTGGTTAATTTTAGCTGCTCCATCGTTTAAAGCAAATCCTGAATTGGACGGTACCAGGCAACACAATTTTTCCATTATCAACTTCACAAAGAAGATCATCCTGATCGGTGGCTCGGGTTATACCGGCGAGATCAAGAAAGGTATCTTTACCGTATTGAATTATATTTTACCGCATGAAAGAGGTGTTCTTTCCATGCACTGTTCTGCCAATATAGGCGAAAAAGGTGATACTGCCATTTTCTTCGGTTTGTCAGGTACTGGCAAAACTACCTTGTCTGCTGATCCTAACAGGAAACTGATAGGTGATGATGAGCACGGCTGGGCAGATGACTCTGTTTTCAATTTTGAAGGCGGTTGTTATGCCAAATGCATTGACCTGACCGAGGAAAAGGAACCGCAGATCTGGCATGCCATCAAACACGGTGCCCTGGTTGAGAACGTGAGGTTCCATGCAGGTTCCAACAAGGTTAATTACGAGGATATTTCCGTTACTGAAAATACAAGGGTCGCTTACCCGATCGATTATATCAGCAATATTGCCGAGCCTTCAATAGGCAAGGCGCCGAAGAATATTTTCTTCCTGACCTGCGATGCTTATGGTGTATTGCCACCGATCTCCAAACTGAGCCCTGAGCAGGCCATGTACCATTTTATCTCCGGTTATACCAGTAAGGTAGCAGGTACTGAAGCGGGCATCACTGAACCACAACTTACATTCTCAGCGTGCTTCGGACAGGCTTTCCTGCCTTTGCACCCGACTAAATATGCGGAGTTATTGGGTGCCAAGCTCAATGCGAACAAGGATATCAATGTTTGGATGGTGAACACCGGCTGGAGTGGTGGAGGTTATGGCGTGGGTCACAGGATGAAACTGTCCTATACCCGTGCTATGCTGACTGCTGCCCTGAACGGTGAACTGAACAATGTAGAATATACAAGGCATCCTGTTTTCGGCGTGATGATGCCGGATAGCTGTCCGGATGTTCCCCAGGAGATATTGCACCCGAGGAATACCTGGGAAGACAAGAGCGCGTATGATCAAACCGCGAACCAGCTGGCTGAGAAATTCAATGAGAATTTCAAGAAATTCGAGAGTGGAGCCAGTGAAATCATAAAGAATGCTGCACCCAAAGCGGTGATGCCAAATTCATAGAACACAACAATTTAGTGAGACTCAATTTTCAATCCCGCCGGAGCGGGATGGAAAATTGTAAGTCGAACTAATCCCGAGTCCTCCTTAGGCGGAGCGGGATCCAAGGCTTTTACCTCGGCCTTAAATCATGTTTAAGGCCGTTTTTTTTCATCTCATTCAAACCAACTGTTACAAATTCCCTGCAACTTATTACATATCCCTTCGTCAATGTCATTTTTACGTCAAACTCTCCTGA
>JANWHK010000180.1 GCA_025450395.1 Bacteroidia bacterium
AAATCAGTGTCAAGGACACGGGAATAGGTATTGAAAAAACAGAACTGGACAATATTTTCAAGGAGTTTCACATGGCTGAAAACGCGAGGTGGACGAAGTCAGGCAGCACAGGCCTGGGATTGAGCATTACCAAGATGCTGGTTGAATTGTACCGTGGTACCATAGAAATTGAAAGCAAGATCAATGAAGGCACCACCATCAGCATTGAAATTCCTTTTGAGGGCGGAACAAATTTTGATATTTCGGTGGAGAATCAATATCTCGACTTTAAGAATTTCCTGAGGAACAAACGTATATTGATAGCGGATGACGAGCCATTTAACCGGATATTGCTGAACAATATCCTTCAAAAATACAGTGCCCTTATCACCGAGGCTGAAAACGGGACACAGGTACTTTCACTGCTGAAGAGCAAGGTTTTTGATTGTATTCTTATGGACATCAAGATGCCCGAACTCGACGGCCTGGAAACCAGCAAGCGGATAAGGGCCAGCAATAACCAGGATGTCGCCGGCATACCCATCATTGCGGTTTCGGCTGCCATCACAAATGAACACATGGACATTTTCAATAACATCGGCGTAAATTTATTCCTGGAAAAACCGTTTAAGGAAAACAAGCTGCTGAACCTTTTATACAAGATTTTCGGCATGGGAACTGATTATACCGTATTGCCCGTGCCGGACTTACCGGAACATACTGTTATTAACAAGGCAGGTGCATTTGACCTGTCTGAATTGCAGAGGCAGTCGGGCAACGACAAGAGCTTTATCAGGGATATGATCATTACACTGATCGATTCAACACATAAGGGAATAAATGAAATAGAGACCTACCTGAAGAATGACGACCGGGAGAAAATAAACCTCACAGCCCACCGAATCGCCTCACCCCTAAAGTTCATTTTTGCAAAGACGAGCTACGAAACCATCAAACAACTGGAGTCCGAAACCGAAGTGGATGTGATTACAGATGAGGAAAATATAGCTTATATCTTTGACCAATTCAAGGAACAATTTAAAAAACTCGAACATTTATTACAAGAATATGTTGAAAATCAATAAGGTTGATTATTTTTGCGATTTAGATTAAATTTCAGAAATGTCAGCATCTCAACAATACAAGGCATTCATAGTTGAAGACAATGAATGGTACAACAAATTATTGGTACATTGCTTATCACAGAATCCAGATATTGAGGTAAGGAGTTTTTTCAACGGAACAGATTTCCTGAAAGCCCTGCACGAAAACCCGCAGGTAGTGACCCTGGATTATAAACTGCCGGACCTCGACGGAGCCATACTTCTCAAGAAGATAAAAGAGCACAACCCGAATATAGAGGTCATCATCATCTCTGACCAGAGCGATATTGAAGTGGCGGTAGGACTGTTGAAACACGGCGCTTACGATTACCTCGTGAAAAGTCCTGACATGCACAGCAGGATATTCAACAATGTCAACAACGTCCTTAAAAAATCAAGCCTGCAGGACCGTATTGAATACCTGCAGAATGAAGTTGAACAGAAATACAATTTTTCGACCACCATCATTGGCCAGAGCCAGGCCATCAAGAATATTTTCGCCCTCCTGAAAAAAGCCAGCGCCTCCAACATCAATGTATCCATCACAGGCGAAACGGGCACAGGAAAAGAACTTATAGCCAAAGCTATACATTACAATTCTGACAGGAAAAACAAGCCTTTTGTTGCTGTGAACATGTCTGCCATACCCAAGGAACTTATAGAAAGTGAGTTGTTCGGTCACGAAAAAGGAGCCTTTACCGGTGCAATTGAAAAACGCAAGGGAAAATTCCTGGAAGCGCATGGTGGTACCATATTCCTGGACGAAATCGCCGAGATGGATCTTTCCATGCAGACCAAATTATTGCGTATACTCCAGGAGCGCGAGGTGACACCGGTTGGAAGCAATGTGGCCAACAAGATCGACTGCAAACTGATCATCGCCACTCACCAGAACCTAAAAAACCTGGTGGAAGAAAAACAGTTCCGTGAAGACCTGTTCTTCAGGATCATGGGCCTGAACATCCACTTGCCACCCCTGCGCGACAGGGAACACGATGTCCTGCTGATCGCCAAGCACCATATTGACGAGTTTTGCAAATCCAACCAGATGCCGGTTAAATCCTTAAGTGAGAAGGCCTGCCAGAAACTCCTGTCCTACCCTTTCCCCGGCAATGTAAGGGAACTGAAAGCCATCATAGAGGTGGCGGTAGTTTTATCGGATACAAATGAAATACTCGATGAGCACATTATGTTCCAGCACACCAATTTTACCAACCAGTTGCTGACGGAAGAACTGACCATACGGGAATACACCTATAAGATTATTGCGGCCATGCTCAGGAAATACAACGATGACATTCCAAGGATTGCCAAAATACTGGACATCAGTCCTGCCACTATTTACCGCATACTGAAGGAATTCCAGCACCAGCTTTAAACGAACACCATGAATTTCACGTTAAGACCCTGGAGAGATGACGACCTGACCAGCCTGGTGAGATTTGCAAACAATTTTAATATTGCGAAAAACATGACCGACCAGTTTCCCCACCCGTATACCGAAGAAAATGGCCGGATGTTCATTGAATTTGCGGGCAAGGGCGACCCTGTAAATATTTTTACCATTGACATTAATGGCCAGGCATCGGGTGGAATAGGCCTGCACCTGCAAACAGACATACAACGCAAAAATGCGGAACTCGGGTACTGGCTGGCAGAACCCTACTGGGGGCATGGCATTATTACAAAAGCCATTAAACACATGGTGGAATATGGCTTTAAAACCTGGGATATCAGCAGGATATACGCCAGGCCTTTCGGCACCAATATCGGTTCCCAAAAAGCACTTGAAAAGGCCGGTTTTACCCTTGAAGCGCGTTTGGACCAGTCACTGTTCAAAAATGGTGAATATCTTGATGAACTGGTCTATGCGGTAAGGCGCGGAAAATAAGGAGTTTTATTATTCTTGAGAATTTGTTTATTTGGAAAAAAATATGCAAATTTGTAAGAATCAGCGACGATTTAACAAACAAAACTATTATGAATACAAGAGACAACCAACTCAACGTGAAAAGCAGTATACGCATTAACGCTACTGCCGACAGGGTATGGGATGCCCTCACCAACCCCGAACAAACCAAAAAATACATGTTTGGCTGCGAGACGGTTTCCGATTGGACGATAGGAAGCCCCTTGCTTTGGAAAGGACAATATGAAGGAAAGGACATGGTATTTGTCAAGGGCCATATTGTAAAAATAGAACCGGGAACATTGCTTGCCTACACTACCATTGACCCGAATTCAGATATAGAGGACATCCCCGAAAATTACCTCACCGTGACGTATGACCTGTATCCCGAAAAAGACGAAACAATACTGACCGTTATCCAGGGAGACTATAAAAAAGTGGCCGACGGGGACAGGAGATACAAGGAAGCATACAATGAAGGTCAAGGCTGGAATCCAATCCTGGTCGAAATCAAAAAAATGCTTGAAACTGACTGAAGCTGACTTGTTCACGGAAATGGATAAAATAAACTTGTTTTATCCCGTGAAATGGTGTTAAATTGCAGTAACAATTGCACAAGCTCTCATGGCATTCAAATTAGTCATACTTATAGCTGTATCATCAATTTGGTTCATATTCGGATCGATTTTTTTCTATAGGTCGACCTGGGGCCCTGAAAAATTCAGGAGGCATACCGGCACGCTTGAAGAAATAGGCACTACAAAGGTAAAAGTGAAAAGGGTAAAAGATGTTGTTTTCTTTCGCCTGAAAGGCAATGCTCAGATATTCGGCATCTACCAGACAAGGGATTTTAACCAGGAAAAACTGCTCACCCAGATGAAGATCGGCGACATGCTTACTGTATATTATACGGATTACCTTTTAAAAGCCGACAAACCCATCAACCTCTATGTCACACATCTCCAGGGCAAAACAAAGACTTTCCTGGATTACAAGGATTTAAACAGGCAGTATTTCTGGATAGGTATTATACTCTACCTGATAGACCTTGTATTTTCAGCGCTGACGTTCTGGTATTACCGCAAATATGCCAAAATATCGTCCATGTTCTTCAAGGATTCCGATGAATATGTCGTGTTAACCTGATCCCCTTGATTTATCCCCATGCCTGAACAACCCAATAATCCCCTGCATGGCATCACGCTGGAGGTGATGTTGAAACATCTGCACGCTTTTTATGGTTGGGAACAATTGGCTTATCACATACCTATCAACTGTTTCAAGTCCAATCCCAGCATCAAGTCCAGCCTGACATTCCTCCGCAAAACACCCTGGGCAAGGCAGAAGGTGGAGGATTTGTATATACACGTCACGAGGAACCAATAATGAATAATTGATAATGGACAATTGATAATGGACAATTGATAATGGATAATGGACAATTGATAATGGATAATGAATAATGGATTTGTTTCAATACATCGTACATTCCCCATACATCGTACATTCAATCGTATGTCGTATGTCGTATATCGTATATCCTCCTCACTGATTACCTTTCTCCCACCACAAGTATCCCCTTCCCATTATAGCTGTGTATACTTCCATCATACATCGCATCTGCCTGCACCGGACCAAGAATAAACCGGCCTTTTGAAACAGCCCTGCACATGTAATACAAAGTTTCCTGGCGGTTATAAGTCAGGTCCATAAAATAATTGATCCTGTCATCGCGGATATCCATATAGCTGGCATACGACTGACCCTTGATCCATTCAAGTTCCTTGGTTGCGGTAATTCGCGGATTTTCAATTTCCAGCCCGGCTGGTAAAATATCTGTGATGGCCACATTCCTCAGGCCTGTGGCGAACGTAGTCTGCACCGTAATTTTGATTACCACCAGGTCATTCTGCCTGATATTTGCAGGATTAATGCTCTCCCCTTTCCGGTTGTAGAAATAACGTCTCACGATCACCCCCTTATCCTCCTCGGTCACATCTCCTGTAGCACTGATGCCTTCATAGATGCAGTTGTAATAGACAGTTCCCTTGCCGTTGTTCTGTACACTTATATTCCTGAATTTTTCCTTCAGGTTCACTGTAAGACTCCTGCCATCATAAGTACCTATTTTTCTGCCATCAGCCATCACGATGGCCTTGCCTCCGGGTACTATCGTCTTCTGGCTGTATTTGCCCATGGCCAGCAGGCTGTAACACATTTCATTCGTATTGTAATAAGCACTTTGTTTTATTTCCGATGAAAGTGTCCGCACCATTTCCAGGACCTGTGGATTATTGATGTCAGATTCTATGAGCGCATTTAATACCAGTGCCTTGTCGCGGATAGGGGAAGAAAAGCTGTACCAGGACCAGGTAAAATCATTTTCACGGACATACGCTTTAGGCAAAATCTCCCTGAAACTTTTCATGTCCCCCGCCATTGCATAACTGCTGGCAAGCAGGTATTTTGAAGAATTGTGCATCCTGCCCTGAGACATCTTGCAATAGTTCATGGCACTCCTGTTAGGCGAACCTGCAAGCGCCAGCACATAGAGGGCGTATGTTTTTTCCCTGCTGATGAATTTCCTGTCAACCCATTGGCCGCTTTCGCTTCTCACCTTGTCGGTTTCTTCCAATGAACCTGAGGTCTGGCTGATGCATAAAGTAGTAAGCCTGGATTTCAGTGACTGGTTAATATCAAAGCCTTTTTTATCACATTCTGTTAAAAAATGCAAGGCATAGGCATTGAGATAAAGGTTATAATCATAATACCCCGGCCAATAGGAAATATTTCCATCCGACGCGGCTAGTGCATTGATCTTTTTAATGGCCTCGGTCACGTTGTAATTCGGGTTCATCTCATTTTCTCCCAACTTGTCATAATTCGCGAACTGGCCGACCGCCTTGGCATATTCCGAAAAATACACCTGCGGAAATGCTGTGGAAATAGTTTGCTCAGCACAGCCATAAGGGTAGCGAAGCAAACTGCGCATCATGCCTGAAAGTTGGGTCAATGGTGAATTACTGACCATCACTTTCAGTTGTGGTGTACCCATAAAATCCCCGGCAAGATCAAAACTTTCTGTTTTTCCGGCCTGCAACAGGCCTTCTTTCGTACGCATCTGCAGCCCTGCTGCCGGTCTGACCGCAATTTCAGTTTCATCCTTGAACACTTCATTCAGCCCATTCACTTTCACCTTTACTTCCGCTTTTCCTATATCATTTTTTGCTTGTATTACAAATTGTATCACCTTTTCCCTGCCTGCCTC